>NZ_AP031417.1:1585000-2124853 GCF_042850485.1 Veillonella parvula | reverse complement strand
AACTTTAGGAATAATGTGTATAACCATTGTAAAAGCTGTGGAAAAACATATTATTCCTGTGAATAACTTGTGTATAACCTGTGAATAAGTAAAAATAAAAGTCTATTTTATATAGATAATTACTGACTTTTTAGTTTTTATAGATTAAAAGAGAAAAAATGTGGATAACCTCGAAAGTTATCCATCAAAAACTTATAAAAATATATAATTTTCCCTAATTTCAAGTATGATTGTACCAAAAAATAAGTAATTTGTCATTCAATCTGTGGATAACTTTTATAAACTGTTTATAATGTATATTTTAATTTTCTCTTGGTATATCTATTACTTTTGGGATAGGAAGTGAAACTACTTTTATCGCTCCATCCTGACGCAAGTCGCTCAAAAAGTAGTTTCACTTCCCCTCCTCCAACCATATAATTTTATGATTTTTATACATATAACCAAAAAAGTAATAGATATACCTTCTATCAATCTACATTAGATCTGTTTATAAAACGTTATCAACACAACTTAAATGAAAATCGGGGAGAGAAGTCAGAGGAAATTAATAGTATCAATTGTCCCCCTTTTCTATCAAGAGGTTAAAAGGTAATATTTGTTAAATCTTAGATCCGTATTCTGAAAGACTTTTAGATTTCCTATAAAAACTGATACTACTTTTTATACTGGTGGTAGGTGTATTAGTAATCATTAGAGTGTGTTAGGAGCAGGAATAGATGTGGATTTTTGACCGACTTACGATGAGTATGGAGGGAGAAAACCACATCTATTCCTCCCCTCTCTTCAAATAGAGATAAAAACATAAATTTGCCAAAGTATAAAAAAATTTGAATTGTGAGTTCTTGTATGTTGATAAATTGATGTTACGTTTACATCGTGTAGTGGTGTTGAGGATGACATTAGGGTTGTCTTAGGGAGGGAATATAGGGTCCTTTTGAGCGACTTTACGATGAGTATGGAGCGATGAAGGAGCCCTATATTCCTCCCCCTGGAAACGTAACATCAATTATTCCTATTTCCTCTCTCCTCAAGAGGTTAAAAGGTAAGATTTGTTAAATCTTAGATCTGTATTCTGAAAGACTTTTAGATTTCCTATAAAAACTGATACTACTTTTTATACTGGTGGTAGGTGTATGAGTAGTCATTAGAGTGTGTTAGGAGCAGGAATAGATATGGATTTTTGACCGACTTACGATGAGTATGGAGGGAGAAAACCACATCTATTCCTCCCCTCTCTTCAACTAGAGATTAAAATGTAAATTTGTCTAATATAAAAAAATTAAGGTTGTGAGTTCTTGTATGCTGATATTGATGTTACGTTTACATCGTGCAGTGGTGTTGAAGGTGAAATTAGGGTTGCCTTAGGAGGGAATATAGGGTCCTTTTGAGCGACTTTACGATGAGTATGGAGCGATGAAGGAGCCCTATATTCCTCCCCCTGGAAACGTAACATCAATTACAGGATAAAATGTGTAGTAGAATTATTTTCAGAAATACAAGAACTCACAGCAGAACCCCTTTATTATATTGACAAATTTACGTTTTACCTCTATAATTACCCTGTTATGGTATAAGTAAAACAATACAGAATGACGAGGAGGTGTTTTACTAATGAAACGTACTTACCAACCAAATACTCTTTGGAGAAAACGTACCCATGGTTTCCGTGAACGCATGAAAACTATTGGTGGCCGTCTCGTTTTGAAAAGAAGACGTGCAAAAGGCAGAAAACGCTTATCTGCATAATATAATAGCTGTTAGGCAGGAGAAAAAACTTGGCGCTGCTGCCAAGTTTTTCTATTCTTAGGACTTAAGGACAATGCATATGGATTATTGCCTTGATAAAGCAAGACGACTGACGCACAATAATGAATATCGCCTTGTGTATAAGCACGGAAAATACGAAGTAGGCCGTATGTGTGTACTGTATCGTATGCCCGTGGCAAAGCAACCTACGCGCATTGGTTTTGTAACAGGCAAAAAGGTTGGTTGTGCAGTGGAGCGCAACCGAGCTAGACGCCTGATGAAAGAGGTATATCGCCTCAATCAGCATGCCATTCGCGAAGGGTATCATATCGTAATTGTTGGACGTGGCCCTCTGAAAAACGCTACCTACGAAAAAGCGGAAAAGGAGATTTTGTATCTCTTGCGGAAAAGCAAATTATTGATACAAAATAATAAATAGGACCACAAGTTAGAGGCTTTGGTCCTTTTTGTGTATATGGAGGTTTCCATGAAACGCTGTATAACCATGCTTTTACGACTTTTAATTAGGTTTTATCAGCTCGCCATATCTCCCTTAAAACCTGGATGTTGCCGTTATTATCCGACATGTTCCACATATACTCTGCAGGCCATCGAAAAATATGGTCCTTTGAAAGGTAGCTGGATGGGTTTAAAACGCATTCTTCGCTGTCATCCTTTCCATAAGGGTGGCTACGATCCAGTTCCCTAACCCACGTGGGATTAGGCTGGATGCGTTCTGTGAAAGTTACTTTCACAAAAACCATCGAGCACAGTTTTGGAAATACCTGAGCATCTGTATGGATGAAATTTAGACCATACCATAACGATATATAGATGCGCAAAGGACGATTTCGGACTGTATGAAAAAGGAGAAACAATGGACTTTTTAAGTGGTATTTTCCAACCTATCGTTGATTTAATGAGCACATTGGTAACTTATGCGTTCCAATTGACTCAAATGATAGGTTATCCAAGCTACGGTGTGGCTATTATCCTTTTAACAATCGTTATTAAAGCGATTTTGGCACCACTTACTGTTAAGCAAATCAAATCCATGAAGGCTATGCAAGAATTGCAGCCTCGCATGAAACAATTGCAAGATAAATACAAAAACGATCCTGCAAAACTGCAAGCGGAAATGGGTGCATTGTACAAAGAAATGGGCGTTAACCCATTGGCTGGTTGCTTGCCATTGTTGGTACAAATGCCATTCTTGATCGCGATTTACTGGGCTTTGAAAGATTACCCATACGATCCAAACTTTGTACAATTCTTGTGGTTGCCTAGCCTTGGCGATCCAGATCCAATGTATATCTTACCTATTTTGAGTGCATTATCCACATGGGTTATGTCTCGTCAAACTAGTAATGGTGCAACTGGTGCAGCTGCGCAACAACAAAAGATTATGACAATCTTTATGCCTTTATTCATTGGTTACATTTCTTTGAGCTTCCCATCTGGTCTCGTTATCTACTGGGTAGTTTCTAACGTATTCCAATTGATTCAACAGCATTTCATTTACAAAAATTTGAACGCTAAGTAGGAGGCAATTATGGAATTTATCGATGTATCTGCTAAAACCATTGAAGATGCCATTGCTAAAGGTGTAGCTCAATTAGCCGCTGAAGGCCAAGAATTGGTAGAAACTAAAGTCTTAGAACAACCTTCTAGTGGATTTTTAGGCATTGGTCGTAAACCAGCAGTTGTTCGCTTATTCTTCACTGCTTTGGCTCAATCTGCTACTGCAAAAGAAGTAGCTAACGCAGAAGAACAATCTGTAGCTATTGCTTCCGAACCAGTGGCAACAAGCGAAACAGAAGTACAAGATATAGCAGTTGAAACTTCTGAAAGTACTGTAACGGAAAAACCTTCTAAAAAAGAACTTTCAAAAGAAGATCAACAAGAAATTGCTGAAAAAGGTAAACAATTCCTAGATGATATGTTTACACAAATGGGCCTTACTGTGGTTATCGAAAAGATGATGACCAAAGACAAGATTACATTCCAAGTACATGGCGAAGATTTAGGTATTTTGATAGGCAAACATGGTCAAACCTTGGATGCTATTCAATACTTAACAAATCTCGTGGCTCACAAGGATGTATCTGGCCACTGCCATATCGTGGTAGATGTGGAAAACTATCGTTCTCGCCGAGAAGAAACATTGGTAAATCTCGCGAAACGTTTGGCTTCTAAGGTGAAACGTAACCGTCAAAAGGTTTCCTTAGAACCGATGAATGCTTTTGAACGTAAAATCATTCATACTGCCCTTCAAGGGGATAAAAACGTTGTTACCAACAGTGAAGGGGATGAACCATTCCGTCACGTTGTGATTTCGTACAAAAAATAAAATATAGTAGTGCAGCTTTCAAGTAACTGATATCCTCGGTTGCTTGAGGGCTGTTCCCTTTATTCTTTAGGTTATGGTGAAAGCTAACCTAAGTTAATCTTCGCATGCAAAGATTAGTTTAGTTTAACTTTCACAGGCGAAGAACATATACAAAAATAAATACTAGATAATCGAAATACGGAGATATGTATGTATATAGATGATACAATAGCGGCCATTGCGACACCGCCCGGCATCGGTGGGGTTGGTATTATTCGGGTCAGCGGCAAGGATAGTTTTCCTATTGTAAATAGCCTGTTCAAGAGCGTTGGCACCGTTCCTTTGATGGACCGCCAAAATAGAACGATACAATATGGGACCATTGTGGACCCTGCAACTAACAAGACCATCGACGAGGTTCTTGTGTTATTAATGAAAGGTCCTCATTCCTACACGGCAGAGGATGTAGTGGAAATTCAGTGTCACGGCGGCATTGTGCCAGTTCGACAAATTCTAAAATTGCTCGTCAATCACAATGTACGCATGGCTGAGGCCGGTGAATTTACGAAGCGTGCCTTTATGAACGGACGTATCGACCTCACCCAAGCGGAGGCGATCATTGATATTATTGAAGCGAAAACGGAGGACTCTCTCTCCCTCGCTGTGGCACAGCTAGATGGGACTGTTTCATCCTTTGTGAAAGATGTGCGAGAACAGCTCATCGCCATGATTGCTCATTTAGAGGTAACCATCGACTATCCTGAGGAGGATATCGAGGACGTAACGAGCCAAGAGGTTCGTGATCAATTACAGCCTATTTTGAAAGCCATGGATGATCTCTTGTCCACAGCGAATACAGGTCGCCTCATTCGAGATGGTATTACGACGGTTATTGTGGGTCGTCCAAATGCAGGTAAATCGAGCCTCATGAACGCTCTTTTGCGCGAAAACCGCGCTATCGTAACGGATATTCCGGGGACGACGCGGGACAGCATTGAAGAATATATGACCGTAGAAGGCATTTCTCTACGCCTCATCGATACGGCAGGTATTCGGGATACACAAGATACGGTAGAAGCCCTTGGTGTGGAGCGTGCTCGTGATTATATCAACAAAGCAGACATCGTGCTCTGCGTTATTGACGGATCTACTCCGTTAAACCCTGAAGAAATCGAAATTTTGACCTCTGTGAGCGGTTTAAATACCATCGTACTCCTCAATAAGTCCGACGTGGCACAAGTCGTTACAGATGAAAATATTAAAGAACACGGCACCTTTACAGCCATAGAACGCATCAGTGCTAAAGAAGGCGAAGGCTCTGCAGTTCTTTCCAAATGGGTGCAAGAACTCGTCTACGGCGGTCGCGTAAAACAAGACAACAGCGCCATGATTAGTAACGTGCGCCACATTAGCCTTATGGAACAAGCAAAGGTACAAGTCGAACAAGCCCTCTCCTCCATTGATATGGGCATGCCAGTAGACTTTGTAGCTACCGACTTGCGTAGCGCTTGGGAACTACTAGGCGACATCACAGGCGATACAATCCGAGAATCCATGATCGACGAACTATTCAGTCGTTTTTGTCTAGGGAAATGATTTAAACTTTCACAATAAGATAAGTAACAAATATAAGGAATTTAATTGATATGTACACAGTAGATAATTATGATGTCATCGTCATCGGCGGTGGTCATGCTGGTTGTGAGGCGGCTCTCGCTACTGCCCGCATGGGTCATCGCACGTTGATGGCGACCATCAGTTTAGATAATATTGCGCTTATGCCGTGCAACCCTGCCGTGGGTGGTCCTGGTAAAAGCCATCTTGTTTACGAAGTTGACGCATTAGGCGGTCAAATGGGTATCAATGCGGACGCTACGGCTATTCAAATGCGTATGCTCAATATGGGTAAGGGACCTGCCGTTCATTCTTTGCGTTGTCAATCCGACAAGATTAAATATCAACATTTGATGAAACAAACATTGGAGAATACAGATAATCTTAATGTTAAGCAAATCATGGTGACAGAGCTTAAGGTGGAGGATGGCAAGGTCACAGGTATCGTTACGGAGCTTGGTGAATTTTATGGCGCTAAGGCTGTTATTCTTTGTACAGGTACCTATTTGAAAGGTAAAATCCTCATCGGCGATATCGATTATGTGGGCGGTCCAAATGGTCAACGCGTAGCGGAACATTTCTCTCAATCCTTGCTCGATAATGGTGTTGAATTGATGCGCTTTAAGACGGGTACACCAGCACGTGTAGATAAACGTACTTTAAACCTCGAAAATATGGTAGTTCAAGAAGGCGATGCACATCATCACGCATTTTCCTTCATGGATGAATGGATTAACCGTAATGAAGATGTATGTTGGTTGACCTATACTAACAAAGAAACGCACGAAATCATTCATAGCAATATTCACCGCGCTCCTATGTATAGTGGAAAAATTGAAGGCGTAGGCCCTCGTTACTGCCCTTCCATCGAAGATAAAGTAGTGCGCTTTGCCGATAAAGAACGCCATCAATTATTCGTAGAGCCAGAAGGTACAGGCACAAATGAAATGTACGTTCAAGGCATGAGTACATCTCTTCCAATGGATGTACAATATGCGTTCTTGCGTACTATTCCAGGACTTGAGAATGTTGAAATTATGCGCCCTGCCTATGCTATCGAATACGATTGCTTGAATCCAACGCAATTGACACCAGCACTTCAAGTGAAACATATTGAAGGCCTCTACTCTGCAGGTCAAGCCAATGGTACATCTGGCTATGAAGAAGCGGCTGCTCAAGGCCTCATGGCTGGTATCAACGCAGCATTGTGGCTTGAAGGTAAAGAACCGTTCATCCTTGCTCGCTCTGAAGCGTACATCGGTGTTCTCATCGATGATCTTGTAACAAAAGGTACAAATGAACCGTACCGCATGATGACAAGCCGCAGTGAATACCGCTTATTGCTTCGTCAAGATAATGCAGACATGCGTCTTACGGAAAAAGGCCGTGAAATCGGTCTTGTAAAAGATGATCGTTGGGCTAAATTTACAGCTAAAAAAGCTGCTATCGAAGAAGCAATGGATATGTTACGAAATACACCTGTCAATCCATCCAAGGAAACACAAGCTTTGCTTGAAAGTTTAGGTACAGCACCTATTAGAACAGGTATTCACGCTTATGATTTAGTAAAACGTAACGAACTCTCTTACGCCATCGTAGCCGATGCATTTGGTTTGAAACGCTATACACCTGACGTAGAGGAAGCTGTCGACATTTCCATTACCTACGAAGGTTATATCAAAAAGCAAATGGAGCAAGTCGATAAGGTTCGTAAACTAGAAGAAAAAATTCTTCCAAAAGAATGGGACTATACACAAATCAAGGGTATTTCCCTTGAAGCTCAACAAAAGCTCAACAAAATTCGCCCTCACTCCATCGGCCAAGCAAGCCGTATCTCTGGCGTATCCCCTGCGGACGTATCTGTTCTGTTAATCCAACTCGAACAATACAACAGAAGTAAATAAAATAGTATGTAATAACATGCATTTTATATGAACTTTTTAGAAGATATTTCTTACAGATTTTAAAAGATATTTCCTACAGATTTTATTGTCCTATACATATTAGACAATTCATTAGGAGTACTTATGAAAGAAAAATACGATGTGCCTATAGCACCTCAGTCTGAATTTGTTTCGTACATGATGGAGCAAATGAGTCATTTTGGCTTGCCTTGTACGGAAGAGCAAGCAAAAGACTTTTACATGTATTATGCGCATATGATTGAAACAAATAAATATCTCAATTTAACGGGTATTACGGATATGAAAGAGGTCGTGGTTAAGCACATGATTGACTCCCTCTCCTGTTATGATTCTGAAATTATCAAATCTGGCATGACGATTATCGATGTTGGTACCGGTGCAGGTTTTCCTGGTATTCCATTGGCTATCTATGACCGTAGCCTCAAGGTTACCCTGTTTGATTCTTTGAAAAAACGGCTTACCTTTTTGGAATCGGTTATAGATGAACTAAACCTGACGAACTGTACTACCTTACACGGACGTGCGGAGGATTTGAGTCATCAAGATTACCGTGAAAGCTTCGATATTGCTACGAGCCGTGCCGTGGCACGCTTGCCGATTCTTTTAGAATGGACTGTGCCATATGTAAAAGAAGGTGGCTACGTCGTTGCTTTAAAAGGCGCTATCTACGAAGAAGAAGTTAAAGAATCTAATAAAGCCCTTAGCAAACTAAAAGCTACTATCGAAGAAGTAAGAACCGTTACTTTGCCAACCTTAGAGGATAAACGAGCAATCGTGTATATAAAGAAAATTGGAAAAACACCAAAACAATATCCACGAAAACCAAAAGAAATCAAAGACAAACCGTTAGTATAGCAGTTGATGATTTAGGCGTAGAAACTAATATAAATTAATATAACTAAACCCCATGCTACATAAATAAAAAGAGGATGCAAATCTTAGATCTGCATCCTCTTTTCCTTTTCTTAGTAACGAATTAGTTTGGATTCCCTCCCCCACCCTATATCTATTAAATGATATCGTTTACGACAAAATTATATATTTTGTTCACTATATGAGGCGGAGATAAAGATACATATAACACCTTTCCCTAAGAACGACTTAGTTCACTATGGAGGTCGTGGGAAAGGTGTTATATGTTAATCTCAGAATGACTTTATACGTGATCAATAATATATAATGTTGTATCGATATCATTTAAAGGCATAATATGTACGCCTGCTGCTATTTTCTTGATTTGTTCAAGTGTTTCGATTGCGATTTCTGTACCCGCTTCTTTACCACCTTTTTCCATGCGGTCCAAGATTTCTTGAGTAAGGTTAATTCCAGGCACTTTTTCATGGAGGTATGTAGCCATTTTAAAGCTTTTAAGTGGAATCAAACCTAGCATGATAGGTACATCGAATTCAGACATCTTGTCAATGTAGCGTTTTGCCTGTTCTAAATCGTAAATTGGTTGTGTTTGTACAAAGTGAGCGCCATTTTGAATTTTAGCAGCTAATTTTTGGCGTTCAATCTCTAAATCTAGAGCACCAGGATTACCAGTTGCACCGATGTAGAAGTTTGTAGGTGCGTCTAGGTCATTACCTGCAAGGTCTTTGCCTGCATTTAATGTTTTAGCGATGTTGAGTAGTCCCATACAGTCGACTTCAAATACGGATTGTGCAAATGGATGGTCCCCATTATCTGGTTTATCACCAGTGAGTGTTAAAATATTATGCACGCCCAAAGCTGCTGCACCGAGTAATTCGGATTGCAATCCGATAATATTACGGTCGCGGCATGTAAGGTGGAAAATAGTTTCAATTTCTTTGTTATGTTGTAACAAATAAGAAAGAGAAATTGGGCTCATGCGCATTTTGGACATAGGGCTATCAGCGATGTTGATAGCATCCACCTTCCCTTTCAAACGGGCTGCTTGTTCGAAGGTCTTTTCTGCAGAACTGCTTTTAGGAGGATCCAATTCAACAGTAATGGTGAACTGCCCTTGTTGATGTTTTTCTCTTAATGTCATCATGTACCTCGTTACTATAAATTATTTTTCTAGTGTTTCAAAAAAGTCGTTAGCGTGGTTAACAGCAGCGATGCCGTCTTTAGCGTAGATATCTGCACCTGCTTGGTCTGCGTAGTCTTGAGATACTACAGCGCCACCAACCATGACCTTAGTTTTAAGGCCTGCTGCACGGATAGCAGCGATAGTATTGTCGATTTGTGGCATTGTAGTCGTCATCAAGGAACAGATGCCAACGAGGGCAGCCTTGTTATCTTTAATGGCTTGTACAATCACTTCTGGATCAACGTCCTTACCAAGGTCGACGATTTTGTAGCCATTGTTTTCGAGCAATGCTGCTACGATGTTTTTACCTAAATCGTGAATGTCGCCTTTAACTGTAGCCACGACAACGGTGCCTTTATCTAAACTTTCACTAGCAGGAATAATTTCTTTAATGGTGTTGAAAGCAGCCTGCATTGTTTCAGCAGCAAGCATTACTTGTGGTAAGAATAACTTACCAGAACCAAACTTATCCCCTACTACGTTCATCGCTTCCGATAAGCCTTTTTTCGTAAGATCTAATGGATCGATACCATCTGCTAAGGCTTTTTTTACAAGATCAATGATAGCCTCTTTTTCGCCTTGTTCTACACATGCGCGAATATTGGCTAAAGGATCATTACTATCGAAGGACTTTTTATCTGGCCCTTTAGGAGCAGAGTTACCAGGAGCGGTAGTTTCGTCTTCATAGCCGTATTCTTTAATAAATTCAGCAGAACCTGGGTCCCAGCCTAGTAAGGTAGTACTAGATACAAATGCTTTTTTGGCTGGATAATTGAGTGGATTCATAATCGGTGTTGTTAAGCCACATGCAAGGGCCATAGTTAAGAATTGGCCGTTCAAATATGGACGTTGAGGCATGCCGAAGGAGATATTGGACAAGCCCATTACTGTTGGGAAGCCAAATTTTTCTTTATATAATTGTAGCGTACGCAATGTTTGGCGTGCACTATCTTCCCCGCTGGCAAGTGTTAATACTAATGGATCGAGTAATAAGTCATGTGGTTGAAGACCATAACCGTAAGCACGATTTACGATACTTTCAGCTAAAGCAACGCGATCTTCTGCTTTTTCAGGTAAGTCACCACTACAAATTGGCAAGCAAAGCAATGCTGCACCATACCGTTTAGCCAAAGGCATTACGTGCGTAATAGACTCCTCCTCCCCATTTACAGAGTTGATGAGGGCACGACCTGGATAGTTTTTAAGCGCTATTTCCATAGCTACTGGGTCTAATGTGTCAATGGATAATGGTGTTTCTACGAGCATGGATAACTCGAAAATGGCACGTTCCATTAAGGGTGATTGATCCATGCCAGCTACGCCCATGTTTACATCGAGGATATCTGCGCCAGCTTCTACTTGATCCAACGCATCACGTTTAACACGGATGAAAGAGCCATCGCGCAATTCTTGAGCGAGGACTTTACGGCCAGTTGGATTAATACGTTCGCCAATGATAAGTGGTTTTGTATGATGGCCTAATTCTAAAAGTTTAGTACGGCTTGTAATAATTGTTTTAGGTGCAATGTGGGCGCGTTCTTTTGGCGTATGAGCTTTCACAGCATCGGAAATAGATTGAATATGAGCTGGTGTTGTACCACAGCAGCCGCCAACATAGCTTGCACCAGCGTCAACAATTAGAAGCATCAAAGGCCCCATCTCTTCAGCTGAAAGTGGGAATACAGTTTGTTTATTTATTAATTGAGGCATACCGGCATTTGGCTGACAGCTTATTGGTAAATTTGTAACGCTTGCAATCTCTTCGATAAGAGGTGTGATTTGCTCAGGCCCAAGGGAACAGTTGATACCAATGATATCAGCCCCCATAGCTTCTACAATAGTAGTTGCTACTGCTGGCGGTGTACCTGTAATAGTACGACCGTCTTCACTGAAAGAAAATTGACAAATGATTTGTACATCATCCTTTGTCTTTCCTGCTGCTTCACGAGCATCTAAAGAAGCTAATAAAGCGGCACGCATTTCCTGTACGTCGATGATAGTTTCAATGATAATAAAATCAACGCCACCTTCGATTAATGCTTCGGCTTGTTCACGATATGTATCATAGATGGAGTCAAAGCTCATATTGCCTAATGGTTGTAAAAAACGACCTGTAGGACCCATAGAACCTGCTACACGAGCAGTTGGTTTATTCTCTGCAATGGCTTCTTTTGCTACCTTCACAGCTGCAATATTGATTTCTCTTACGCGATCCTGCAAGTCATAATCTTCTAATTTAAGACCACAAGCACCGAATGTATTGGTAGTGATTACATCACTGCCATGTTGTAAGTATTGAACATGAATATCCTTTACTACTTCTGGTCTTTCAATATTAAATAGCTCTGGACAATAGCCCTCTTCTAAGCCTGCCGCTTGAAGCATTGTGCCCATAGCACCGTCAAATATATACATAAACATCTTCCTTTAACATCCTAAATTACAATGTTTCACGTGAAACACTATTGTATTGGTTGCCCCTTCATGGCAATACCAGAAATGTCGGCAGTGGTTTTACTACCTTCCTCTTCTCCCCCATCTTGGGTGTTGACTGTTGCCTTCTCTGGTAATTTTCGAGATGCACAGTTTTGTTGTGAACAAGATGTACAGCCTCGTTTAGTTTTAATATCTTCGTTTGCTGGCATTAAACCGATGATAGCCGTTACAGACTTACGTGGGAATAATAAATAGTTCTCTGTTACTTGTAAGCCAATCATCTCTGTTTTGATAATTTTAGCTAATTGTGGTTGAATTTCTAGTGGCCAGTTGCCATAACCAGGGCTAAAACGCCAAGTTGGCTTATAGCCTTGTTTTTTAGCAATTGTATTGATTACTTCGTTTACCTGATCAGCTACCTGTTCTACAGCAGTTGTGGCTGCTGCATCAAGTAATAAGCCTACCGTATAGTTACCTTGTTTAAATAACTGCTCACTACGAATTTCTACATCTTCTCCAACTGTTACACCTAATACGTATACTTTAGTAGATTTTTCTAGATGTTTTTCAATGATAGACCCTTCAATTTTAAGCGGTGGATTGCTTAAAATTGTTTTTGTTTCTGCATCGTAATCATATTCTTGATATACACCCCTAGGTGTAGCCAATAATTGGATTTCCTTACATGCTTCGTCAACATAGTTTTGTGGGAAATCCTCAGCGTGACGAAGTCCTGCGTATCGTTTTACTTCTGCTTTATCGATGGCAGGAAGCATTCCGTTATAGATGGGCATAGAAACGCCTCCTCTTCAAAATAAAAAGCTCTGCGTGTCCGTAGAGCGTGTGCTTACTGTTATTAATTGTATATATAAATCTTATAGAGTGATTTTTCTAGACTCTTAAGATTATCAATCTAATTACTATCTAACTAATAGTATATAGATATGAATAATACCTGTCAAAGTATATGGGGTCTGTATTCTCATATAATTTAGTAGTATATAGGTATAGTTTAAAGTTATATCAAAATGATTTTTTGATCGTAAAAGTTATTGTCGATGAAGTTTTTATGTACTTAATGTTAATCTTAATGTTTCACGTGAAACAATTTGTTAAATATAATCTAATAGTTTGTGATGAGTATATAAGTATATTAATATTAGTATAGTAAATTACATTTCGTATATTATTGTTATATATAATGTTACCGATCAAAAGTTGATTACTTTATACCTTTCGCTAATGGTGTTGTTCTATAAATAAAAAAGATGATATAAAATAATTTTGTGTATATTTGTCTATTGGTATAGATTTATATTAATATGATAATTTTTTACTGTAAAATTTTTTATTAATTTTATAACTTAATTTTTGCGTTAGATTTTAATCCTTAAATGTTTCACGTGAAACATTTAATCGTAAAACTTATAAAACATTTGATGTAATTTTTCTTATTTTGTGTTGTACTATATAGTAAAGGAATAAATTGCTATGTTTCACGTGAAACAATAAAAAATAAGTGTTGTAATTATATTAATGAAGTTATTTACCTATAAGTTTATGTGCGTAATATAAATGTAAGTGGGAAAAATGTAGTAGATAAATAAAATAATATAGTAGATAAAAAATTAATGAGAATTTGATTTATAAATACCGTAATTAGCATTGTTTTATGTTATAATGGAAAAGAAATATTTTGAACGAAGATGTGAGGTGAATTAAGTGGGCAAAGTTATAGCTATTACTAATCAAAAAGGCGGTGTTGGTAAAACTACAACATCAGTAAATTTGAGTGCTTGTTTAGCTGATGCAGGTAAACAAGTGTTACTGGTTGATTTGGATCCACAAGGTAATGCTAGTTCTGGGTTAGGTATTGAAAAGGATGATTTAGAGCTCTGTGTGCATGATGTTCTAATTGATGGGGAACCAATTGCTGATATTGTACAACCTACAATGCTTGAAAACCTATTTGTGGCGCCTGCAACAATTCAACTAGCTGGTGCTGAAGTAGAACTAGTTTCCGTTGTTTCACGTGAAACAATGTTGAAAAAAGCATTGGCGTCAGTACGAGATACATATGATTTTATCGTCATTGACTGTCCACCATCTCTCGGGTTATTAACATTAAATGCCTTCACTGCTGCTGATAGTGTATTGATTCCGATTCAAAGTGAATTTTACGCATTGGAAGGGGTTAGTCAATTAGTTAAAACGATAACAATTGTACAACAAACATCAAATAAGGATCTTGAAATTGAAGGCGTACTATTGACTATGTTTGATGGCCGCACAAATTTATCTATTCAAGTAGCCGATGAAGTAAAAAAATTCTTTGGCAATAAAGTATATAAAACAATTATTCCTCGTAATGTACGTTTAAGTGAGGCGCCTAGTTATGGGGAGCCAATCATTGTATATGATCCAAAATCCAAAGGTGCTGATGTATATACGAAATTAGCTAAAGAGGTAATTAAAGCATCTAAAACTAAATAAGCACTAGAGATAAATAAGTATTAAAGCTCAATAAACACAAAAGCGAAGTAAGTACCTAAAGGTAATAAGTATCTGGTAATATGTAGGTATCTAATGCTAAGTAAAGTAGTTTTTGGTGGTTTTTGTGATTTACATATTTTAAATTTGTAAATATTTGTAAGTCCGAGAGAGGTTAGTTGTATGCCAAGAGAAATTAAAAGCAAAAAAAGCAAAGTGTCTGGATTGGGGAAGGGCCTTGAGAATTTAATGAAGGTTGACTCTGTAGAGTCTGTATTGCCTGATAAGGAGATACATGAACTACCGATTTCTGAGCTAGTTCCAAATGTAGATCAACCTCGTAAAAGTTTTGATGAAGATAGTCTAGCTACATTGGCTGAATCAATTAAGAATCTTGGTATTTTCCAACCTATTGTAGTTCGTAAACAAAAGAATAAATATCAAATTGTGGCTGGTGAGCGCCGTTATCGTGCTGCTATGATTGCTGGATTGAAAACAGTACCAGTTATTGTTAAAAAATATAATACCGAAGAAATGACAGAGGTTGCTCTTGTAGAGAACCTACAACGTGAAGGATTAGATCCCATTGAAGAAGCATTGGCTTATCAAGGATTGATGGATACTTATAAGCAAACGCAAGAAATGATTTCTGCTCGTCTTGGCCGTAGCCGTTCATATATTGCTAATATGGTTCGTCTTTTAAAATTATGTGATTCTGTACAAAAGGATCTTATCGAAGGTGATTTAACGGTTGGTCAAGCTCGTCCATTATTAGCGTTAAGAAGTGCAGCTCAACAAATAGAAGCAGCTGAACGTATTAAAGAGGGTGAGCTAAGTGCTAGACAAGCAGAGGCCCTTGTTAAGTCTATGCAAAATAAATCGTCTAAAGCAAAGACTGGTAAACCTCAAAATACGGCAGAGGTTCGTGCCCTAATGGACCGTTTAAAACTAAGCTTAGGGTCCCCTGTGAATATTAAATTCCGTGCAGGCAAAAAAGTACAAGGAAAAATTGAAATTGCTTTCTCCTCTGAAGCTGAATTAGAAAGACTTATTGCATATATGGATGGGCAAGATCAAACAGAAGATGCGGAAACAATAGAGTTTAGAGTATAATTGGCTAGCAAAAGCAAAAGCAAAAGCAAAAGCAAAAGCAAAAGCAAAAGCAAAAGCAAAAGCAAAAGCAAAAGCAAAAGCAAAAGCAAAAGCAAAAGCAATAGCAATAGCCGTAACACCAACAATAATAGTAACGATAATAGTAACAACAATAACAATAATAACAGCTATAGCAATTGCAATAGTCGTAATAGTAATAATAACAATCTGCAGTAAAAGTGTAGTCTACGGGCTGCGCTTTTACTGTATTCTAAAGAGATTATAATAAATAATATGATAAGTTATTAGATAATTTATCAGAAGCTTTATAATATATTTTGTA
Source organism: Veillonella parvula (assembly GCF_042850485.1). Classification (GTDB taxonomy): domain Bacteria; phylum Bacillota; class Negativicutes; order Veillonellales; family Veillonellaceae; genus Veillonella; species Veillonella parvula_Q. The sequence continues at coordinate 2,108,819 of NZ_AP031417.1, read as the reverse complement.
ATATATGTGAAGGTTAAGTAACAAGGATAGGTTATGGAACAAACACCTAAGGCAAACCGCATACATATTGCCTTTTTTGGCCGTTGTAATGCTGGTAAGTCTACATTGATCAATATGTTAACTGATCAGCCTGTATCGTTAGTATCCGATGTGGCAGGGACTACAACAGATCCTGTAAGCAAAGCTATGGAAATCTTACCACTTGGCCCTGTGGTGATTACTGATACTGCTGGTATAGATGATACAACTGAATTAGGTGCATTGCGCATGGAGAAAACCGAAGAGGTCGTGAAAAAGATTAACTTGGCTGTTTATGTGCTTCGCACCGATGAAGAGCCAACCTCCGACGATATGCACTGGTTAGGTCTTTTGAAACAAAATAATGTACCTGTTGCACTTTTCATTAATGAGATTAATGCGGTGCCAAACAATTTAACGGAGTCTAAAGCTAGTATAGGCAGAGATATACTGGGAGAGCGTTATATAGCAGATCATACGGGTTTATCTGAATTGGTTACTGTCATTGGCTCTGCTGACTTCACATCTGATGCGAAACGATTAGAGTTGCTTGATCTACTCGGTGGGCTAACACCACTTGATGTAGAAGGGGAGCAAACTCTTTTACAAGGTTTAGTTGAAGAGGGGGATACAATCATTCTTGTATGTCCTATCGACAGTGCCGCACCAAAGGGGCGACTCATCTTGCCACAGGTACAGACTATCCGAGAAATTCTCGATCATAAAGGCTTAGCTTTAGTCTGCCAAACAGAAGAATTACCGGCTATGATTCACTCGCTTAAGAATCCCCCTAAAATGGTAATCTGTGATTCCCAAGCATTTGATCGGGTTGATGAGTTGACACCCGATTCGATTCCATTGACATCCTTTTCTATTTTGATGGCGCGGTTCAAGGGAAAATTACAGGATTTAGTAACTGGTGTTAAGGCTATTAAGAATTTGAAAGCTGGTTCCAAGGTACTTATCAGTGAAGGTTGTACACATCGTCGTCAATGCGATGATATTGGGACTGTAAAAATACCTAATCTTTTAAAAAAGCAAGGCTATACAGATTTACAGTTAGAATTCACTAGTGGGGGAGCATTCCCTAAGGATGTATCACAGTATGATTTGATCATCCACTGTGGTGCTTGTATGTTAACACGCCGTGAGGTGTTACGTCGTATAGAATGCGCTGTTGTACAAGGTACACCCATTGTAAATTACGGTGTACTCATAGCAGCTCTACATGGTATACTAGAACGAGCAATAAGCCCATTTGTTGACGAACTAGAGGGCTGATAAATAGCCTAATAAATAGCATTGTAATATGTATGTAACACATACATTTAGATATACATTACATACTTGCTATATAAATTGTTATATAGATATCGTTTATCTATATTAGATATATTAAATTAAATTGCATGCAGTCATTTAACTTTCACAATTGGAATGGTATAATTAACTGTTGGAGTTTTGATGATTGTATAGGAAGGAAAATACATGTTCGAATCGATTCAACCGTGGATAGGCATGGTTACCATCGTTCTTGTTATAGTGTTATTCGTATATTGTGTAATCTTACACATCCGCTTAGGTAGCTTGAAAAAGAAATACGATTTCTTTATGCAAGGGGAGCATGGTGCGAGCCTAGAGCGTAAATTATCTGTAGAGGTCAGTGAAATTCGCGATGCTGCGAAGGGCCTTGAGTCCTTGTTATCCGAGCAAGTGGCAATCCGCAATATTCAGAGTAATACGATACAAAAAATTGGCTTTATTAAGTATAATGCCTTTGAAAATATCGGAAATGATTTGTCCTTTGCGCTTACCTTGCTAGATGGCAACAATAATGGTATCTGTATCTCTAGTATTTACGGTCGTAGCGAATCTCGTATTTTTAGTAAACCTATTGTGAAAGGTAAAAGTTTAGTAAGTCTTTCACAAGAAGAATTAGAAAGTTTGAACGAAGCGTTGGGTGAGCGTACTAATGAGGAAGCGTTGACGAGCGCTATCGTTTCGAAATAAGGAAGTTTTATGTTGAAAATACCGGCATTCATTTCAAACAAAGTTGAAAGAAATGGTGACAACTGCATATTGACATTAACTACCAAGCAAGCGAAACTCGTTGCCATTATTGGTTCTGTAGTATTGGTCTTGGCATTGGTACTCGGTATTTGGGGCATCGTGCGCCAGGCTGAGGTTGTGCAATTACGTCAACAAACGCAATTGCAATCGGAACAGTTAAAATTGTTACAACAAAAAACAGAGGTTCTGGATAAGAAAATCCAAAACTTAAATCAAATTAGTGAAGAGAATAAGCAAATGCTGAAGGGCGCTGAATCTGGCACACCAGCTCAAGGTGGCGGGGATGGTAGCGACCCAAAGCAGGAAGCCGCTGATAATAGTGAAGCACAGACGTTAACAGCGGCACAATTATCGGCTCGACTATCCAAAATGGATAAGGAAGCACAAAAATTGCTTGTTAGTTTCTATACGATGCGCAATATCCTTCGCGATGGTGGCGCACAAGATTTGATGGCATTACAATCCATCAACTTCTCCGCTGGTTCTGGTGGTGCTGTGAATAGTACGACACCTAGTATTTGGCCAAGTAAGGGCGTTATTACATCTCCATTTGGTAGCCGTGTTGACCCTGTTACGGGTGCTATTGGTGCATTCCATGAAGGTATCGATATTGCCGATGACTATGGTTCCCAAATCGTGGCTACTGCGGCAGGGGTGGTAACCTTTGCAGGGTATACAAGCGGCGGTTATGGTAACCTCGTTGAAATCGATCATGGCAATGGCTTTGTTACCCGTTATGGCCATAATAGTGCCGTATTGGTAACGGTAGGGATGAGCGTGAAACAAGGTCAAACCATAGCCTTGATGGGTAGTACTGGTAAAAGTACGGGTGCCCACGTTCATTACGAGGTACGCCTTAATAATACGCCTGTAGATCCTATGATTTTCTTACCAATTAGCAATTAGAAATATAAAAGCTTATATAAGACCTAAAAAGAACTTGTTATGCGTGCATATGCGCTCATAGCAAGTTCTTTTTCTTTCCTTTTGTATATATATATTGTAAAATAAAAGTATATGAATGGAGGTATATCTATGAAGGCCTATGTACAAGTTTATACCGGCGAAGGCAAGGGCAAAACAACTGCCGCAATCGGCCTAGCCATTCGTGCCATCGGCGCTGGCAAGAAAGTCCTCTTCTTACAATTTATGAAATCTAAAGTATATAGTGAGCATACTATTTTACCTACCTTAACAAATTTAACATTAGAAACTGTGGGCAAGCCATTCTTTATCATCAAAGAAGGCATGAAGAGTAAGGATGAACTTGCTAAATGGGGCGATGAAGTCGTTGTCTTTGAGTCTGGTAATCCTCCGAAGGATTATGTAGCTCTCATTGAAAAAGGCTATGAACGTGCACTCGCTGCTATCAGCAGTGGTGAGTACGATCTCGTTGTACTTGATGAGTACAATATGGCTCTTTTCTTTGAACTCATTACATGGGATAAAACTAAAGCTTTACTCGATGCTCGTCATCCAGAAACAGAACTCGTATTTACGGGCCGTGGGGCTCCTCAAGAATTAATTGATGAGGCCGATCTCGTAACGGAGATGAAAGAGATTAAACATTACTACTTACAAGGCGTAATGGCTCGAAAGGGCATTGAAAACTAATCATAGGAACACCTAAGGAGGTGATGTGGTTGAGTACAGTGGCTATTGTGGCCCTCGTTATTGTGGCCATCATTGTAGCACTCATCTTGACTATCCTACTGGCACCAATCACATATAGCATCGAAATTGATGGGCGGACGCCATATCGTGGCGAGCTGCGTATCAAATGGCTGTGGCGCGTATTTTCACTCCACTTAGCGTACATTCAAAATAAACCATTTTTTAAGGAATTATACGTTTTAGGTGTACTTAAGATCGGTCCTGTGAAAGACTATGAACAATGGCTTGAAAATCGTGTAGATGAAGAATATCAAAAGGTAATGGATGATGACGGCGACATATCACAAGCAGAAGCTTTTGCAAAGGCTATGCAAGGCGGCGGACAAGGTCCAACTGCAAGCTCTAGCGGCACAAGCTTTGATGACTTGAAGAGCGCCCAAGGCTCCGATACAAGCTTTGATGATGACGAATCACCAGGGGCGGGGAGCGCACCTAGGGCAAAGGAGCGCATTGAGCGACCTGATGCGGCATCTAAGGATATGGATGCACAAGCTCGTGCTGAGCGGTATGATTCGATACAACAAGATCCAACGGCTCATATTCAAGATGATGATGAAGTAATAAGTCATGTTACTTTCAATAGTGACGGCTCTATCAAGGAAAAGGTCTTTACAAAGGTAAATGATATTAAAACGACTGTGAAACAACGTTTTGGAAAGCCTGATCCCAATGATCCGGTAGCATCATTCAAGTCTGAAATTCCTACATTCTGGTTCATGAAACACTTGAGAAATACGGAGTTGTGGCGTCAGATATTCCTTGTGTCGAAACGATGCTATAATCACTCTAAACCACGTGATATGGCTATAGAGGGCCGATTTGGTATTGGTGATCCGTATCGGATGGGGCTTATTGCCTCTATGTTGTATAGCATTTGGCCTGAGCAAGCAGAGTCTATTGAGATAGATTATGTGAACTGGGTAGCTGAAGGTAGCGGCCATATTAAAGGTCGTATGATTCTTGCCGTATTGGCGTGGTATGGTACTAGATTCTTGGTATCTAAACCTATGCGTTCCCTATTGGGTGAAAGTGCGCGTGTCTTCTGGGTTAAACGGAAGGAAGCAAAGCAGCTAGAAAAGCTAAAAGCCGAACAGGGTCAAACAGCGTAAGGATATATAAAGTCAATTGAGTATATGAGCTGTATTATTATAGCTATAATAATAATACTTTCACAAAAAGCGGAGGTACTGTGATGGAGAACAGTAATGTAAAAGAGAATTTGGAAGTCCTATTCGAGAAGTTTAAAAATATGATTAAAGTGGAAACTGTAGTTGGTGAAGCTGTGCAAATCGGCGATACTACGCTCGTTCCATTCGTTGATGTAACCTTTGGCTTCGGTACTGGTACAAACCATTGCACAGCCAACAAAAGCCAAGAATCTGGCGGCGGTGGCGGTGGTGCCAAAATGGAACCAAGTGCAATCCTTGTTATTAAAGGTGACCGCATCGAATTGTTCAACATTAAGGGCAATCCTTACAGCAGCAGCTTTGATCGTCTTATCGGTTTGGTACCTGATCTTGTATCTAAATTGAAATCCGATAAATACATCTATTTAAATGATGAACAATAATTCGGTGAATAATAAACCATAATTTGATGACAAATCATAAATAATTGGTGAAAGCCGAAATGCCCACATGTGTGTTCTGAATATGTCTGTATCGACTGCTTTAAGGGTCTCAGAGTATGCTTGTGGGTATTATTTTAAGTTCTAATAACTTTCATAAGTAGTTCATAGGCCTTTATTATGCTATTTATCATAGTCTTGTGAAAGTTAGCAAGATTTGTTATAGTAAAAATAGTACACTATTGGATTGTATAGTGACACTTTTAATCGAGGAGGATTTCAGATGAAATTATCTAAAAAATTGACTACCTTAGCTATCGTTGGTGCTATGTCTGCTACTGCTGCAGTAGCAAGTGCTGCTAACATTGGCTTAGTAAATATGAGCCAAGTAGTAAATAGCTACCCTGGCTACGGTGCATTAGATATGAAAATGCAACAAGTAGACGCTCAATACCGTCCACAAATTGAAAAAAAAGTTCAAGAAATTGAAAAAATTAAAGACTCTGCACAAGCAGAAGCAGAATTCAACAAAACTGTAGCTCCATTGCTTCAAAAAGAAAACGAAGAAATCAATAAAATTGCTCAACCTATGATGCAAGCAATTCACAACACTGTTGAAGCTATTCGCGTTGAAAAACAAATGGACGTAGTATTGGATGATCCATACACAATTCGTGCTGCTGACGCTAACAGCAAAATCGAAAACATTACTAACGAAGTAATTAGCCGTCTTAAAAAATAATAAGTACAAAACCCCCTAGCTGAGGTATCAGCTAGGGGGTTATTTATTAAAATACATTTTAATAAATCCGATAAAGGAGTGAGATTTAATGAAAGATTTTAAAGCGTTAGCCACAGAGCGGTATTCAGTTCGGAAGTTCGATGCTCGACCAGTGGAGCAAGAGAAGGTAGATATGTTACTCGCAGTTGCTCGATTAGCACCTACGGCGCATAATTATCAGCCACAACGACTGCTCGTGTTAAATACAGAAGATAGCTTAAAGAAACTAAAAGATTGCACTAATGGTCACTTCAATGCACCGTTAGCAATTATCGTTTGTTACGATAATACGGTGAGCTGGAAGCGAGAATACGATGATACAGATATGGGGGGTGTAGATGCTAGCATTGTGGGATCCCACATTATGTTTACCGTAGCCGATATAGGTTTAGGCACAACGTGGATTGCTCATTTTGATCCTGCTAAAGTACGCAAGGCATATAACTTGCCTGATAATATCATTCCTGTAGCCATCTTCCCAATTGGTTATCCTCATCCAGACTGTGTTCCTGCACCGGGCCATACAAAACGCTTTGATGTGAGTGAATTTACAATCTATAATTCCTTTTAAAAGGATGCTCTTTAGATTATGTATTATTCTATGGGTATTTAATAACTATGGATATAACTGAACCAATAAATAGCTATATAAAACCTAATAATTATACTATTTCTATTTAATATATACTCCATATAAAAAGGACAGTTGTTTGTATCAACTGTCCTTTGGTATTTTATTCTGGTTTATGAATGAGGTTTACAACGAATTCGCTGTCTTCTACGAGTGTAGCTTGGATGTAGTTGTCGCCGTTAAATTCCAATACTTGGCCTGGTACAAGTACATGCTCTTCAGTTTCATTAAGGAACACTTGTACTTTACCTTTTACAACTGTAAAGATGACATTAGCTTCAGGGTGGTTATGTTTTTCCACCTTTTCACCAGCCTTGCCGCCTTTTTTTACGATTACATAGTTAGGACCTTGGAATAATAAACCTAATTCTTGATTAACTGTGCCTGCCATAATGGACCTCCTAGTTCTAATTTTTATATTGAAAGTTTAATGTAATACATACTATGTTGTATATCTATCTTATAATTGTATTATAAATGATATTGTTTATCAATTCTGTGCTTATGGCTACAGTTTCGAAAATAGTTAAGCTATTGTATAATTTATATAAAAATAGGTATGAAAAAAGGAGCGTAAGTTACGCTCCTTTTTCAGTACATATATCTGAGAGTAGATAGTTTATATTATTTTTTACGAATGGTATATAAACGTGTGCCATTTTCTTCTGTCGTTACAAGTTCAAATGCTGGATCGATAGCTTTTACAAAGGCCTCGAACCATGTTTGGTAAGCTAATGCCATGAACTTAGGGTCAACGCCCGCTGTACGCCAGTAGCCTGCTTGTAATCTGTGGTCGCCAACCCAGGTAAATTCATCTGGGCTTTCAGAAACCACTTGGTCACCACCATCGCAAGGCATGCCATTTACGTAGAAGTTTTGTAACGCATTGTAAATCGCTGGTGCAGTGTGTTCTTCAAGGTTATCTTGAGCCACAACGCCACATGCTTGGCCTTGTACTGCAAAGGCATCTAGAATAGCGGTTACTACGTGTACTGCTTCATCGCCGGAATTTGTGTCGAGCATATCTTTGATGAAAGCTGCTTCACGAACGGAAGCAATGTTGATTTGGTTAGCTAACCAGCCGTGAATATTGCCATGGTCGATGATATTTTCCAAGGGAATGCTTGGATTAATTGGCTCGCCGTATGTATCTACGGAGATGGAGTGTAGTTCCTCCGCCAAATCATCAACAACTTTAGAAGTTTTTTCTAAAATCAAATTTTCACGCTCAACGAGCAATTGAATTTTGCGATATAACCAGTAATGGATGTGACCTAAGAATGCGGACATATTAAGCTCCTTTTCGTGCTGTTTCTAATTTCTCTACTAAATCGTATACATTAAAACCGTGGATTTCTGCGGCTTGCCATAATGGCTCAGCTGTTGCAGATGGGCAACCTAAGCAGCCCATACCAATACCTTGTAATACAGGTACAACATGTGGGTAGGTTTCAACGATGTCGCGAATAATTGTGTCTGGAGTGATAGGGGAACCTGCTTCGAGACGTGGTGCTTCTACTTCAGGATCGTTACCTTGACCAGGCAAGAACACAGCTGGTTCTTCGGATTTGCTTTCAGCTGGAGCCCCTTCAAGGTCGCCCAATACAGCTGCTTTGAAAGCCTCTAAACCAATGCGGTCGATGAATTCGCCCATGCGTTCGATTTGTGCGTTTTCTTTATAGTATGCGATGATTCGATCAACTAATGCAAGAGCTTCTTTTTCTGTTTTAACTTCTGCGATGAGGTCGCCGATGCGAGGATGCGCACCGCCGCTACCGCCAGCGTATACATTCCAACCATCTACAGTACCGATAACGCCCACATCTTTCATGCGGCTTTCAGTACAAGAGTTTGGACAACCGGACACACCGATTTTCATTTTACTTGGCATTTCAAGAGATAAATATTTGCGTTCGATTTGCATGCCAAGGTGTACGCTGTCTTGTTTAGCGCGTTTACAGAAGGTAGTACCTGGGCAGATTTTTACGCTGCGCACGCGGTTGGACACAGTGTATGCTGGCTCCATGCCAAGCATTTCCCATGCTTTATCTACGTCTTCTGCTTTCAAATTCGTAATCATAATGCGTTGGCTGCCAGTTAATTTGAGAACAGCGCCGAACTCATTCGCTACGTCGATATATTTTTGTAATTGATCTGGTTGAATGAAACCTGCAGGAACGCGAGGTGTAATTGCATAACGGCGTTGACCGTTTTTTATGCGTTGTAAATTTGCTGCAATTTGTGCCATATTAAATCCTTTCTCGAGCCCTCTCTGCGGAGAATAGTGGCTAAAACTACTTAGTTAATCTATAAAACTCTTTATATATTAATTATTTACGCCCTAGGGTTTTGTGAAAGCTTCGCACATATATACGGACAAGTGGGATGAGATCAACTAGGCGATGCCTCATCAAAACCCGGCGTAATGATCAGTATGGGTATTTAGAATACTGACCCGACGCTCTTAGTATAAACCATTTTAACAAACAATAATGTAACTCAAGCTACAAAAATAGAACTTTTTTAATATTAATTATTGATTGTTTACTAACTATCATTATATACGATACTGTTTACAGATGAAACCCAAGGTTACATATCGTATAATAGACATATAGAGTGTTCTTGATGTAGGAGAAACGATGAAAGTCCTTTACGATACTATTTTAAAAGCAACATACATAGGTCGCCCGAATCGTTTTGTGGTGACTTTAGATTTGAATGGTGAAAGTGTACTCGCTCATTTGCCAAATCCTGGTCGCATGTGGGAGCTCTTGTTTACGGGGGTAACGATGTACATCGTGCCTCACGACAAGCCGGATGCGAAGACGAAATACCGTGTGGTAGGTATCGAGCGCGATGGCGTTGTTATCATGCTCGATACAAACTACAGCAACGATGTAGCGGAACATTTGATTGAAAATAAATGTATCCCTGGTTGGGAGGAGTGGCGCGTAGTGAGACGGGAATATACGGTTAAACTACATGGCACATCATCTCGATTTGACTTGCTCCTCACCAATGATAAGGGGGATGAGTTTTTACTAGAGGTTAAGTCGTGTACCTTGTTCTCTAAGATGGGAGCCATGTTCCCTGATGCTATTACAGAGCGAGGCCGCAAGCATTTATTGCATCTGAAAGAATTACAAAATGAAGGCTACCACACGGGTGTTCTATTCCTCGTACAATGGGATCAAGCGCAGTGGTTCTTGCCAGATTATCATACGGATTTGGAATTTGCTAAAACCTTTAAAGAGGTGGCACCTTCATTAGATTGGAAAGCTGTGGCTGTGGCGTGGGATGAGACTTTCACCATGCCTACGGTGACACATGAATGTTCCTATCCAAGTAGTATCCTCGACACAGAGGCTCATGATAGTGGTGTGTATGTGATGGTCATGTACCTCAATCACGACCTAGATCTCGAAATCGGGTCTAAAGGGATGATGCATTTCAAACCTGGTTACTATATGTATGTTGGTTCCGCGAAGGCAAATTTAACGAAACGCATTGAACGTCATAAACGAAAACGGAAGAAAATGCATTGGCATCTAGATTACTTCCGCGGTCACTGTGAAATGATAGCGGGCTTGCCGATTCGTACTAGTGGGCGGCCGCAGGCTATGACAACTTCTGCTCAGGAACGGCGTAAAGGTAAACTCTCTGACGATGATTCCGCTGCTCGTGAAAGTGCAGATGTAGATCTAACCAAAATCGACGTAGAATGTGCTCTTGCTGATGCGGTGCGAGCTATTGCGGAATGGAATGTACCGAACTTTGGGTGTAGCGACTGTGACTGCAATAGCCATCTATTCGGAATGAGCGAAAATCCGATACACAATCAATTCTTTATGAATGTAATAGAAAATTACAGGATGAATATGCTAGATGAACTAGTTAATAGGTAATTATTATTGATGGGGCCCGAGAACTATATACGTAATTAATTAAAAAGTGCTATTACCTATCTCTTCGCTCCATAGTGACCTAAGTCGCTCATCAATAGGTAATAGCACTTTTTAAAACACTAGCTATAGAGGTGTCCCATCAATAATAATATAGTCCTATCCATAGTTATCCCAGCATATTCATTCTATAGTTTCTACAAAGAGAGAGGGGAGGTTTTGTGTATGAGGTTGTTTAGGTATGTGTTGTTAGGTATCGTTGGTGTTTGTAGTGTTGTGTTGAGTGGTTGTTCTTTCATTTGGACGACGGAGAATGGTGATCCTGCTACACCAGAGGATATCAAGTCTAGCGTGGAGAAGGAGTTTGCTGCTGTGCATCCGAATCTTGTTCTCCAGTCGTCTGTGGTGGAGAAGGAGAAGCCATTCCAGCGAAATGTGTATGTGTTTTATGATGAAAGTAATGGTATTTCCTTTACTACAAATTCTGTAGTCAAGCGGCCAACATTGCCGGCCCCTGGTGGCGAGCGAAAAAATGATGCGGATTTTGCGTATTCACAAGCGTATTTAGTTCATTTGAATGGTTCGTTAGTGGAACGTGCTAAGCAGTATGGCATACGGATGGCGACGCACGAGGAAGCCTTGGAGCTAGCTAAGTCTAAAGCGACACGTGTAGCAGGTACTAATAAGATATCTCTATTCACATATGATGAGATTATCTTTGTAGACGAATCTGTAAAGGGTGGAGATATTCTAACCTTTATGAAATCTATATATAGCCTGTATAAACCGCAAGACAACCCAGCGTTATTGCACCCTCGTTCTGATAGAAGCGTAGGCTTTTATTATCTACCAAAAGGAGAAGCGGACAAAACAAAAGCTAAGTATTTGATCGCCTTTCGATTTATGGCAAAAAATGATTGGAAAGAAACCATGCTAACAGGTATTGGTAGTACTGGTAACGACACTTCGGCTGTAGAACGAGATTTTGTTAGCATTTTAGATCATATGATACAACATGCGGCTCATTGAATAAGAGATAGAGGTTACTATATTTTATAGAATTAATTACAGCTATGCAACAGTTGTACAATTGGGCCATGTAATGGGAAGGAACTTTTACAAAATATAGCGTTATATACGCAAAAATGCTATAATTATATGATGAATTAGTATCAGTGTTAGTAAAATGAGGTGAGATTGTGGCAGACCAACAATGGTCCCACGGGAATATTCATCCCGTTCAGATTGATAAAGAAATGAAGAATGCGTACATCGATTATGCAATGTCCGTAATCGTTATGCGTGCGCTTCCAGATGTGCGCGATGGCTTGAAACCAGTACATCGTCGTATTTTGTATGCGATGCACGAAACAGGCATGACGCCAAATAAACCGTACAAGAAATCCGCTCGTATCGTCGGTGACGTACTCGGTAAGTATCATCCACATGGTGATAGATCCGTTTACGATGCGACGGTTCGTTTGGCACAGGATTTTAATACGCGCTACCTTTTGGTTGACGGTCACGGTAACTTTGGCTCCATCGACGGCGATAGTGCCGCTGCGATGCGTTATACCGAAGTACGTATGGCGAAGATTACAACGGAAATGCTTGCCGATATCGACAAGGAAACTGTTGATTTCATGCCGAACTATGATGAAAGCTTGCAAGAACCAACTGTATTGCCAGCGAAGATTCCAAATCTTCTCATCAATGGTTCCAGTGGTATCGCCGTAGGGATGGCGACAAATATTCCACCACATAACCTCAACGAGGTATGTAATGGCCTAGCGATGCTCATCGACAATCCAGATGTGACGGTAGATGAATTGATGACCGCTATTAAAGGTCCAGACTTCCCGACTGGCGCACTCATTTTGGGCCGAGAAGGCATCAAAAAAGCGTACTCCACAGGTCGTGGTAGCGTTAAAATGCGTGCTCGTGCAACCATCGAAGAGATGTCCAAGGGCAAGCATAAGATCGTAGTGACTGAGATTCCGTACCAAGTGAATAAGGCTCGTGTCATTGAAACCATTGCGAACTTGAGCCGTGATAAGGTCATCGATGGTATTACAGCACTTCGCGATGAATCTGACCGCCAAGGTATGCGTATTGTTATTGAATTACGGGCTGACGTGCAACCAGACATCGTACTTAACAAATTATATAAACATACTCAACTTCAAGAAACATTCGGCGTGATAATGCTAGCTCTCGTAGATGGCCATCCTCGCGTATTGAATTTGAAAGAAGTATTGGGTTACTACTTAGATCATCGTCTAGATGTTATCGTACGCCGTACTCAATTCGAGCTTAACAAAGCCGAAGCACGTGCTCATATCTTGGAAGGCTTGTTGATTGCCCTCGACCACATCGATGAAGTAATCGCTACAATCCGCAGTTCCCAAACTGACGAAATTGCACGCAATGCATTAATGCAAAAATTCGGACTTTCAGAGAAACAAGCGGTAGCCATCCTCGACATGCGTTTACGCCGTTTAACAGGCTTGGAACGGGAGAAAATCGAAGAGGAATACAAGGAATTATTGGCATTGATCGAAGATTTGAAAGCTATCTTGGCTAGTGAAGCACGTCAACGTCAAATCATCAAAGACGAACTTGATGACATGAAGAAAAAATACGGCGACCCTCGTCGTTCTGAAATCACCATCGATACGTCCGATCTTGATGTGGAGGACCTCATCGCTGACGAAGAAATGGTTATTACCTTGACGAAACAGGGGTATATCAAGCGCATGAATGCGAACGTATATCGCAACCAACATAAAGGCGGCGCTGGCGTTATCGGTATGAAGACGAAGGAAGACGATTATGTAACGCAAATTATGCATGTGCGGACCCATAATACATTGTTATTCTTCACATCTACAGGCCGTGCATATCGCCTCAAGGCGTATGAAGTGCCGGAAGCAGGCTCTCGCAACTCTCGCGGTACCGCTATGGTTAACGTATTGCCACTCGCGGTAGGCGAATCCGTTACGACTATGATCGACCTTGAACGGGTCCATGAAGATGTAAATTTATTCATGGTCACTGAGTTCGGCGTTGTAAAACGTACAGCTATTGAAGAATATCGCAATATCCGTCGTTCTGGCCTCAATGCAATTAACCTCGACGAAGGCGATCGCTTGATTTCCGTTAATGTAACGACTGGAAACCAAGATATCTTGATTGGCACTAAGTTGGGTATCGCTATTCGCTTCAGCGAGCACGATGTGCGCCTCATGAAACGGGCGGCTCACGGCGTGCGCGGTATTAAATTGAATGCAGGCGACGTAGTTGTAGGCGCTGGTGTTCTTAATACTGATGAAAGTGAAGCACAAGTGTTTACTATCTCTGAAGAAGGTTTTGGTAAACGCAATGATGCGGAAGCTTACACATTGCAAAAACGCGGTGGTAAAGGCTCTAAGAACTTTAAGATTACGAACAAAACCGGCGATGTAGTGGCCGTAGAGGTTGTTCATAATGATGATGAAGTTATGCTTATTTCTGAGCAAGGCAAAATCATCCGCTTCAATATGAATGACATCGCTGTGAAGAAGGGCAAAGCTATTTCTGGTGTGAAAACACAAAATCTCGATGAAGGTGATAAGGTAGCTAGTATTGCTGTTATTCCAGGCGCTGAAATCGAAGAAGAAGTAGAATAATATAAAACACTATATAACGATTAAGTAACCATGGGCGATCATCTTAGATGGTCGCCTCTAGTGTTAAGGAGTTTAAAAATGAAAAAATGGTTAGCTGCTATGTTTGCAGCAGGAGTTTTCTTTGTAGGTGGCTTTGGTCAAGCTAGTGCTGCTGACTGGTACTATATCGATGCTGATGCTGACGATGCGGCATGGTTTATTGACAACTCTTCTGTATATAAAACAGATGATGCGGCTACAGTACTTGTTAAAATTAACAATGTAGAAGGCTTTACATATATCTACACAGTACGAATCGATCGCAAAGAAAAAACATGGACAGAACTTGATACAACAGTATATAGCAATGCTGGTATAGCATTGTTATCCAGTAAACAAGCACAAAAACCTACGAAAATTGAACCGGATACCATGGGGGCGGAAGTTATGCAGGCCCTATGGGGTAAATAATCCAACAATTTAATAGAAGCTGATATTCGCTCTGTCTATTTAGATACTCAGAACGTATAAGTAGCCCCGAACTATCCTGAAAGACTCCATAGTGACCTAAGTCGTTTTCAGAATAGTTCGGGGCTTTCTATATTATTAGTACTCTTACAGGGCAAATATCAGCTTTCAAATCCGTTGGATTATTTAATCCCATCGGACTTTATTAGACGATGTTACGGGAGTGGAAATCTTATGTTCTTTATGCATTAAATAGAGTTTTTATTAGCATTTTGCAATTATGATGATATAATGAAATTGTATGAAAATTATATGAATAGTTAATTGAAGGTACAGTAATGTACAGATAGAAGAGAACAATTATAAAAAATGGTTCTCGTGCTATAGTGCGTTTAAAATTAGTAGAGAATATTGGGGAATATTCCATCTATACTGCAATATTTGATCGTGGAGCTAAATATGCACGTCTTACTGACGCTTTGTCTTATAATCAACAAGGTAATCTAGAAGAATCAGAAGCTTATGATGATATGAATGTTGAAATCGAAGAGGGCAGTAATCTAGATCACGTGTATCACTTGATTTGGTAAATTTCCTCTTTAGTTTTAGAAAACGAGATATATCTCTACGTCCTCCAAAGCGAGCTAAGTCGGCCTACGAGATATACCCCGTTTTCTTCTAATCCTAATGGGGAAATTTACGATATTTGCGTTCGGGAGAAAGATTCCAATATGCCGTTTTTAGAAAGTAATTAATTTTAATGAAGAAGAATGTAATTCTTTAAAGTTTTACGTAGAAATAAGTTTTATTGAAAGTCGTATTTCTATAATATAATTTATATACCAATGTGTAGCTAAGAGGTAAATGATGGAAAAATCATATTTAGAACATATGGAAAGTATCACATCTGAAGCGTTATATCGAGGATTACTTGGATATGGATTATTTGGAGAGAAGATACCACCTATTTTTTCTTCATTTGATTTTTATCAGTGGTGTATAGAACATCCTAATCTATTGGGTAACTCAAAGCGTAGTGAGTATATTTATTATGAATCGATTCGTAATGTGAATATACCTAGACAGCTAGGTTTACCAGAACCTTTTTCCTATGCATGCTTATGTAAAGTTTTATCAGAGTATTGGGATGGGGAGCTTCAATCTTATTTTAGATTAAAAACATAGAATCATAATTATAAAATTAGTAGAGTACATATTAGAAAGCTAGAAAATAGTGATGCAATATTTGAAATGAATTATAAAAAAGAGAGTGAAGATGGAGATCCTATAAGAAGGCTATCTATTGGTAAAAAATATGTAGTAAAGAGTGATATAAAATCATGTTATCCAAGTATATATAGTCACGCACTTAGCTGGGCGTTGGTTGGTAAAGAAGAAGCGAAAAGAAGTTCTCGTGATAATGCACAGTGGTTTAATAAAATAGATCAATGTGTTAGAAATGTTAAAAATGGTGAGACTAATGGAATTCTTATTGGGCCCCATACATCAAATATTTTATCTGAAATAATTTTAGTTAGTGTTGATGATAATTTATATAGAGCTGGGTATAAGTTTATTAGAAATATTGATGATTACTATTGTGTAACAGAAACATATGAAGAAGCAGAATCTTTTATTAAATCTTTAGTATTAGAGCTTAAAAGCTATAATTTATCTGTAAATCAATCTAAAACGATGATTTTAAATTTACCATTGACATCAGAGAGTGAATGGGTTCATGTTTTAGGTGTACCGCCTTTAGTAGGAAAATTTGGAGTCGTAGAGATACAATCTGTTAAGGCTTACTTAGGTCAAGCCCTTCAAATTATGCAAAATAATAATGGTGATGCGGCACCTATTAAATATGCAATAAAGGTATTAAAATCGTTAAATGTAAGTAAAAAATCAAAGGATTATATTGTTGATACTATATTACATTGGGCTATAATCTATCCCTATTTAATACCATTACTTCATGATTTTATTTTTGATTGTTATGACGTACCTTTAGAGTTTATTGGAGAGTTTATATCTATACTCTATACAGATTCTATTATTAGAAGGAATGATGAAGGTGTTGCATATGCTTTGTTTTTCTCTATTAAATATAATATTGAGATAGAGTCTTTTAATATGGATAATTTGTTAAGAGGAGACTGTATTTGTAAGTTACTATCTTTCTTGTACTGCAAAAAGTTTGGGCATCATGATGCACAAAATACTTTAAAAGAACATGCTCAGAGATTAATGGAGTTTAATTTTAATGAATATTGGATTTTTATTTATGAAATACTAAATCAGGAAGAGTTGAGGGGAAGAGGTCTTTGGAGTAATTTGAAAAATCAAGGAATATCTTTTATTAAAAGTGAATATAGGTAAAGAAATGAAATTTAATTAGCGTATCAACTGTGATTAGTTCTATGATGACTATAGGTCAAATCATTATTCTCTTATTTTATGGTATAATCTAAGGGAATAGTTTTATTTATAAGGGATTAGAGCGGAATGGAGGTGTGTGTATGCGTCGTTTTGAGTATGGCCAGATTCAATCTTTGTCGTGGGAGATGGATATTTTGAGTCTTATTGCGGGGATTTATCGGGGAAATGGCAAGGAGGAGGTTTTGCTTTCACAGAGTCCTGCCATATTAGACTCGCTTGTAGAGTTGGCAAAGGTACAGAGTACAGAGGCTTCAAATGCGATTGAAGGGATTGTGACGACGAGTACACGTCTCCGGCAGTTAGTGGCTGACAAGACGATACCGCGAAATCGGGATGAGCAGGAAATCATGGGATATCGTGATGCATTGAATGTTATCCATGAGAGTTATGATTCCATATCGTTGTCTCGGAACCATATTTTACAGTTGCACAAGATTTTGTATAATTATCAGTTTAATGTTCGTAGTGGGCAGTTAAAGAGCGTACAGAATTATATTAGTGCTACGTATCCAGATGGTCGAACAGAGGTATTATTTACTCCGCTAGCACCTTATGAAACGGCGGAGGCTCTCGATCAGATTTGCGCGGAATATAATCGGGTTGTAGGTAATGGCGAGGTGGAACCACTTCTAGCGATTCCCATTTTTATTCATGACTTTTTATGTATTCACCCTTTTAATGATGGAAATGGTCGCATGAGTCGATTGCTGACGACGTTATTGCTGTATCGAAGTGGCTTTATGGTTGGTAAATATGTGTCCTTAGAGGCTAAAATTGCAGCAAATAAGGACATGTATTATGCGGCTTTACGCGAGTCTAGTGATGCGTGGTATGGTGAAAGCTCCTGCCCTACGGCTTTCATTCGGTATTGGTTACAAATGTTATTGGCCGCTTATCATGATTTTGAGGATCGTAGTGCTTTGCTAGTAAATAGCGGTTCTGCGATGAATCAGGTGCAAGCTGCCATCGATAGGCATTTAGGGGCTTTCACAAAGCAAGATATTAGAGAATGGTGTCCAAATATCAGCGATAGTGCTATTGAAGGTGCAGTGCGTACACTTGTAAGAAAAGGCAGTATCCAGCGTAAGGGTGGTGGCCGTTCGACCTATTATGTGAAGCTTTAAGATTTGAGTTCATAAGTTTGTCTTTCATAAAATATTTAGTTTTCCCTTATATACTAGTTTGTATATTTTTGTATTTTCTTTGAGAGGTATTAATATGAAAAAAACATTGGCAGCTGTTTTGGCAGCAGGCGCATTATTAATCGGCGGTATTGGTAGTGTTGATGCGGCTAATTGGTATACAGTAGGCACTGATAGTAATGGTGTTACTTGGTCTATCGACAATGATTCCGTTAAAAAAGATGATAAAAAAGCGGTAATGGACATTAAAGCTATGGACTATGAAGGTTACCACTACATCGTGACTGAAGAGTTCAATCATAAAAAACGGGAAGTTAAGGATCTTAAGGTGACTCTTTATAACCCACAAGGTTATGTTGTGAAAGAGGAACAAGTTAATAAAAATAGCCGTAAAGTTGAGCCAGGTACGCCTGCGTACGCTGTATTCCAACTTATTTGGGGCGGTAAATAATTGAATCCTACAGATGAGTATAATATTGATTAGTACAGGCTTGTCTAGATTGAATGATTTTGTGAAAGTTTCACTGGCGCACGTTCTTTAGAAGAACGTGCGTTTTTTATGTATAATATAATTTTGTTTTAGCTTTTATAGTATTAACAATTAAGCCATTAGTTTTTATAGCGCTATAAGTAAGTCACTTATTAAGGCACGTTAGTTAACGCTCTTAAGATAGATGAATTATTCATCTTTCTATGGTAAAATGTGATTTATATTACACTTTTTTGGAGATTTTGTGCAAAAGTGTAACAATTCTACATAGTATAAACTTTCACCATATCGTATACTATAGGTAAGATGCAGAAGTATGGCTTGGGCGCAGTGCTCCGTAGTTTAGCATATTTCGCCCCAATAGGTTTGGTAGTTATAGTTTGTTAGAGGAGGTCCTCATGTCTCAATACGAATTTATCGATAAACGCGTGCCGATTGCACTCGACAATCCATCCATTTATCACGACATTTCCAAGTGCAAAAACTGTACGTTATGCCGTCGCGCTTGTGCGGATGTAATGAGCGTACTTGATTACTACGACCTTGATGCAAACGGAGATGTGCCTGTATGTATTCATTGTGGTCAATGTGCGGCAGCATGCCCATTCGACTCCATGCATGCTAAATCCGAGCTTGAAAAGGTAAAAGCAGCCCTTGCTGATCCTGAGAAAATCGTCGTAATCCAAACAGCGCCAGCAGTTCGTGTATCCATCGGTGAAGGCTTTGGCTATGAACCAGGTACATTCTTGGAAGGCAAAATGGTTGGTGCTTTGCGTAAACTTGGTGCAGACTATGTAGTAGATACTAACTTTGGTGCGGACTTAACCATCATGGAGGAAGCATCCGAGCTTGTGGAACGCCTTAAAAATGGCGGTCAAATACCTCAGTTTACAAGCTGTTGTCCAGCGTGGGTGCGCTTTGCGGAAATCTATTTCCCTGAATTGATTCCTAACTTGTCTTCCACACGTTCTTGTATCGCTATGGAAGCGGCTATGATTAAAACGTACTTTGCAGAGAAAAAAGGCATTGATCCTCGTAAGATCGTATCCATATCTGTAAACCCTTGTACGGCTAAAAAAGCAGAAACGAAACGGGAAGAAGAAAATGCAGCGGCTCGTTACCACAATGACGAATCCCTTGGCATGGACACAGATATTTCCATCACAACTCGTGAATTCATCCGTTGGATTCAAGAGGAACATATTGACTTCAACACAGTAGAAGAATCTCAATTTGATGACTTAATCGGCATGGAAACTGGCGCATCCATCATCTTCGGTAACACAGGTGGTGTTATGGAAGCGGCGATGCGTACGGCTTACAAGCTCATCACTGATAAAGAGCCACCTCCATACGCGTTGACTCACCTTGAAGACGTTCGCGGTATGGAAGGCGTAAAAGAGGCAACTGTTCAATTGGGTGATGACGTAATATTGTCCGTTGCCGTTGTTCACGGTGGTAAAAATACACGTGACTTCTTGAATGCATTGAAAGAAAACGGTAAACACTACGACTTCATCGAAGTTATGGCGTGCCCAGGCGGTTGTATTGGTGGCGGTGGCCAACCGCGCACTAAATTGCCGCAAGCGGTGAAAACTAAAGAAGCTCGTATCGGCGGTCTTTACGAAGCTGACGAAAACTACAAATGGGTTGCGTCCTATGAAAATGAAGAAATCCAAACATTGTACAAAGATTTCTTAGGCGAACCATTGGGCCATAAGGCACACGAACTTTTACATACACACTATACAGACCGCAGCGCGGTTCTTGGTACTCGTAAAGACGTAACACCTGAAACATGTCCAACATCCCCTAAATTCAAAGGCTAATGATAGCCGATTGTTTAAATATGGTGCAAGTTGGTGTTGACTATGTACCAGTAAACAAAGAAAAATTTAAAGGTTAATAATAGTCGATTACTTAAACAGTAGGCTGTTACGGCAACTCAATGTTTATAAACATATAGTAGCGTTAGCTGTTTAGGGTATAATAACATAAAATAGAAAATCCTACGGGTCATGAGTGACTTGATACTCACGTAGCCTTTTGTTACAGTGCGGTCACTTTTTAAACGATTCGTAGGATTTTTTTATATAATTATTCAAAATTCACATATTTTTACTGTATAACTTTATTATAATAATTCAGTATAAAAAAAATTATTTTATTATGAGGAAAAGATGAATCATTTAGTGTATAATATAAAAATATACTGTACGGATCAAGAGGGGACTTATGGGTGTTGCATTGGGAGAGCAACATAGAAAGCCCATAATATTCATAATATTGCGTAAGCATTAAGGAGCTTTTAGGAGAGATGAACCAGTTTTTTCGGCGGGTCCTGAGTGGCCTCGCCTTACTAGTTGCTGTCGTTGGTACAACTGGATGCCAACATGAGAGTCAGGCAGAACAAGAAACGGTACGAACCGTATCGTACCGTGCCGTCCTGGAGTCCAACAAACCCGTGTCTGAAAAGGTGGACACTTGGATTGCGGCCATGTCTCAAGAGGATAAGGTGGGGCAGCTGATGATGATCAGCCTTCATGGTAGCACGATAGGACAATCCCAAAAGGATGTGATCCGAAAATACCGTGTCAGTGGCGTTATGCTAACGAATGAAAATCTTATTAATAAGAACCAAGTGAAAACTTTCACCAGCGATATTATGCAAACGGCGATAACCTCTAGCATGGTGACACCTTATATTGCGGTGCATCGTGATCGCATATTGCATGGGAATGAAAGTTTCTTGCGGTTGCCGAAGCCCAATCGATGGGGGCAATTGCCTATGGATCGTATCATTAATTTGGCCACGCGATCTGCTATTGAAATGCGGGATATGGGCTTTAACTTGGTTATTGGGCCTAATGCTAATCTTGGTGTACCTAATATGTCCTATACATCTGACCCCACGTGGGCAGGTCACATAAACCTTGCCATGGTGGAGCGTTACCAAATTAATCATATGTGGTCCGCTTATAACTACTTTCCGGCAGTGACCTTAGGGGATGCGTCCTTTGGCTCAGCTAATGAGGCAAAAGCATATCTCAGCAATAATGATGTAGCCGTCTTTAAACGTCTTATCGCGCAGACAACGGCGAATAGCTATATGCTTGTGATGAGCCACATTCAGATTCCCGCTATCGATAATGAACACTTGGCGAGTTCCTCTAAGCCGATTATTGATGGTTGGCTTCGCAAGGAGCTTGGCTATAAGGGTATTGTTATGACGGATCGTATTGATGTAGGTGCTTTGCAATCCAATCAAAAGATAGGCGATTACGCTGTGGCCTCTATTTTGGCGGGCAGTGATCTTATTCTTGTTGATGCGGATACGATTCATATCGATGAAGTCCATCGTGCGCTGACGCAAGCGGTGGCGGATGGAACGATTACGACCGAGCGTCTTAACGAATCGGTTAAGCGCATCTTATTGATGAAAATGCAAACGCAAATTGATCCATAAGATATTTAGGAATATTAGATTTTGTAATCAAAAATTTACGAATTAGATATTTACAAGTTAGATATTTACTATTAAGAAACTTAGTATAAGAAAATTCAGTAACAATTTAATATGCTTTACATGCAAATGACGTGCTATACCTTTTAGGTAGCACGTCATTTTTAACATATATGGATTAAACTATATAGATTAAAATCTATAGTTTAATATGTATAGCTTATAATGTATAACTTATATAACCATGCCTTATAGGATATGTTGATATCAAAGGTATATGAAAATAAAGTAATTATAATGCCTTTTATGATGGTAAGGCAACACGTATCGCATGAAAGCTCTGATTTGATGCGTAAAAAAATTAACATAATAAAAAGCTATGTTAACTATATGAAAAAAAGTTTAATAATGATTTAAAATTATGATATAATAATTTCCGTAAATAGTTGGAGGTGAGTATATGAATTTTGTGGGACGTGCCGAAATTATAGAGCGTATCCAGTCCCGAATTGCAATGGGCCAAATGAGTTTATGTGTTGTATATGGTCCTCATCGCAGTGGTAAATCCTATGTGGCTTCGCAACTTGTACGCCGTCATAAGGCGATATATTTGGCGGGGCGCATGGCCAATGAATCCGTCCATGTAGCTGATATAAATAGAGCTCTTGAGGCACGTTTTGTTCCTGCTAATGCTCAAGATACATTCGAGCCTGTAGAGAGTTTGCAGCAGGCCTTTGTGAGGCTTTTTGAAAGCAGTGTGAAAACACCTCAGACTGTGGTGATTGACGATTATCCATCCTTGGTGGAAGCAGTTCCTCAGTTTCCCATTCACTTGCGCGATTTATTAGATACCTACAAAGATACGAGCCGTTTGAACATCATTTTGATGGCTAATGGTCTGGAACAGCTCGATGGCCGCATCATTGGCGATCGCAGCCTCATTGGGCCTTTCGTGTCCGAATATCTTGAGGTGAAACCATTTTCCTTGGTTGATATGAAATCCTTGGGTCTTCACTATGCAAAGGATGATTTGCGCACCGTCTTTGCCGTAACCGGTGGGTTACCTGCCTATGTGCAATACTTTGATAATGGTGAAAGCATCGATACGAATATTATTAACTTGTTCTTCTCAGTAACGGGAGCTCTCTTTGAAGAAACACAATATATTTTGCATCGAGATATGAAAAATATAACCGGTGCCAATGCTATTTTAACGGGTCTTGCTAGCTTGGAAAGACCGTACTACGTGGAGCTTTTACAAGAAAGCCAAATTAAAAGCGGTACCTTTACATCCCGTTTGAACGATCTCATGTCCATGGGGCTTGTGGGCCGCATTCAGGCAAGTAATCGTGGGAATGCGAAGTACGCGGATTACCATTTCACGAATAGCATGTTCCATTTCTGGTACCGCTATGTATATAAATACTGGGGAGACATCGTGCGCGGTTATGGCGCTGATGTATATTATAATCATGTAAAACCGCAGCTCAATGACTTTGTCCAAGCCGCGTGTATTGCGATTTAATCAGACAATCTCAGATTGAATACTACTACCTAAAGATTGAATACTATTACCCAATGATAGTATATTTCCTCTAAAAAATGACACCACATTATGTATGTGGTGTCATTTTTAGTAATTATCTATTTTCAGCAATTACCCTTTGAATCGCATAGGTACGGTGTACTATGGATAGAAACTAAGATTCAAATTTAAAAACTGTTTTCTTAGTATATGGATTTTGATGTTCTTTGTGTAGTATGAATAAATTATTAAACTATAAATTAGCTAAACTTATATTAAAACATACTAGGTTTCTATGATTTTGTTACAATAAAATGATTGGTAGTTATAATAATCTGTAGGAATTGTCAATCTGAGGTTGAGCGTAGAGGGGAGGAGAATAATATGAAATGTAGAGTGAAGTTATTTGTGTGTATGTGTTTTAGTATTTTGTGCTTATCTTTTATGTTAAGTGTTGAAGCTTATCAAACATCATTGGATAGTGTTATTCATGTCTCCCAAAAGATTGCAGGTGATTGGTATGATGCCAATGGTAATAAGGTATTAAGTATTTCAAATGGTTATATTAATGGGTGCCGTATCGTGGATGGTACTGATTTCGCAGGGGGTTATCCAGGTTTAGGTGTTTTTATTATTCAAGAGGCACAAGGTAGAAAGGCTATTCATTTAGAATGGTTAGGGTTTGATGAGCATAAGACTTTGATCATGAATAAAAAAGATCAACTAACAAGTAAATTTCCAAAAGAGCATTATGAATCTGTTCATGGAGTGTATTTGGGTATGACTCGACAACAGGTTATTGACTTGCTAGGTATACCAAATTCTATTGATAAAATATATGGTCGTGAGATATTAAAATATACGGACTTAGGTTTTCAAATTAGGACCGAGTATAATATGGTTACAGAGATTACACTTACTGGTAAAGGTGCTCGTTTGGATAAGTCTGGATTGGGGATTGATTCTTCTATGGTTGATTATTACAACTTCTATCAATTTAATAAAATGCCATCCGAGCTTTCAAAGGATAAATATCAATTACCATTTTCTATTGGTCATGGTGAATTTATATTCTTTGGTGGTAACGAGGTTTCGCTCACTATTTATAATACTTAATATTGTAAAAGTAACCAGATATTGTGACTATAATATAGTAAGAAGGTATGAGCAGGTGTTACTCCTATGAAATCCTAGTTACAAATAGGCACGTTCTCAAGGATATAGTATATTTATACTAATGAGAGCGTGCTTTTGTTATTGTTTTTTGAGCCTTAGTATTCCTTATTTGCCTTACAAAAAGCAAATAGCCTTCCGTTGCCTAGTTTAACTAGATAACGGAAGGCTATTTCCTAATCTTTTTTCGATTTCGAGATGCACCTGATGTTTCGACTGGTCTGACTATCTTTTAATATGATAGAGATAAAGGTATATCGTCAAATTGAGATGAATATGTACAATCGCATTAGATTAGTATTCTTAAACGGATTTATTTTGAGTACTGATAATTAAATTTAATAATAAGATGTATAATAAAGTATAGTGATTCAAGCAACATAATTTGCATTAGGTATACTCTTGGCAAACCGCATATATGAATGTGTATGGTGTGCAATTCGATAATGTAGTTGGAGAATAGGAGGCGCATATTATGGCAAGCACAGTGATCGATAGTAAAGTGTTTGGTGCATTATTTAGTACTGATGAAATGAGACGTGTATTTAGCGATCTAAATCTTGTACAGAAATGGTTAGATACCGAGGCAGCTCTTGCACAGGCGCAAGGTGAGCTCGGTGTGATTCCTAAAACTCAAGCTGAAGATATCGTTAAGTATGCTGATGCTAAGGCTCTTAATATTGACGAGATTGGCGAGTTCTACAAATCCTCTATTACTATTGTTCCTTTGTTGAAAGCTTTCAAAGAAATCCTGCCAGATAATGCAGGCGAATATGTCCATTGGGGAGCCACAAGCCAAGATATTGTCGATACAGGTCTTATCTTGCAAGAGAAAGAGGCATACCAAATTATCTTACGAGATATGAAAGTGTGCCAACAACATGTACTCAATCTTGTAAAAAAATATAAAGATACCATTATGTGTGGTCGTACTCATGTTATTCATGCGTTGCCGATTACATTAGGTTATAAAGTCGCTGTATGGGCCGATGAATTGGGGCGCGATATTCAACGGTTAGAAGAGATTGAAAAACGTGTATTTGTGGGTCAAATGTCTGGTGCGGTTGGTACATTAGCATCACAACCAGAAAAAGGCTTAGAAACACAACAACGCATGATGGAAATTTTGGGGCTCGGTCAACCGACCATCTCATGGCATGTTGCTCGAGATAGCCAAGCAGAGTTTGCTAGTACACTAGCTTTATGTGCCGGTACATTAGGCCGCATTGCTCATGAGATTTTAAGCTTACAACGTACCGAAATTCTTGAGTTAGAAGAACCGTTCTTCATGGGTAAAGTTGGTTCCTCTACTATGCCACATAAACGTAATCCTCAAGTATTAGAAAACATTATCGCTGTTTGTCGTAGCGTACGTACCATTGCTCCTGGTATTGCAGAAGCCATGATTTGTGAAAATGAACGCGATTGGGGATGCTTATTAACAGAATGGGAATCCATCCCAAGAGCTTGTGAATTATTGGCTGCTGCTTTAGAAAAATCTAAAGACGTACTAGAAAATCTTATTGTATATCCAAAACATATGGAGCAAAACCTATACAAACTACGTGGCTTGATGATGAGCGAATGTATCATGATGCATTTGGCACCTCGTTTGGGCCGTATGACAGCACATTCCATTGTTTACCGTACATGTATGAAAGCCTATGAAGAAGAAGCACAAATGAAAGATGCCTTGATGGCTGAACCAGAGGTTACGGAAGCCTTTACAGAAACAGAAATCGACTATATGTTGGACCCTCATAATTATATTGGTTTGGCAACTCAATTTGCTGACCGAGTATTAGAAAAATATAAATAAGGTTATGTATACTAGGGCCCAATTAAGGGCCCTTTTATGTAAGGAGTCGATAGTATGACTGTGAAATGGAATAGATTATTAATCGTATTGGTGCTGGGGATGTTACACAAGGTGAATGATGAAAGCTAGGTTTTATTATGACAACTGTTAATATAGTAATTTGGCTAGGCATCGGTGGAGCTTGGTGGCATGCTATCGGATTAT
Organism: Veillonella parvula; assembly: GCF_042850485.1. GTDB lineage: Bacteria > Bacillota > Negativicutes > Veillonellales > Veillonellaceae > Veillonella > Veillonella parvula_Q. Next base: position 2,081,803 of record NZ_AP031417.1, on the reverse strand, counting down.
GGTAATAATTCATCCTTAGATTCAAATTCATACTGCAGTGATAATATATTTAGTAATAATATATCTTTAGATTTAAAAGCATATTGAACTAGATAAATAAGAAAAACTCCTATTAGTTTAACCGATAGGAGTTTTCTCTTTATTTATCTATATATCTCTATTATTCGTTCCTTATTGTATCGTATATTAGTTCGTTTTATAATAAAGTTAGGATAGTCAGATGAGGTTGGGCCTCTCTTCGTCATCGAAGGGAGGGATAAGCCTATGAGTGATTATGAAGTAATCATGCTCGTATTACAGGTGATAACTGTGGTTATTGCTTTTGGGGCACTAATAGCGCTTATTTGTCTCACAAAAGACAAATAGCCCTTCGTTATCTTAGATGATTCGATAACTGAAAGGCCATTTCTCAAGATTTTCTGTTTTTAGAGATGCGCCTGACGTTACGACTCGTCTGACTATCTACCTATATTATAGGGATAAAGATATATATCGTCAAATTGAGATAAACCTTATAAATATCAATATAGGTAAATCCTAGATACTAAATTATAAAATTATTAATCATAGGCACAGCCTTATTTGCATAGTATACTTATGCTAATAAGGCTGTACTTATTTTATTGAGAGCATTTAGGAGAGAAAATATGAAAGCAAAACATATGGTTATGGGGCTTACGATAGCCTTACAATTTGTTAGTGGATTTAATTATACTGCAGATGCGAGTTGGCTGAGTAAAACTTGGGACCGCCTTGAAACAAATGCAGCGAAGCAGTCTTATGATTGGCCAAAAGCTGAGCAATATAGACATTATAGTATTGGTCAGTATGTAGGTGAGAGATTGCCACAAAAAGAACTTATGGTGCTTGGAGTTCCATTAGGCAGTACTTTTGATGAGGTGAAAGCCAGTCTAGGTCAACCAACAAAGGAAACTAGATATGGCTTATCCTATGGTGGGGTAACTTTTGGTAATACTATATTGGGAGGTATGGATAATACTGTTACGTATATATCGATTACGAATCGTGATGCGGTAACTTATAGAGGAATAGCTGTGGGAGACTCTATGAGAAAAGTCTTAAAAGTTTATGGGCGCCCAGATTACATTGATTATGATGATCGTTGGTTTTATGGATTATTACAATATAGAACTGATATGATGAACGGCATACTATTTGAACACAAAGGAGATAAAGTAAGTAAAATTATGATTTATCTTTAAAATTGATATAGTTAAAGTGCACCTTTATGCGTTAAACATAGAGGTGCACTTTTTTTTGACTAATATTAACTCTAATATATTATAGGGCATGGACATAGAGTTAGATTTAAAGAAGTCCCGTATAACTATAAGTTTTATGAGAAAATGATGAATTTATTTATTATTTTATGCTAAAATGAAGTTAATTATACAGGGGTTGGCGACTTATAGATTATAGATACTATTTAAATAGGAAATTTTTGCAATAAAAAATCTCAATTCCGAAGAATTGAGAGTAGGTGCCCCACGTCGGGCGGCCCGAAGGCATTGTAAATAAATTTGTATTTGAACTCGTAATGTAATTCTGTAAACCTCCAAAACTAGTTGGATTAATTATAGTATAGTTAAGCATTTGATGAATGTCAATTATTAATTTCCAAAGGAGAAGACTTATGGAAACGCAAGCATCGAACCAACTTATTTCAAGTCATTTGAAAGGATATCCGATTAAAGATTATTTTGTGGGGTTAGATATTGGTACAAGCTCAGTGGGCTGGGCAGTAACCAATAAGTCATATGAGTTGCTGAAATTTCGTTCTCATAAAATGTGGGGGAGTCGTTTGTTTGATGAGGGAGAATCCGCTGTGGCACGCCGTGGATTCCGGTCTATGCGTCGTCGTTTAGAACGTCGTAAATTACGCTTAAAACTATTAGAAGAATTGTTTGCTGATGCTATGGCACAGGTGGATCCTACATTCTTTATGCGCCTTCGTGAAAGTAAGTACCACTATGAGGATAAAACGACCGGTCATAGTTCTAAACATATTTTGTTTATCGATAAAAACTATACTGATCAAGATTATTATAAAGCGTATCCTACTATTTATCATTTGCGTGAAGAGTTAATGAAAGATGGTACTGATGATATTCGTAAGTTATTCTTGGCAGTACATCATATTTTAAAATACCGTGGTAATTTTCTTTATGAAGGGGCTTCATTTGATTCAAATGCTTCAACGCTTGATGATGTGCTTAAACAAGCCTTAGAAAATATTACGTTCAATTGTTTTGATTCTAGTGCTGCAATTGGTTCTATCGGTCAAATCCTTATGGAGCTAGGTAAAACAAAATCTGACAAAGCAAAGGCCATAGAACGTCTTGTTGATACATATATAATTACTGATAAAGTGGATACTTCTGGTAAAACTCAAAAAGAACAGGTCAAGGAGGATAAAAAAAGACTTAAATCATTTGCTAATTTGGTGTTAGGTTTATCTGCGAGCCTTACTGACTTATTCGGCTCTGTAGAGGATTTAGATGAAGATCTTAAAAAGTTACAAATTATAGGGGATACATATGATGAGAGACGTGATGACCTAGCTAAAGTTTGGGGGGACGAGATTCATATTATTGATGATTGTAAATCTGTATATGATGCTATTATCCTTATGTCTATTAAAGAACCTGGCCTTACTATTTCTGAATCTAAGGTAAAAGCTTTCAACAAGCATAAAGATGATTTAGCTATATTGAAATCTTTATTAAAGGCTGATAAAAGTATTTATAATACGATGTTTAAGGCTGATGAAAAAGGTCTACACAACTATGTGCATTATATTAAACAAGGCCGTACTGAGGAAACTAGTTGTAACCGTGAAGATTTTTATAAATACACTAAGAAAATAGTAGAAGGACTATCTGATTCTAAGGATAAAGAATATATTCTTAGTCAAATTGAGCTACAAACATTATTACCATTACAACGAATTAAAGACAATGGTGTTATTCCTTATCAATTACATTTAGAAGAACTCAAAGCAATCCTTACTAAATGTGGTCCTAAATTCCCATTTTTAAATGAAGTGACGGATGGTTTTTCTGTAGCAGAGAAACTTATTAAAATGCTTGAGTTTCGCATTCCGTATTACGTAGGGCCTTTAAATACTCATCATAATGTAGATAACGGTGGTTTTGCTTGGGCGGTTCGGAAAGCATCTGGACGAGTAACTCCGTGGAATTTTGATGATAAAATTGATCGGGAAAAATCAGCAGCTGCTTTTATTAAAAACCTTACGAATAAATGTACTTATTTGTTAGGTGAAGATGTGTTGCCTAAATCATCTCTTTTATATAGTGAGTTCATGTTGCTTAACGAGCTAAATAATGTGCGTATTGATGGGAAACCATTAGAGACAAAGGTAAAAGCGCATCTTATTAAGGCCGTATTTAAGCAAGACCATAAGAAGATGACTAAAAATCGTATAGAGCAATTCTTAAAGGATAATAATTATATCTCTGAGAAGCATAAACTTGAGATTACAGGTCTTGATGGAGAAATTAAAAATGATTTAGCCTCTTATCGTGATATGGTTCGTATTCTTGGTAATAATTTTGATTTGTCTATGGCCGAAGAGATTATTACGGATATTACTATCTTTGGTGAAAGTAAAAAAATGTTACGTGAAACGTTGCGTAAAAAATTCGCTTCGTGCCTTGATGATGAAGCTATCAAAAAATTGTTGAAATTAAGATATCGAGATTGGGGACGTCTTTCTAAGAAATTACTAAATGGTATCGAGGGATGTGATAAAGCTGGTGATGGTACACCTGAAACTATTATTATATTGATGCGTAATTTCAGCTATAACTTGATGGAACTATTAGGCGATAAATTTTCCTTTATGGAACGTATTCAAGAAATAAATGCTAAATTAACAGAAGGTCAAATCGTGAACCCTCATGATATTATCGATGATTTAGCGCTTTCACCTGCTGTTAAACGTGCGGTATGGCAGGCATTGCGCATCGTTGATGAAATTGTACATATTAAAAAAACTTTACCGGCTCGTATCTTTGTAGAAGTAACACGGTCAAATAAAGCGGAGAAAAAGAAAAAAGATTCTCGCCAAAAACGATTATCAGATTTATATGCAGCAATAAAAAAAGATGATGCATTATTAAGTGGACTTACGAACGAAGAGTTTGGAGGGCTAAAATCAGGACTAGCTAAATATGATGATGCGGCTTTAAGAAGTAAAAAGCTTTATTTATACTACACTCAAATGGGACGCTGTGCTTATACTGGTGAAGTTATAGATTTAAGTCAGTTAAATACAGATAACTATGATATTGATCATATTTATCCTCGTAGCCTTACCAAGGATGATAGTTTTGATAACTTAGTGTTATGTAAACGAACTGCAAATGCTCAGAAATCAGATACATATCCAATTAGTAAAGAAATTCAAAAGGCACAAAAGGCATTCTGGATATTCTTGAAGCAACAAGGTCTTATTAGTGAACGGAAATATGAGCGCCTTACTCGCATTACACCGCTTACAGCTGATGATTTAAGTGGTTTTATTGCTCGTCAATTAGTTGAAACTAATCAATCAGTTAAGGCAGCCACAACATTACTGCGTCGTCTTTACCCAGGTGTTGATGTAGTCTTTGTAAAGGCTGAAAATGTAACAGACTTCCGTCGTGATAATGACTTTATCAAAGTTCGCTCATTGAATCATCACCATCATGCTAAAGATGCTTATTTAAATATTGTTGTTGGTAATGTATATCATGAAAGATTTACACGTAACTTCCGTGCATTCTTTAAAAAGAATGGAGCTAATCGTACATATAACTTAGCGAAGATGTTCAATTATGATGTAAATTGCACAAATGCTAAAGATGGAAAAGCTTGGGATGTAAAAACAAGCATGGATACTGTTAAGAAAATGATGGACAGCAACGATGTTCGAGTGACGAAGCGTGTTTATGAACAAAAGGGACAATTGTCTGATATTAATTTGACTAAGGCGAGTAAAGTTAAGGCTGATATATATTTACCAATAAAAGCTAATGATCCAATTATGTCACAGAATATGAAATATGGAGGCTATTCAGATATAAAGAATGCATACTATACGATTATTGAGTATAGTGATAAAAAGAATAACAGTATCAAGGCATTTATACCAATACCTATATTTATAGCTACTAAGACTTTAACGAAGCAAGCTCTTTTAGAATATATAAAAACGGTTTTACCAAAGGCTAATAATCTACGAATAATTTATAAAAAAGTATATAATGATCAGTTATTAAAAATTGATGGATTTAACTATTATTTAGGTGGCCGATCAAATGATCGTTTTTGTATTGATAACGCAATTCAACTTATAGTTCCTTTAGAGATTCAGTTTTATATAAAATTGGTTGAGAAATTTACAGCTATAATATCAGAAAATAAAAATATTGCGCTTAAAGCGTCATCGGTCAAATCTAGAAATCCAATAAATAATCAGGTTGAAAATATAACCTTAGAGTATACGCAAAAATTATTCGATTATTTGGTATCTAAGTTTAACGAGCTTATTTATTTGAAGATGAGAGGTAATAAGTTAACAGATGTTAATAATATAGGAAGAAAACAATTTATAAAACTTTCTTTAGAAGAACGATGTAAGGCATTAGCTGAGCTGCTTAATATTTTTACTAATATGAATAAAAAACTATCTTTAAGTACTATAAATGTTAGCGCATCTCGTAAAGTTGTTAATTTTAAGATTTCGTCATTAGATGAATTTAAAATTGTAAATGAATCTATTACTGGTCTATATTCTAATGAAATAACTATAGTTTAAAGCGTGGGAGTTAGTATTAGGGGTTATTATGAGTTGGCGTACGGTAGTCATAGGTAGTCGTTCTAAGTTAGATTTTAAAATGAATTACATGATTATTCGTAAGGACTTTGAAACGACTAAAGTATATATTGATGAAATCTATATGTTGATTATTGAATCTACGGCGGTGAGCCTCACCGCCGTACTCTTAAATGAGTTGATTAAAAAGAAGGTGGCTATTGTATTTTGTGATGAGAAACGAAATCCAGCGAGTGAGGTTCTTCCATTACATGGTAGTCATAATAGTAGTAAACGTTGTCGGGAGCAAGCTAATTGGTCTAAAGATGTACAGGCTTATATTTGGACTGAAATTGTACGGCATAAAATTATGAATCAAGCAGACTTATTACAGCATCAGAATTTAGCTGAGGCAGATTTACTATATCAATATCTGGATGAGTTGACTTTAAACGATGAAACGCAACGTGAAGGTCATGCTGCAAAGGTATATTTTAATGCTTTGTTTGGAAAATCATTTTCTCGAGAACAAGATAATCCTATTAATGCAGCCCTTAATTATGGATATGCGATATTGCTTTCTGCAGTAAATCGAGAGATTTTATCTTTAGGATATATTACACAATTAGGGTTAAATCACTGTAATCAATTTAATCCGTATAATTTAGGATCTGATTTAATGGAACCATTGCGTGGATTTGTTGATGCAGTAGTTATCAAGTTAAGACCTACAGAATTTGACCGTAATGTGAAGCTTGCTCTTATAGAATTGCTATCTGAAGATGTAAAGATTAATGATACCGTTCGAACATTTAGTGCAGCGATTCGTATTTATTGTAAAAGTGTGTTTGATGCATTGTGTACTCAAAATGCTAATCAGATTAGGTTTATAGAATATGAGCTATAGATTTATGAGAATACTAGTAATGTTCGACTTACCGACGTTAACTTCGGAAGATCGAAAAGAATATAGGAATTTTAGAAAGTACTTAATTGTATCTGGCTTTCTGATGTTACAAGAGTCTGTATATTCAAAGTTAGTTCTTAATACAACTAGCGCTAATCTTATTATGGAACATGTGCGTAAAAATAAGCCACCTAGCGGTAGCTTATTTATGTTAACTGTAACAGAAAAGCAGTTTTCAAGAATGGAAATTGTAGTTGGAGATAAGCAAAGTGAAGTTATAGATTCAACAGAGAGGGTGCTCGTGATATGAAATTAATGTATCAAGATTCTATATTGGACTTTGAGATATTTCATGATAAGGTAACCGTTATATCTTTTGAAGATTGTAAAGCTTTTCGACATATGGTTACAGAGCTCGATATACAGTGTGATGGTGGTGAAGGGCCTTGGATCTTAAACGATAATAATAAAGCTTTTAGTATAGATAAGTATAGCCATATGATACTTAATCCATTATATGTAGATGTAAATAGTAAAACTTTATTAACTAAATTACAAAACCAACTATCTAAAGACGCTTTATTGATGACTGAAGAGGTAGCGGATATTGTAAATCGACTTCATGCCTTTTACTATTCTTTAGAATTTGGATATCCTTTATCAATCCAACATAAACTTGAAATTGGAACTGCTGAACTTATTAAATTAGGGAGTTTTAATTTTGAGTTTAATCGTAAAGGAGATGTTATGGATTTAATGTCCTATATAGAAGTGGTGGATACATTATTATCTCCTATGCTGTATATTATGGTGAATTTAGATCTAGTTTTAAATGACGATGAACTTAATGCATTTTATCAAAATATGCTAAGTCGGCAATTACGACTGGTTTGTCTAACAACTGGATCTCTTAACAAAGAAAAACTTGATAAAAGCCTTATAAATGGGTATATTTTAGATAATGATTTCTGTGTTATTTGAAGAGGATACAGAATTACACCTAGTGGTAGCTCGAGTTATTCTTGAGCCTCAAATTTAATTTGGGGTTTGAGAGTAGTGTAATTCTGTAAACCTCTAAAACGGCAAATACTCGACTGCAGCAACATACGAGGTTTGAGAGTAGTGTAATTCTGTAAACCTCTAAAACCCACATTTTATGAGGGACGCAGTAATTGTAGTTTGAGAGTAGTGTAATTCTGTAAACCTCTAAAACGAATATCCAAATAGCCAATATATTTATTCTGTTTGAGAGTAGTGTAATTCTGTAAACCTCTAAAACAATAATTGAGTAGAACAAGCTAACGCAATGGTTTGAGAGTAGTGTAATTCTGTAAACCTCTAAAACGTATGCGTGACGCCATCAAGGCATCCGCAGGTTTGAGAGTAGTGTAATTCTGTAAACCTCTAAAACACCTCCGATGGAGCAGAGCAAAATCAAATTGTTTGAGAGTAGTGTAATTCTGTAAACCTCTAAAACTCTGCTAACCCAGTATTCGCTTATGATTTAGTTTGAGAGTAGTGTAATTCTGTAAACCTCTAAAACATAGTCATGTGGACATTTAACCACAAAGTCGTTTGAGAGTAGTGTAATTCTGTAAACCTCTAAAACGCTGTGCTAAATCAATTCAAGAGTTTTGTAGTTTGAGAGTAGTGTAATTCTGTAAACCTCTAAAACCAAGCATCATATAAGGCTATGTATGATACAGTTTGAGAGTAGTGTAATTCTGTAAACCTCTAAAACTGTACAATACTTATCTTATTTAATGTATCTGTTTGAGAGTAGTGTAATTCTGTAAACCTCTAAAACGAATTCGTTTTTATTTAGATCGATAGCCTCGTTTGAGAGTAGTGTAATTCTGTAAACCTCTAAAACCTTAGATGATTGTGAAGGCTGCAACTGTGGGTTTGAGAGTAGTGTAATTCTGTAAACCTCTAAAACAGTAAACACCATATCGGCTTGTTCCTTACCGTTTGAGAGTAGTGTAATTCTGTAAACCTCTAAAACATTCCCGCCGATTACATGCGGAATTTCTATGTTTGAGAGTAGTGTAATTCTGTAAACCTCTAAAACTGAAATAATTAGACACCCTTTACCTAACGCGTTTGAGAGTAGTGTAATTCTGTAAACCTCTAAAATGCGATTGGGATTATGCAAAACTAGCAGAGGGTTTGAGAGTAGTGTGATTCTGTAAACCTCTAAAACGAGCAAATTAGATCCTTCTTTAAAGAGTTGGTTTGAGAGTAATGTAATTAGAATTTAGTAGATTATAAATTTGTGAAACGACATAAAAAGCCGAGCTACCTTGTTTTAGTAGCTCGGCTTTATTTGTTAATTTATATATTTATATAATATGATGCTTATTGTATCGTATATTAGTTCGCTCTATAATAGATTTAGGATAGTTAGACGAGGTTGGGACTCTCTTCGTTTTTGAAGGGAGGGATAAGTCTATGAGCGATTATGAAATAATCATGCTCCTGTTACAAGTAATGGCTATTGTTATTGCTTTTGGGGCTTTAATAGCACTTATTTGCCTTACAAGAAGCAAATAGCCCTCCGTTGCCTAGTGTAACTAGATAACTGAAAGGCCATTTCCTAATGTTTTACTGATTTAGAGATGAGCCTGACGGCACTACTCGTCTGACTATCTACCTATATTATAGGGATAAAGATTTATATCGTCAAATTGAGATAAACCTTATAAATATCAATATAGGTAAATCCTATATACTAAATTATAAAATTATTAATCATAGGTACAGCCTTATCTGCATAGTATACTTATGTTAACAAGGTTGTGCTTATTTATTTTATAAAAATTGAGAGAGGGTACTATGTTACGTAAAAGTATAATCATGATAGCACTAGCGACTGCTTTCACTATGAATGTATGCGCTGTACAGATTGAAGTGCCAAAAGGGCAACCACCTGTGCCTAGGGCCGATGCAAGCATTCCTGCTAATGCGTATGAGAATTATCGTCATATTAATAAGGTGGCGGAGCAAGAGGTAGAGTCATATATTCAATTTGTAGAATCGAAGTCTGTAAATCCGGCATCGAAACTGGATAAGTTATATCGAGAACGGTCTGGTTTTGTTAAGGCTTCGGAGCTTGCAGATTATTCGCAGTCTACAGTTGTGTTGCTTCATGAAGGGGATAAGAATATCAGATTATCCGTACCAAATGTTAGCTTACGGGGTGATGTTGTAGAGTCTCCATCCGGAAAACAAGGGCCCTTGTTTGCTGTTCGAAGCCTTAGTGCGTTTTTAGTTGTCGGTCCACCGCATGCTAAAGAGCTTAATAAATATTCTGAAAGTAAAGGAAAATATATGTATCCAGGATTACGGAACACATCTTGGAAGCTCATGTCAAATAATGCCCATGTAATGTATGCGGAATTTACACCAAATGATACAAATACATCTTATGGCATTACCTATGGCGGTTGGGTAAATACAGAGGATCCATATCAAGATAAAGCGCCTGAAGTGGTGATGAGTAATTATATTATTCCATCTATCGAATCATTATCTGGATTAGATGCTTATACTAATGTTGAGCATTGGGGTAATTTTAACTATCGTATTCCTAAAACGGCTAAGCTCATCAGTGAAACTGTGGAAGACGAGACATATGATGTAAGAACCTATGAGGATACAGGATTTAAAATGCGGGTAATACGTAGCTTAATCAAGAAAGAAAAGCCAGATGTAACGATTATTAAGATCCCAACATTATATTTTTTACATAAATATAATGATTTAGACACACCTACACAGTATGCAGTAGTATGGAACAATGGGATTGCAGGCTCTTTAGTTGATTCCTATAAGCCTAATAGTGAATCCTATCTTCGTCATGTTGTGAGAGATTCTGTATACGTTTACAGTTATCGTATTAATTATGATGAAAGTAAAACATCTTATACACATAAACAACTGAGAGATATGATCGAATATGTGGGCTTTGATGATGCGGCAAGATTACGAAAAGAGCCACAATGGCGAGAAGAAGGGTCTTATAAGGAGAAACTTGAAGAGAGCCCAGTATTTATACCGTGGTATATGGAATGGATTAATATATTAACTCAATAAGAAATGTAGTTTTAAAGTTTTTATGGTGTAAGCGATTACCGCCAGCTTTTAATTCATAGAATTAGCTCGGCTTTTATTAGTTTATGCATATATTTATATAATATGGTCTTTATTGTATCGTATATTAGTTTGCTCTATAATAGACTTAGGATAGTTAGACGAGGTTGGGCCTCTCTTCGTTTTTGAAGGGAGGGGTGCTTATGAGTGGGTATAAAATCATTATGGTTATCCTTGGGATTTTATCAGTCATGATATCCTTTGGAGCACTTGTGGCGCTTATTTGTCTAGAAATAGCAAAATAGCCCTTCGTTTCTTCGGAAATTAGATAAAACGAAAAGGCCATTTCTACATGTTTATATGTTATTAGAGATGAGCCTGACGCAACTACTCGTCTGACTATCTACCTATATTATAGGGGTAAAGATTTATATCGTCAAATTGAGATAAACTGGAGGTTCTTATGAAAGCATTTGAAACAAAGGATTATAAAGCTTTTACCATGTTTGAGAATCGTTGGGCTCTTGTTACGGCTGGAATGCTTGATGATTTTAATACATGTACGGTTAGTTGGGGCAGTATGGGCAACATATGGGGCCCTAATGGTGGCGATATATCCACTGTGACGGTGTACATCCATCCAGCGCGTTACACTCAAGAGTTTATGGCTAAATATGATACTTTTACAGTTAGTTTCTTCCCTGAAAGCTATCACAAGGCTCTTGGTTATTTAGGTTCTCATTCTGGCCGCGACGAAAATAAGGTGGCAAATTCTGGCCTAACACCAGTTGTGGCAGGTGATGGGGTAACTTTCAAAGAAGCAGAGTTAACTTTTGTATGTAAAAAGCTATATGAACACCAATTCGATGAAGCCCATTTGGCTGAAAGGATAAAAGATTATTACGCATCTAATCCTGCTGTATATACACAAGCTGGGCATGATCGTTGGGAACCACATTATATGTACATTGGTGAAGTAGTAGAGGCTATAGAACAATAGAAATATAGAATAATAGTTGTTTAGTTAATAGCTACTTAGCAAGATAGGGCAGAATGCATAATAGATAGATCCTATATAACATATGATTGTGTAGACGATAGATAAAATAAATACAGATAAATAAACGACAAACAAAAAAGGCAGCCCTGAGCTGTATCCCCAAAAATTGGACACAATTTTTGAGAGGTACAGTTTACGTTAGGGACTGCCTTTTTTGCTATTTTTATCAAAAGGAGAAAGTGAGAAGGTATTTACTACCTGCATTTATAATAACATAGTTAATGAGTATAAAATGCCACATATTATTGGAATAAATTTATCTGATTTGAATCCTATATTTTTTAGAGCCCATGATTAAGAGAGGTCATGACTTTGATGAAAAATGAATATACAAGAGCTGACTACAGAAAATGGCTTATATAGTGACTTCTTTTGTTAATCAGTACTATAAATAGTGTAAATTAATAAAATTTTTATAAAATATAATCCCACAAGAAGTGCAAAATCTGATATAATATTAGTATGAAAATCGACGTATGTAAGGACTGGAAAAATGGTGTGTATAAAGTGATTTTCTAGCCTAGAAAATCGCTGTATCCTTGGTATTCAGTCGATATAATCGGAATGTTGTATATATGAAATGACTACGCAAATGCGTAGTTTTTATTATTTCTTGTTTGGTGTAGGTAGTCCCATGAGTGTAGTGAAGCCCTTATTATGGCTATTAGAACCGTATATCGTATACAAAGCCTATTTGTGGGGTACCCGTTTCATGGCACAACCCTTCACGTGGGAAGGCGAATTAGATTGGTTTGCTTTTATGTTAACCCTATTGCTCGTCATTGATGTGGTGGCGTTGCCCTTGGTGATCTTCTATTGCCCTGGTTTGAATCCTGGGGTACGTGTTCCAGACTGGATTCGCCGTTTAGGAACGCCTATTTACACCGTCCATAATTGGCTTGATAGTAAAGTAGGTGGCGACACATCTACGCCGATTGTATGGCTTCGTAAAGCCTTGCATTCCTTGCTTTTATTCATTTATTATCTAGTGCCATTTTATGTGGGTGGTCATCTCGTAATGGGCCTCGTAGTAGCGCTCATGTATGACGTCCTCGTATGGGCTCATGGAGGTGTGTGATGACGACTTGTGAATGGCCGACGACGCCTTTATATCAGGATTACCACGATTACGAGTGGGGCCGACCAATTCATGATGACCAACATCAATTTGAACATCTTTGTCTTGAAAGTCTCCAATGTGGACTCAGTTGGCTTACGATTTTGAATAAACGGAACATCATTCGAGCATGCTTTGATCATTTTGATATTGATGCGGTGGCTGCTTATGGTGAAAGCGACATTGAACGCATCATGCAGACGGAGGGGATGCTTAAGCATCGTCCTAAAATTGAAGCTATTATCAATAATGCTGCTGCTTTTAAACGTATTCAATCTGAATTTGGTTCGTTTTGTAACTATATTTGGGGATTTACCAATCATAAAACGATTATTTATGAAAACCATCCAGAAGGTCATTTTCCTACAAAGAATGGTTTATCTACGCGGATAAGCAAAGACTTAAAGCAGCGGGGCTTTAAGTTTGTAGGTCCTGTTACAATTTATTCGCATCTACAAGCTAGTGGCCTTATCAATGATCACGGTAAAGACTGTCCTTGCTTTGAGGAGATTAATAAAACAGCAGATATCGTACGGTTACCTGTAGACGATGAAGCGTAAGGGTGATAAGTATAAATTAGTTAACAATAGTTTTTATGCATACTTATGTTTACATAATTGAATTTGTTGTTATGTGGAATTGGGTGTACACTAAAGTCGATGAGGCGATAGCGACTCATCTCATGTCGGCCCGCTTTATATATAAACACATATACTCTCTCTCTCTCCTAAGCGGGTCTATCATTAGTTCTCTCTCAACGCTATAAACTATACAGAGCCTCTATCCTTATTGGGTAGAGGCTTTTTGCTATATATAATGTTATAAAAGGAGCCATACTGTATTAGGAAAACCTATAGCAGCATTAATCAGGCTATATGTATGGTCCTAAAAAAACTTTAATTAATCCAATTTCAACTATATATTTTATGCCATATAAATTGATTTATTTCGATATGATTGCTATACTGAAGTAAATTGATAGTGTTACTTTCACAATTAAAGAAGGGAAATATATGATTGGTTTGGGAACGGCCATTAATATTGGCCTCATCATAGCTGGCAGCCTATGTGGCCTCGCGTTTGGTCGCTTTATGAAAGAAAATTTAAAGCAAACGCTCATGATTGTGAGCGGTCTTATCGTGCTCCTCCTCGGTATGAGCGGGGCCATGCAGTATATGCTTGTCATTGTCAATGGATCTCTACAGACAACGGGCCCGCTATTGATGATTATTAGCATGGTCGTAGGCGCTGTTATTGGCGAAATTATCGACCTTAATCATTGGATTACCGTGTTTGGTGACTGGGTGAAAGCTCGCACTGGCAACGCTGGGGATCCAAAGTTTACCCATGCTTTTATCACTGCATCTTTAACGTTTACCGTAGGTGCTATGGGTGTACTTGGTTCCATTCAAGATGGCCTTACTGGAAATTATCAGACATTACTTTTAAAAGGCATCCTTGACGGCATCATTGTTATGGTTATGGTATCCTCTATGGGGAAAGGGGCGCTGTTCTCCTTTATTCCAGTAGGTATTACGCAATGGCTCATTACGGCTATGGCACATATTGCAGCGCCGTTGATGACACCTAGTGCCATCGATAACCTATCTTACGTCGGATCTATTCTGATTTTTTGCGTTGGTATCGACCTCATCTGGCCTGGTAAAGTACGTATTGCAAACCTTTTGCCAGCCATCTTCGTGGCAATGGGGCTTACATTTTTGCTATAACTAGTATTATAAATAATACATAGATTTTTATAAGAGACCTATATTCTCTCAACCTTTAATATGTATTTTATACATGATACGGTCGAGGATGTAGGTCTTTTTACTTTTTAAAATTAATTTAGTTGAAGTGGGAATTAATGATAGTTTTAATTCAATTATGACGATAGGGTAAATTGATTACATTCCGAAATAGGTGGCCAATAGAGTCATCTCAAGTGTAGGAATTAGATGATGTTTTATAGAATCTCTTTATTAAAATTATTTGTAGAATAATTTTAATTCTATGTATAGTTTTTCATCAAGTATATGTTATTGAATTATACCTGTTTAACAGGTATAATTGAAAGAGAGATTCTATGATTATCGGATTTAAGGATAAGGAAACAGAAAAAGTTTACTATCAAAGCTTTTCTAAACGCTTTTCTCCGTTTATACAAAGGTTAGCTCTTCGTAAATTACTATTGTTAGATAATGCTGAATCATTACAAGATTTACGTTGGCCACCAGGTAATCGCTTGGAGTTGTTGCAAGGAGATCGATTTGGTCAGTATAGTTTGCGGATTAATGGTCAATATAGACTGTGTTTTAAAGTAAAAGATAGTAGTAGTTTTTATGATGTAGAAATTGTAGATTATCATTAATAGAGAGGAAATTAATATGGAAAAGTTTATTCCTACACCTACCATTAGTGAAATATTAAAAGAAGAGTTTATGGATCCATTAGGACTATCTGCATATCGATTGGCTAAGGATATACATGTGCCTGTTTCACGGATTCAAGAAATATTGAATGGTACACGATCTATTTCAGCAGATACATCGTTGCGTTTAGCGAAATACTTTGATGTTTCGGAAGGGTATTTCTTGCGTTTACAGATGGATGTTGATTTGCGTACAGCAAAACTTAGTGAGGGGATGGATGAAGTATTATCCTCTATTGCACATTGTGCTTCATTAGAACCCGTAGACTGTCAATAAGAGATTGATAATTTTCGATGTATTTGGTACAATTATCTTAAATTAGTAAGTTGTTATAACATTGAATATTGATATAAGGAGAACCTATGTTATTCGTTGAATATCCTAAATGCACAACATGCAAAAAAGCAAAGAAATTTTTAGATGATCATAACATTAAGTACACAGATCGTGATATCAAGTCCGAAAACCCTACAGCTGAGGAAATTGCTGCTTGGTATCCACAATCTGGTAAGGATTTGAAAGCATTCTTTAATACTTCTGGTATGATTTACCGTGAACAACAATTAAAGGATAAATTGCCAAACCTTAGCGAAGAAGAAAAACTAGCTTTATTAGCATCTAATGGCATGCTTGTAAAACGTCCTATCTTGGTTCTTGAAGACAAAGTACTCGTTGGATTTAAAGAAGCAGAATGGATTGAGGCGTTGAAGCTCTAATTTCATAACCTTGGGTCAAAGCCCCTATCTCTAAAAGCCTCCATAGCAAGCTAAGTCATTTTTAGAGATAGGGGCTTTTCCTTTTATATGAAATTAGGATCTTCAACTAGTGCCTATTAAAATGAGCTCCATAGCGAGCTAAGTCGTTTTTAGGGACCTGTTCTTTCTACGTTTTAATAAAGAAATTAGAGCTCACAACTAAGATCTCTTTACGGTTAAGTCATTTTTAGAGATAGGGGCTTTTCCTTTTATATGAAATTAGGATCTTCAACTAGTGCCTATTGAAAGGAGCTCCATAGCGAGCTAAGTCGTTTTTAGGGACTTGTTCTTTCTACGTTTTAATAAAGAAATTAGAGCTCACAACTAGGACCTTTTAACGGCTAAGCCATTTTTAAAGATAGGGGTTTTCATTTATTAAAAAATTTGATTTGTATATTTCTTTTATGTTTTGTATAATAATTATACCATAGCAATACCCCTATGGGTATTTTAGGCGTTAGCAATATAAGTGTTAATAGTATTATTTATAGAAGTAAAAGGTATTTCCGGATTAAGTAAGGCCGGTATCTGATTTATAGAGAGGTCTATATGAAGTTTTTACAGTCTTTATCAGCGCAGGTGTCTCTGCGTACGCAGGGGGCTATTTTGGCACTCGGCTTGTTATTTATCATATTAGATGCGCTTACGGAGCCTATGAACCCAGCTATTGATTTGGCGTGGGTAACGGTCATCATTTGTGGCTTGCCATTGCTCATCAACAGCGTGCAAAGTATTTTGGATCATTTAGAGATTCATGCTAATTTTCTCATCGTGATAGCCATGGTGGCGCTCATTGCGATTGGAGATTATCATACGGCCGCTTATGTAGGTCTCATCGTACATGGTGGCTTTTTCTTAGAGCAGCTTATTACGGGCGATGTACACTATACATTGGATGATGACATGTTGCCGACCATGCCTACACAGCTTGTAGCCTTGCGTCAGGGCATCAACAATTATTCATCCGTCATCGTTGTGGCCGTTATGTTACTTTCCATGGGTTCCTATGCATTGACACAGAACTTTATGCATACCATTACATTGCTAGTTATTCTTTGCCCATGCTCTTTGGAACTCGTTCTTGTGGCACTCATGATGGGATCCCTTGTAGATGAAAACTCTCCGACGGCGGGGCTTTCAAAAGAGGCGAAACAATGCCATTTGGGCCTACTCATCGTGTCCATTTTGTTCCACGTTGCTATCATCGGTGCTGGCGTGTTAGGATCTATTAATCCTGTAACAGCTGCTGCATTGCACGGCTTGGCGCGACTCGGTCTCGTGTATAATTTGAAAGTATTAAACGGCTCCTTGTGCGTCGCATAAAAAATTAAACTCCCCTAGTAATCCTAAGATTACTAGGGGAGTTTTGTATATACAACAGTGAGTTGCACAGTATGTATTTTACATTACGTATTATATAGTACGTAACGTATTATATGGTACGTAACGTATTATATGGTACGTATTATACAGTACGTATTCTATTGTTGTCCTTTGTCTCCAAGTGTGAGGAGTAGGAAGACGATGGATAGGATACATGCACCAACGAGGGCAATGAAACCACCATCCCAACCGTAGAGGTCAACCATGAGACCCATGAAAGCACCAGCACCAGCGGACCCGATGAGGTAACCAAGAAGGCCTGTAAGGCCAGTAGCACCACCTGTTGCTACACGTGGCACCATATCTGCTGCTTGAAGGCCAATCATCATAACAGGACCGTAGATGAGGAAGCCGATAGCAATGAGTGCTAAGTTATCGATGAGGACATTGCCTGCAGGGTTAAACCAGTATACAAGGATCGCTAAGATAACGAATAACATGAAGCAAATCGTAGCTGGAGCACGACGGCCGCGGAATACGCGGTCACTTAAGTAACCACTTACAAGCATGCCTGGAATACCAGCCCATTCATATAAGAAGTAAGCCCAACGGGAACCTTCTTTTGTGAAGCCTTTCACAGCGGTTAAATAGGTCGGTGCCCAGCTAACTACGCCGTAACGGATGAAGTATACAAAGATATTTGCAATCGCAAGATACCATAAGTATTTATTATGCAAAATATATTTGTAGAAGATTTCTTTGAAAGTACTTTTTTCTTCATTTTCTGTATGTGTATGAACGACTTCATGTTTGTATTCCTCGATAGGAGGTAAACCACAGGATTGAGGCGTATCTTTCAATAATACAAAGGTAATAATCGCTAACACGATAGAGATAAGGGCAGGGAAGAAGAAGATACTATGCCATGTACCGAATAGGTAGATGCCAAGCGTAGCAAGAGGAGCGATAATGCCGCCACCTAGGTTGTGGGAAACGTTCCACCAAGACCACCAAGCACCGCGTTCGGAACGGGAGAACCAAGTTACCATGTTTTTTGCATATGGAGGGTAGCCCATACCTTGGAACCAACCGTTTAATAAGGCAAGAACGCACATGATAGGAATACTGCTCATAACACCTGGTAAGGTGCCGAATAATAACATAACTAAAGCACTAAGCAATAGACCTACTGTGGAGAAGTATTTTGGGTTAGAGCGGTCAGACGCATTACCCATAACAAATTTACTTACGCCGTAAGCTACGGATAAGATGGTCATAACTATACCGAGATCCGCTTTAGTGTAGCCGTACTCAGCAATCATGTACGGAACAGCCAAGCTAAAGTTTTGGCGGATCAAATAGAATGTAGCATAACCAATAAATGTACCTGCAAAGACTTCGCGACGAAGACGTTTGTAGGTGGAATCAATTTGCGCCTCTGGTAAACGTTCAATATGAGGAGCAGGAGAGAAAATCGACATCGTTACACATCCTTTCTACAACATGTCATTTGTAATAATACCATGTAGGGTATGTAGTCGACTATACTTAATTTTCTATTATAATAAATAGTTATTAGAAAACTGTATTATGGATAGTATTGATTAGGGTGAAATAGTATTGAATAGGTTGAAAATCATCAAAATATCTTCTATGTAAAAATTATTAGATTTGCAAATAAATATATGAATAACTGTTCATGCATTTGTGTAATGAGGCTATGCAAGAATAATATAATCTTAATAAATCCAGTATCTATCTGTGTTTTTAAGCATATATGAATGATTGTACATATTTTGTTGTTGACACAAATATACCCATAGGGGTATAACATAATCATAAGGTATACCCCTATGGGTATACAAACAATAAAAATGGTAAACAGAACGATAAATAACATGTTTGCCCTTAAGGTGTTATATACATGGACGCATGTATGTAGACCATAATCAATGTGTACATATCATTATATATAAGCTTTCACAGGAGGTAATTATGGAACGGTGGAGCAAAATAGCAGAATGGTTCGATTTGAATCGTGAAAAGATTACATTAGTAGCCGGCGGTATCGGCGTAGTATTTAGTTTATTAGGTGTTCGTTTAGGTTTGCCTTTTGACTGGGCTTGGTTCACAATAGTATTGTGTGGCCTTCCTATCGTGTGGGGCGCAGCGGTTGCCATGTACGAAGAGTTCGACGTAAAAGCAGATTTGCTCGTATCCTTGGCGCTTATTGCAGCCGTTGCTATTGGCGAAGTATTTGCGGCCGCAGAAATTGCTTTCATCATGCAACTGGGGGCCATGCTTGAAGAGTTCACTGTATCAAAAGCGCAAGCGGGCATCGAACGTCTCGTTAAATTAACGCCTACAACAGCGCGCATTGTTCGTAACGGCAAGGAAGAGGTATTGCCTGCAGATATCGTAATGGTAGGCGACGTAATCCGCGTGTTGCCAGGCGAGGTTATTCCTGTAGATGGTACGATTTTGTCTGGTGATACAGCGATCGATCAATCCGTTATGACTGGCGAATCCATGCCGGTAGATAAAACGATGGGTGACGAAGTATTCTCTGGTACGGTGAATCAATTTGGCGCCTTCGATATGACTGCGACCAAAGAGGGAGAAGATAGCTCTATTCAACGTATGATTAAGCTCGTTAAATCTACGGACCCAGGCAATGCGAAAATCGTTAGCCTTGCAGACCGTTGGGCTACATGGATCGTAGTGATTGCGTTGTTGGCAGCGGTTGGCACCTATGTGGTAACCGGTGAAATCATTCGTGCCGTAACCATCCTCGTTGTGTTCTGTCCTTGTGCGCTTGTATTAGCAACGCCGGCAGCGATTATGGCGGCTATCTCCAATGCAAGCCAACACGGTTTCCTCGTGCGTCGTGGCAATATTATGGAACGCTTGGCGAAGGTTGATACGATGACTTTCGATAAAACGGGTACATTGACCTATGGTACGCCTGAGGTCACTGCCGTTGAAACTGTGGGCTCCATGCCTACTGATGAGCTGTACCGCTTAGTGGCTTCTGTAGAGACTAAATCTGAGCATCCTTTAGGCAAGGCTATCGTGAATGGCTTTACATCCCATCATGGTGAAAGCTTTGATTCTGTAGATTCCTTCCGCATGGTTCCTGGTAAAGGCTTAGAGGCGACTGTACAAGATAAAGCCGTTTTGGCTGGTAACGAAGCGATGATGACCTTGTCTAATATTTCTATTGCTGACTCTGTGAAAGAGGCTGTTCATGATCACTTAAACCGAGGTGCATCCATTGTATATGTTGCCGTTGATGGCGTATTGGCTGGTTATGTGGCTTTGGCTGATCGTGTTCGCCGTGAAAGTCGCGCCGTAGTAGAGTCTTTAAACGATCTTGATGTAATGCCTGTTCTTTTAACAGGTGACCATGTGGCAACAGCAAAAACGATTGGTAAACGATTGAACGTATCCAATGTGATTGCAGACTGTTTGCCAGAAGACAAAATGGATACAGTGGCTCAATTACAACAAGACGGCAACATTGTAGCCATGGTTGGCGATGGTGTAAACGATGCACCAGCTCTTAAAAAATCTGATGTGGGCATCGCTATGGGCGGTGTTGGTAGTGATATCGCAGTAGAGGCAGCAGATATCGTTCTTGTAAACGATAATATTAAAGAAATTCCTCATCTCGTGGCCTTATCTAAACGCATGATGACCACAATTAAGGTAAACCTTTCCTTCTCCTTAATCTTAAACTTCGTGGCCATCATCTTGGCAATGGTTGGGACTTTATCTCCAGTATGGGGCGCCCTTGTTCACAACGGCGGCAGCCTTCTCGTAGTTGCAAACTCTGCATTATTGTTGCGCTGGGCTTATAAATCTAACCACATAGTAGATGATGATCATTCCGTTCTTGTGAAAGCAGCTCGTAAACGCGTGTTTGAGGCTTAATAGTAGCTCATTATACATATAAGTATGGAGTGTGTGCATCGATTTGATTACTAAATCGGTGAGCGTTAAAAAATAATATAGTCAATAAAAAGTGCTATCTATCCCTAACGGAACTCAAATAGAGTTGGGGGATAGATAGCGCTTTTGTTTCACTTATAGTATAAAATCGATGGTTTCTAGTGTTGATTAATTAATATATGTTACAGGATAACCTTTGGCTTCGATTTCACGGCGGTTAAGACCATTTGGTAGATCTGGGTAGCCGATAGCGAGGCTAGCGTAGACTTTTTCGTCTTCGCTAAGACCTAGTTCGCGCATTTTGGCTTGGATGCGTTCATTATCTTGAAGATGACGGATTTGGTTAACCCAGCAACTGCCAAGGTCGAGTTCATTGCAAGTAAGCATCATGTTTTGCATAGCACAAGATACATCAGCAAAGTTATTAGCATAGTTTGCTTTACTAGCTAATACGATGAGCACAGGTGCATTATAGTGGAATACAAATTTGCCTTCGGCGGACATCTTAATGATATTCACCATGTAAGGTAAAGTATTTTCTGTAATCGGCATTTTGCCGTATTCTTCTTGAATGAGTGTTACTAGTTCTTGAAGCACATCTTGGTTTGTAATGACCATGAAATGTGTTAATTGTGTATTACCGCCAGATGGAGCGCGGCGCCCAGAATCAAGGACTTGATTGATAAGTTCTCGAGATACTTGATCTACTTTAAATTTACGTGTACTATGACGAGTTTTGATGCACTCTAAGGTGTTCATATAGGCCTCCTATTATAAGTTAGCTTTGATATAGAATTTCTTTTATTATACTACAAGGAAGGTCCTAGTAGGGGGCGTATTTTTACTAAGTCATTTATTAGGAGACGGGCCTGCAACGAAAGAAGATTTCATTGAAAACAGAAGTTATAACTTTCTAATTTAATATCAAATTAATTTATAAATAAAGTAACAACTTTATGGTATGATTTTTACCCATAAATTCTATAGAAGCATCTAATTCTTAACGAATAAGAAAATAAATATTAATTAATTGACAAATTTAAAAATATCTGTTCAAAGTGGGCTTTTTGCGTTGACTGTTTACCGTAAAATTGTGTATAATTAATTAGTAGATAATTGTGTGCATATGGAGGTAGAATATGGCAGAAATTGGTGTACTTGAAGGGTACAAACATAAAGAAGA
The DNA here is from genome assembly GCF_042850485.1 of Veillonella parvula. Classification (GTDB taxonomy): domain Bacteria; phylum Bacillota; class Negativicutes; order Veillonellales; family Veillonellaceae; genus Veillonella; species Veillonella parvula_Q. Next base: position 2,059,144 of record NZ_AP031417.1, on the reverse strand, counting down.
TGTTCCTGATTCAGAATATTTAAGATTGGAAAATCAATTGAGCTTTCCACTCTATGTAGTGGCAAAGGAAATTGTTAATGCATATCGTAGTCACTTAGATCCTTTAAATTTGACATATACTCAATACATCGTAATGATGGCATTGTGGCAATATGGTGATTTATCCGTTAAGGAATTGGGACAAGTATTGCGCCTTGATTCCGGTACATTAACACCGCTTTTAAAGAAATTAGAAGCCAAAGCATTCTTGAAACGCAAACGCAGTCGTCAAGATGAACGCGTAGTTATGGTAACCCTTACTGATACGGGCAAAGCATTACGTGATGTAGCGGTTCATATACCACGCCGCTTGGCTGAATCGTCAGGTCCTATATTTGACGTAGAAGAGACACGTCAATTGCGTATGTTGCTTAATAAATTGCTAGAAGCAATCGATAACGCAAATGCAAAAACAGCAGAGAACATGAAGGGCTAATTTGATACAACCTCATATGCATATATTCTGTAACCTTGGAAATCTAAAAATTTTATTAAAAATGTGATATACTATACATATAGCGTATTGTATTCAAGTCATGTGAGAGTATGACTGATTCGTGATTTGCCCTCGTGGCACAAAGGAGATCATTATGAATAAAAATTTATTAGGTGCATTTGTATTAGCCGGTACATTATTAGTAGGTGGTGTTGCAAACGCAGAAAACTGGAATGGGTTAGCTAACTACCCAGAGGTTCCAAATAGTGCAAATGGTACAGAAACGTATTTCTTTGATAAAGCATCTGAGTTTAAAGGTATCGATAGCAGCCGTAACAACGTATTTGGTGTTAATGTAATTAACATGCATAATAACCAATACGGGGAAGCTACATTGTTCAAATATCTTGTTAATCCAAGCTTACATACTGTATATCGTTACGCTCCAGATGGTCAAGTTTACCAAATTCAACCTGGAACAAATGAGTTCAATATGTTTATGGCTGCTTGGAAAGAAGTATACGGCACAACTTTCGAATTCCCAGCGTTATAATCTGATGGCCCGTGCCGTAATAATTACATAACTATTGCTGGTGAAAGCTCCTTTTGGGCTTTCACCAGTGTTGTTTATGGAGGTTTTTTATGTCTAAATCTGAATTTGCTCAAGCCTATACGGAGCGTATGTTCCCTGATATTGCAGCCCCAGCAGGTTATATTGATCCAGAGTTTGAAATATTGTTTGATAATTTTGCCTTTGATGAAGTCATCACCGAAGAAGGCCGTAATGTACCGGCAAAGGATCGCTTCTTAGCCATTCTCGCTACATTAGTAGGCGCCTCAGCTGTTGATGAATATGCATTAATGCTACCGGCAGCATTAAACTTTGGCCTTATTCCTGATGAAGTGGTAGAGCTCATTTATCAAGCGGTGCCCTATCTTGGCATCGGACGTGTGCGCCCATTCTTTAAGGTGACCAATAAGATTTTTGACTATCGAGGAGAGGCTATTGTTGATTCCTCTCGCAGTACTATTACTAGTGAGTCTCGTCTAGAAAAGGGCGTAGAAAAACAAGTGGAAATCTTTGGGGAGGCTATGCGCAATTCTTACCAAGAAGGGCCAGAAGATATTCGTCATATCAACAAATGGCTTGCCAATACGTTCGGCGATTACTATACGCGTAAAGGCCTTAGCGTGGCTCATCGTGAAATGATTACCTTCTGCTTCCTTGCGGCTCAAGGTGGCTGTGAAGCTCAAGTCAAGGCTCATGTAGAAGGTAATTTGAACGTAGGGAACAGCAAACAATATTTGATTAATATCGCATCCCAATGCGTGCCGTATATCGGCTATCCCCGTACCTTAAATGCCCTTCGTTGCATTCAAGAAGGCTACACCGCATGGGACTCAAAGCAATAAAAGTAATAAAGATAATAATGAGTTAACGAAGTTTGACAATGCGTTGATGTAAATTAATAATGTATTGATACAACTTACATACTAACAATAATAGGTTAGTACAACTCATATAATTATGAATTGATATAACTAATGAAGGAGTTCTATGTTTGATTTAAATCCGGTTCAGATATTAGCAAGTATTCCTGCTATTATGATCGTTTTTTCTATCTTTGGATATGCAGAGGCAAAGGTAGCAACTTGGTTTGGTGATCCAACGCCACGTCTGGCGGGACGTCTCACATTGTCACCAATGGCACACCTTGATCTAATTGGTACCATCTGTATTATTCTTGTTGGCTTTGGTTGGGCAAAACCTATGTCAATTAATCCATCTTACTTTAAAGATCCACGACGTGATATAAGCTTGCTTGCCTTTGCAGGTCCTGTGGCAGGTCTTATAGCAGGCTTTATATTCACCTTTATATATATGCTCCTTGGAAAATTAGGCCTCATGGAGTCCCAAGGTCTTGCCATGGTTATGCAATATATTATTTTATATAGTATTGGCTTATCAATCTTCTGTTTGATTCCGTTCCCACCATTGCCTGGTTTTAATATTATCTTGCCGTGGTTGCCTACAGAGTGGCAGATGAGATATTACCAATTAGGGATGCTTAATTTATTATTCTTTATCATCCTTATTAACACACCCATTATTTCCATGGTTATTCGTCCATTACAACAAACGATATTTAAAATCTACTTTGCCATTATTGGGCTCATACTATAATTTTATTTTGTGAAAGTTTCTACCATAAAGATAATATCTTTATGGTAGTTTTTATAGTTTATAGATAGATTTAGCTTATCTTTACATATAATGTATTTGTAAATTTTTTTCGTTTTTTATAGTAACAATTTTACTTTTGACTGTTCTTTGGATTTTATATTAAAAACTATCGATGTAGTTCCTCAATTGTGTTATAATAAATACAGAAATCGTAAATTTTCGATATATTGATATTACAGTGTATTATTAGATACTATTGATAGAGTAAATTGATCCACTACATCGATATGTAAATCAATACACTAAATCGACACGTAAATCGATATATTAAATCGATATATTAAATTGATATATTAAATTGATATATTAAATCGATACAGTATATAGATATTCAAGTGAATACAAGAGGAATTACATATGAATTTTGAAGAAAATCAAGTGCCAGAGGCGATTCTGGACAAGCTTACAAAGGTGTGCACATGCCGTAGTATTACGCGCAAAACGATTAAAGAAGCCATTTTAGATGGTGCTCATACATTTCCACAAGTAAAAGAAGCAACTCGTGCTGGCACGGGCGCTTGCGGTGGCAAAGGCTGTGGGCCTCGTATCGTAAAGCTCTTAGCGGAAATGAAAGAGCAAGGCAAAATTTAATTTGTGAAATGTAACATACACATTTTATACATCCAAAATGTAAACTATAATGTTTACACAACAAAAATGAAACATATAAAGATTGTTATTTGATTCTCTCAATGGATATACCCGTTGGGTTCTCGAGTAACAATCTTTTTGTTTTGTAAGATACATGTACTATAATGCTGCTTGTCGTGTGTTGGTTATGTTGGGCTCGTTTATATTTTTTGATATACTATACATAATACTTTTTAGAGATTTAAGGGAGGTATGCATGTTTCGACGTTTCGTAGCAGCCACTATGATTGGTGCATTAGCACTCACAACGGGCTGCGGTTTACATAATCCATTTACTTCAAAGGCAGAGCCTGTGACCTATGAGTCCGTGGCACAGAGCGAGCTTTCACCAGAGCAAAAGGTGGACAAGTTAGTGGCTAATATGTCCGATGCAGACAAGGTGGGGCAATTGTTGATGATTGGCATTCACGGAAAGACGTTGAATGATGATGCTAAATTCATGCTCAACGAGTACCGCGTGGGAGGCATCATTTTGTTTGATCGAAATATGGAGTCCAAGGATCAAGTTAAAACGCTCATTGCAGATATTAATAAGGCTGGTAAAAGCGCCGGTTTAACGCCACTGTTCCTCGGCATCGACCAAGAGGGCGGTGCAGTAGCGCGCATGGATGATAAGCTCATCAAGGTTCCTCCCGCTGAGGAGGTAGGCAAAATGCCCGTTGAGCAAGCTGTATCCTTGGCAAAACAGTCTGGTGCAGAACTAAAAGACTTGGGCTTTAACATTAACTTTGCTCCTGTGGCGGACTTAGGATTAACCTATGGTCGCTCTTATAGTACGAGCCCTGATGAGGTCGTTCGCTATGCAGGCGCCGTTGGCAAGGCTTACGATGAAGCGGGCTTGTGGTATTCCTATAAGCACTTTCCGGGCATTGGTAAGACCGATGTAGACTTGCACGCTGACACAAGTATCGTTCCTGTCTCTAAAGAAACATTGCTTTCAGAGGACATAAAGGTATTCGTAGACCTCATCAAACAGTCCAAACCGAATACCTATACAATCATGGTGTCTCATGCGATGTACCCACAAATCGATCCAGATCATCCTGCTAGTTTATCGAAAGCAATTATTACCGATTGGTTGCGCAAGGACATAGGCTATAATGGCGTTGTGGTAACGGACGATATGGACATGGGGGCCCTTGCAAATCACTATACTTTTGGCGATATGGCGGTGCAATCCATCCTCGCCGGCAGTGATATCTTGCTCGTATGTCACGAATACGAACACATGCAAGAGGCTTATAACGGCCTTATGAAAGCCGTGAAAGACGGTCGTATCTCGAAAGAACGACTTGATGAATCGGTGAAACGAATCTTGCTCATGAAAATGAATAAAATTTCTTAGAATTTCTTATTTTAAGGAAGGAATTTTAAGAGTATATCACGAATATAGACAGTGGAAATACTATTCATGGACGGCGAATCTGAGTTGACACTCAAGGGAGAACTTTGTTATAGTTAATACACAGAGAAACTGTGCGAAACTTACGGGTAACGCGCAACACTCGTCGACCCAAGGGTCGGCGAGTTTTTTTGTTTGTAGGAGGGATTTATGTCTAAGCCTTTTAAGTCTTTAGATTCCCTATTACGCTTGATGAGAAAACGGAATATTACGATTGAAAAGGGAATTGAGGGCGGTCGAGTAAAGAGAATTTTAGCTAGAGATAATTATTACTCAATAATTAATGGTTACAAAGATATTTTTTTAGATAATAACGCTACAGTTAATAGTGGAGATGACTATTATATAACGGGAACAACATTTTTTCAGATTTATGGGCTATATTGTTTTGACCGTAACCTTCGAATTATTTTATTAAAGGCTCTTTTACAAGCAGAGCAAAATATTTGCACGAAAGTATCTTATCGTTTTTCCGAAGTGCATACATCTGAATTCAGCCATTTAAATGTAAATAATTTTTCTAAGACTAATTTACCTAAAGCTACAGAGTTGGTATCAAAATTATCAAATGCTACACAACGTAATGCAAGACACACTATGTTTTCCCATTATTTAACGACACATCAAGATTTACCTTTATGGGTTTTAGTAACAAAGCTTACATTTGGTGAGATTACGAATTTTTATAAATTAATTACTCCTAACATACAGGAGAAAATCTTGGAAGACATACATAAGGAATATATGACTGAGTATCGGATTTCTATAATGAATCCAACTTCAACCTTAATACCTATTTTTAGTGAAATATTAGATGTTTTGGTAGGATATAGAAATGTATGTGCACATGGAGATCGACTTTATAATCATAGGATTATAGGTCCAAAGAAGACGATAAAAAAACTAACATATTATTTTGTGCCTAATCCAAAGGGGAGTGAATCTTCTGTATATGGAGTATTGATTTCTTTGAGATTATTATTACCACGAATAGCATATAAAAGCATTATTGATGAGATTATAAGTGAGTTATTACTTTTAAAAGAAAGTTTACCAATTATACAGTTTAATCAAGTTCTTGCTAAAATGGAGTTAACGCTTCAGTGGAAACAAACATTAGAAACACTAAAATAATAAAATATATAGTGTATACATAACGTGCTATCAAGGATTTTATTAAACCGATAGAGAATTAATAAGTAAAGTGATTCTCTGTCGGTTTATTTTTTATTGTATAATTTGTTTTGTTAGGAGTGAAGTATATGGCTCGCAGAATAATGTTGAACGGTACGTCCTATTTTGGACAAGGCGCGATTCAGGAGATTGTGAACGAAATTAAGAATCGCCATTTCAAAAAAGCCCTCGTTACATCTACGCCAGATTTATTTGAATTTAAAGTGGCTACAAAGGTTACGGATTTGCTTGATGCGGCAGGTATTGCTTATGAAGTCTACGACGGTATCAAACCAAATCCTACCATCGAAAACGTAACGGCTGGTGTTGAGGCTTGTAAAGCGGCTGGCGCCGATGTTATCGTTGCTGTTGGTGGCGGTAGCCCGATCGATACAAGCAAGGCGATTGCTACTATTATTACGAACCCTGAGTTCACCGATGTACGCAGCCTTGAAGGTTTAGCGCCTACTAAGAATCCGTGCTTGCCAATCATCGCTGTTACTACTACATCTGGTACGGCTGCAGAGGTTACTATCAACTACGTTATTACAGACGTTGAAAAGAACCGCAAATTCGTTTGCGTTGATCCTCATGACATCCCAATCGTTGCCATCGTGGATCCTGATATGTCCGCGTCTATGCCGACAGGTCTTTGTGCTGCCACAGGTATGGATGCCCTCGTACACGCCGTAGAAGGTTATATCACAAAAGGTGCGTGGGAACTAACGGATATGCTTCATTTGAAAGCTATCGAAATCATCGGCCGTTCCTTGCGCAGCGCTGTGGCTGGCGATTATGCAGGCCGTGAAGCTATGTCTTTAGGTCAATACATCGCGGGCATGGGTTTCTCCAACGTAGGCCTTGGCATTGTTCACTCCATGGCTCATCCATTAAGTGCTGTGTACGATATCCCTCATGGTAAGGCTTGTGCGATGTTGTTAACAGCAGTATTGAAATTCAATGCCCCTGCTACAGGTGAAAAATATCGTGAAATCGCTCGCGTTATGGGCGTTCCTAATGTAGATGCTATGGATGAAGCAACCTATCGTCAAGCGGCTATCGACGTAATTCAGAAATTAGCTGATGACGTAGGCATTCCTAAATCCCTTAGCGAAGCTGGTGTAAAACGGGAAGATATTCCATTCCTCGCTGAATCTGCTTTCAACGATGCATGTACACCTGGTAACCCACGGGATGCCTCTTTAGAAGAAATAATCGGCATCTATGAATCCATATTCTAATTAGCGTCTTTACATATTTCAAATGCCTCCGAATGTGTAAAGAAAATACATTTACACACTTGCTTAACAAAACTAGCCATCTCTTTTTAGAGGTGGCTAGCTTTGTGTTTAAAGCGCTATCTATTGTTTTGTGATTCGGATCTTTGATCTTGTGTTCCGTGAGAAAGCTATTTTTATACGTAATCCTTTCTTGAAAATGGTGGTTTACATAAGTATACTAAGGATATGAATGCATAGTTCGTGTAGACCTATGTCGGCAGAGGAACGGTTGGTTTTGGTCACTGCTAAGGAGGATGTTATGAAATTATGGAAATTTAATAAGCGTAGTTCTACCTTGGCAGATATGTCCATGAATCGAGTGCTCTTAACGGAACTCATTGCAAAGGGTGCTCTTGTTGGGGTGATTGCAGGTTTTTTTGGGGCATCATACCGCTATTTGATACTTGAATCAGAGCATATCAGGTGGCATTTGATGGATGATATTACTATGGAATGGGCCATAGGTTGGCTTGTGGTAATGGTCATTTTTGCGTTTATTGTAGATCGATTGCTCGCATGGGCCCCATTGTCTGGTGGTTCTGGTATCCCGCAAATTGAAGGAGAGATGTTAGGTCTCTTTGATATGAAGCCCTATCGGACACTAGTATCTAAAATGATTGGTGGCGTACTGACCGGCTTTGCAGGATTTTCCGTAGGTCGTGAAGGGCCAGCCGTACAGATTGGCGGCTCTACTGGGAAGATTGTGTCCTACTGGATGAATTCGGGACTACGAGAACAGCGTATTTTGACATCCGCAGGTGCTGGGGCAGGCTTAACAGCTGCCTTTAGTGCGCCCGTATCGGGGGCGATGTTCGTCTTTGAAGAGGTACATAAAAGCTTTTATCCGTATCTCGTTGTACCAACCTTCGTGGCAACTTTGATTTCTAACTATATTACAGTTAGTATCTTTGGACTTACACCAGCGCTGGGCTTTACGGTGACCTCAGGGGTTCCTCTTGAATATTTCCCGATACTGCTCATGGTTGGTGTTATCATGGGGCTATGTGGCGTGTTATTTTGCCGTATGATTTTTGCTTTCAAGAGGTTCTTTGACTGGCTCAAATGTTCTCGATTCTTGAAATTAGCCCTTACCTTTGTGGCGGTGGCGGCCATTGGCTTTGATTCGCAGCTCCTCTTGGGTGGGGGCAATGACCTTGTGGGTCAGCTTGCCTTTCAATCTCATGGCGTATTGCTCTTAGGTGGCATCGTATTAGGCAAGATTTTACTTACCACCTTCTGCTATGGCAGTGGTGCTCAAGGGGGCATATTTTTGCCCATGCTCGTAATTGGTGCTGCAACAGGTGCTTTTTGTGAAAGCTTACTTTCAACCTTAGGACTTATTTCTCCTGATTTTGTACCACAGTTCGTTATCTGTGCCATGGGAGGGATGTTGGCCGCAGCTATGCGTACTCCCATCTTGGCGATTTTGCTCGTCCTTGAAATGACGAATAGTTTCTCTAATATTTATGCTATCGGTACCGTTACGCTCGTGGCCTATCTTGTGGCGGATCTTTTAAAAGAACCGCCGATTTACGATTCCTTGTTGCAAGCCATGAGTGGTCAAAGCAATCTAGAATCGGTGCAAACCTTCTTTCAAACGAAGGTGCCTGTGGTGGCAAACTATACGGATGTACAGCTACAAGACTTGGCCTTACCAGATGGCACGTTGATTGTTAGCATTCGCCGTAATGGTACCTACATTGTGCCATTAGGCGATGTAAAACTCGAACCAGGGGATGAATTACAAGTCTCTTGTGAGCGTGGCCGATTGAAAGCCGCGAAGGCGTATTTTCAATCTAATTAGGAGTGTTAGTAGATGAAGATTGTAAAAGCTACCGAGTCAGATATATTAGAATTATATCGATTACAATTGCTTACTTTTGAAAGTGAAGCGGAAATGATTGGCTGTCGACTGATCCCTGCATTGATGGAGTCAGAAGCGGATTATAGCGGTACTTTTAATCAATGGCACACCTATAAAATGGTAGATGATGCGGGGAAGATAATCGGAGGCATTCGTTATCAATATGACGATGGCGTAGTAGAGGTCGGTCGCTTGATGGTGCATCCAGACTATCGGCAACAAGGGTTGGCTCGAAAATTATTAGCCTTTGTAGATGAACAATGCAGCCAAGACCGGCGTGTATTATATACATGTACAAAAAGCTGGATCAATATAAAATTATATACAAAAATGGGGTATAAAGCCGTTAGAGAAATACAGGATGACACGGGATTATCCTTTGTATATATGGAGAAACAATAATTCAAACGGCATGGGAGGTTTTAATGTGATTGATAATATAGTGGTATTCTATATATTCTTTACCATAGTTGGCTTTTTAGCAGCTATGATTGGCACCATCATCGGTGCCGGTGGGGGCCTTGTGTTTGTGCCTCTCTTTATGTACTGGTTCCCAGAGTGGTCTCCATCTATGGTCGTAGGAACATCGCTTTTTTCTGTTATGTGTAACGCCATTTCTGGATCTATAGCTTATCTTAAGCAAAAAAAGGTATACATTAACGCTGCTATCATCTTTAGTCTTGCTACCTTTCCGGGGGCTATTTTAGGTGCCCAAATGTCTGGATGGTTCTCTGGTAAAGGCTTTATGTTTGCCTTTGGATGCTTTATGCTGTGTGCATCCGTATTGATTGGTTTTAAAAATTTTAGAAAAGGGGAAAGAAAGGAAGAAAGCCTTACTCTTGAGCAGTTGAGCTATAGTAAATCTATCGGTATTAGTATTAGCTTTTTTGTTGGCTTTATTTCGAGTATCTTTGGTATCGGTGGTGGCCTCATCCATGTGCCGGCTTTGATTTATCTCATGGGCTTTCCTACCCATATGGCAACGGCTACAAGTCAATCTATTCTCGCCGTATCAACAACGGTGGGGGTTATTACACATTTAATTGAAAGCCACATCATATTTAGTATTGCTATTCCTACTAGTATTGGCGCTATCTTTGGTGCTCAAGTAGGTGCTCGTATTGCAAAACGTCTCAAAGCAAAAGCTATCCTCGCCCTCATGAGTATAGCTGTCTTTGCATTGGCGGTACGCCTCATTCTTAAATCTGGTATTTTGGGATAATATGGTTTTATAATTAATCTATCTTTAATAAGCATAATTTAGTAAAGCTCTCTAATGGTGATTCGTAAGCGTTTATCATTAGAGGGTTTTCTGTATTTTCAGCATTTTATAAAAGGGTATAACTAAAAGTCATAGAGAACTATAAATGAGAATGAAAAATTTAAAATATATAAATCATACTATTTTTATGCATAATGTTGGTAATGTATTTACTATAGAATTATAGGTAGTACGAATCGTTATTTAGAGAGGTTTTAGCATATAATTACTGACTATATCTATACATGCTTAATAAATAAGGATTCTTGATTGTATATGAGGAAAAATGAGTACATGATAATGCTAATGAGATGTACTTTCAACTGAGGGAATAAAAGGGTAATGCATATCGATTTTTATTAGAAGAGATATAAATTATGCATAATTATAGTGAGGAGAATGAGAACGGCGTATACTAAAAGTAATAGATTCCTTAAGAAAGGATAGGAGGAAATAGAAGTGAGTACACTTATTAGAGATTATGAACGTTTTGCCAAGGAGGCAAATGAGATTTGTAAAGGTCGCGTATACACCGATCATTTACGTCGTTATGCATATGGCGTTGATGCGTCTTGCTATAGCTATTTACCAAAGGTAGTTGTTAAAGCTGAAGATGAACGAGAAGTAAGACGGCTTATTCGTTTGTGTCAACAATGTGGGACACCATTTACATTCCGTGCGGCCGGCTCCTCCTTGTCTGGTCAATGCTCCAGTGAAGATGTGCTCATCGTATGTAATGATGGCTTCAAGAAAATGGAAGTTATCGATGATGGGAAAGCCTTAAAATGTGAATGCGGTGTTATCGGTTCTGATGCAAATGACTTATTGAAACCGTACAATCGTAAAATTGGTCCAGATCCTGCTACGCTTGCTACCGCATTAGTGGGCGGTATTTTGAATAATAACTCCTCAGGTATGTGCTGTGGTACGGCGCAGAACTCGTATAAAACAATTCGCTCCATTCGCGTTGTGTTATTAGATGGTTCCATTCTCGACACATCCGACCAAAAGAGCATTGATCAATTCCTCAAAGAAAAACCTCAAATGGTAGAGGATATCTTGCAATTGCGCAAAGATATTTTGGCCGATGAAGAATTGACGCACTTGATTCATCACAAGTATAAAATTAAAAATACTACGGGTTACGGCTTGAACTCTCTCGTTGATTTTGAAGATATTATCGATATCATTAATCACTTGTTCATTGGCTCTGAAGGTACATTGGGCTTCGTGTCCGAAGTTGTATATAACACGGTTGAAGACGTGCCTCATAAAGGCTGTGGACTCATGTTCTTTAGTACATTGAATGATGCATCCCTAGCGGTTGTAGCTTTGGCTAATATGGGCCGTGAAAAGGTTATTGCTGCGGAAATGATGGACTATCAGTCCTTGCGCGCTGTTCAAGCCTTAGATAATGTGCCTGACTTCGTTCGTGAAGTGCCTGAAGGCACGAGTGCCATCTTGTTCCAAACTGAAAGCTACACGAAAGAAACGGTTGATCAAAACTTGGCTTTCATTAAAGACAAGTTGAAAGATATCCCAACAGCCCTCCCAAGTCTTTACTCTCAAGACCCTGTAGAATACGATTCTTGGTGGGCTATCCGTAAAGGCATCTTGCCAATCGTTGGTGGTCAACGTAGAAAAGGCACCACTGTTATTACAGAGGACGTGTGCTTCCAAATCGAAGATTTCACTAAGGGTATCGAAATGATTACCGAATTGTTCCACAAATACGATTTTGTAGACGGTGGTGTAATCTTTGGTCATGCTTTGTCTGGTAATGTTCACTTTAACATCACACCTGACTTCAGTGACCCTAAAGATACTAAGAATTTTGCTGATTTGGTAGAAGAAATGTCCGAACGCGTATCTGGTTTCGGTGGTTCTTTGAAAGCCGAACATGGTACAGGTCGCATGGTGGCACCATTTGTTGAAATGGAATGGGGCCGCAAAGCGTACGAAATCAATCGTCGCATCAAAGCCATCTTTGACCCTGAACGCATCTTGAATCCTGATGTTATCATCACAGATGATCCAGATGTGTATAAGAAAAATCTTAAAGCTCAATGCGTTATCGATGATGCTTTTACAATCTGTATGGAATGTGGTTTCTGTGAAAAACATTGTCCAAGTCGCAATTTAACATTGACTCCTCGTCAACGTATTGCATTGTTGCGTGAAACAAAACGCCTTGAAAACGAAGGCAATTTCACATTGGCTGCGGAACTTAAAAAAGGCTATGAATATTTTGGTGTAGATACCTGTGCTGCGTGCTCCATGTGTAAAGGTCTTTGCCCGCTCAGCATCGATACTGCTCAAATTGCATTATCTATGCGCCGCATCGATCCTCCAGCACCGGAATTAGCTAAGAAGATTTACGATAATTTCTCTACTACACTTCAAATGGCTCGTGCCGGCGTAAGTCTCGAAGGTATTGCAGGTTCTATCGTTACACAAAAAGCGATTTCCAAGATTACAGAAGGCTTACATGGTGTAACAGGTATTACTCCGTACATTCCTAAGACTACACCTAAGGCCAATCGTTACAGATTGAGAAGCCGTATTAAACCGACTAATTTTGAAAAGGTTGTATACTTTAGTACTTGTGCGAACCGCGCCTTCAAACCTAATCAAGGTTACGACGATGAACGCAGCTTGCAACAAGTAGTGGAAAGCCTTTGCAACAAGGCCCATATCGATATTATCTACCCTCAACATATCGAAAACCTCTGCTGTGGCTTGAGTTTTGAAAACTATGATGACGTTCATGAGCGCGCTGTTAAGGACTTACACGATGCATTGATGCAAGCATCTCAAAACGGTAAATATCCAATCGTGATCGATCATAGTGCATGTTTCAACCATGCTTTCAAACACATGCCAGACTTAGAAATCAACGATATTTCTGAATTCTTGTGTAAATACGTTGTGCCTCATCTCGATATTGAAAAATGTGATGAACGGGTCATCGTACACAAACAATGTAAGATTAAATCCTTGAATAAATCTCAATATATTGAAGATTTGGCTCGTCTATGTACAGACCATGTATTCAACATTAAATCCTTTGCATGCGATGGCTTTGCAGGTCAAAAAGGGTTCTTTACACCAGAACTTAACAAATGTGCTACCAAAGACCTTGCTGCTGAAATCGCTGAATACGGTGCAACACTAGGCGTAAGCTCCAGCTCTACCTGTGAAATCGGTCTTGGTGAAAACGGTGGCATCCCATTCGTTGGCGTTGCATTTTTATTAGATCGTTGTTCTAAGGCTAAGAAATAAGTCTTATATATCTATTGCTATTTACGTTAACGTTGCTAGTAGTTTATGTTAAAGTAACTGGTAGTTTATATTAATGCTGCTTTAATATTGCTCGCAAATTATGTTAAAACTAGTAATAGTTTTTTAGGGGTTTTATGAGATTTATTGCTAATTCTTTATTTTTCTAAGAAATGTGGTATACTAAACGTAGGTAGTAGAGTGTATGAAATTACCTGCAATATAACCAAAAAAAGGACGAGTGGCAGCTCGTCCTTTTTCTTGCTTATTTTTTGTTTTTATTGTTAAGCCAGTAGCTGTAGGTAGTTACAACTAAGGCAACAATAATAGGGGCAAGCAAGGTGCCCCAGAGTGCATAAAACAGCTCCTGCAATATACCACCTCCTTTCGGGAGGTATTTTATATTATATCATCATGCTAAGGAGTCTTGTATATAATTAATGATCGGAGAATTCTTAATGAAGAAATTTGTGCTTTTCTTTCTTTTAATAATAGCTCTTACGGGATGTGGATTGAATCAAAATACGAATAGTAATAAAACAGAATCAAATGCAACTAGTTCTGCTACTGCAACTGGTTCCTCTACATCTGCTGCGGGAAACAGCCAAGCGACTACCAAACAAGATGACCATCTAATTACAGCAAAGCAAGCCTTATCTGCTGGTGAGTATACGAAAGCCATAGAGGAAGCCACTGCATCTATTAAACAAGATGCTAACAACGGAGATGCCTATTCTGTACGCGGCTTTGCAACAGCATTAAATGGTGATGCGGCTAAAGGGTTGACAGATACTAAAAAGGCTTATGATTTAGACCCTAATAATGTGGCTAATTACTATAACATGGCCATGGTCTATAAATTGCAAGGTCAGTTAAACGATTCTAAACAATGGTTTGAAAAGGTATTGGAAAAGGACCCTAGTAACACTTGGTCTGTGTATGGTATTGCTACCATTTATGCAGACCAAGGGGATGATACTAAGGCCCTTGATTGGCTAGAAAAGGCTATAAAAATTGATCCTTCTGTAAAAGCTGTTGCAGCCGAACAAGACCATTTTGAACGCTTTCACAATAATAGGCGATTTAAAACATTGGTAGGATTATAGACATGGATGTGAAACAGATGATTCGCCTTATTATAAAGGTGATAGGATTTATATATTGGCTTATTTTTCTATACCTTGGCGGTCTAATGGTTGTAGACTGGTCAGGGTTTATGACTCGGTACAATATTGAAACACCAATTTTCCTTAGCTATATAGTGGTGGTAGGGTGTATTGTTATGCCTTATTTGGTGTTTTATTGGAAAAAACTGAATCCTAATGTTAAACCGCCCTATTTGGTGCGATGTCTTAGTGCCTATATGGACCGTCTAGAGGACCAACATAGTATATGGTTTGATGTACTATATGTACTCAAGCTACTGCTCTATTTTGTAATAATCTTGTGGATGATCTGTATACTATTACTAACCTTAGCATCTATTGCATGGACAATAGTTCTAATTTTACTGAGCAATTGATGATGTAAATTACATTGTTTTCTCTACTAATGCTTCTTGTAAAAGTTGAGAAAAATTAATTCCTTTAGCCAATGCTCTGTCGTTAAGCCATGCAGGAATCGTTAGGGTTTTCTTTACGGACTTACTATTTTTAGCTAAATCAATATCTGTTTGAACTAATGTAGGATATGTTGTATCGGTACATGGTAAGCTGCGAATAGATGTGGGGGTAGGTAGAGTTTGTCCATCTTCTAAAGCGCCTAATATATAGAGTTCCATAGCCTCTTGTGCATTGGTTATTAATTCTGTTAGTGTTGAGCCGGTGCTACTAGTGTATTCTAGGTCTGGAAATTCAGCCCAGAAACCATCGGCATCATCATGGATTATAGCAGGGTATATAAATTTCATAGGTCCTCCTTATTTTAGTCCCGTACGTTTTAAGATGGCATTTAATAAACCGATAGGTACATCTTTCCCATGTACGGCAATAACTTCAACTTGATTATCCTTTTTTAAACGATGATGACTACCTCGTTGCCGTACATCCTTCCAGCCATTTTGCAGTAATAATTTAAGTAAATCCTTATCCTTCATATTCTCTCCTTTTATAATAACACGTGTATACGTACAAAACAATTATTAGGAGTTATACATTCTTATTTATAGTCTAACAGTATATAAAGGAAAATAGGGGTGACCATTGGTCACCCCTGATTCTATTAGTCACTTGACAAAATTGATACATGACCTTTATATATTAATCCTATTCATAAAAATCATATTAGTATATAATTAATATATATAAATTAGGTTGAGTATTGATGAAAGGAGAGGATTCATCATGAAACCATTTGGTAAAAGGGTAGCAATGGCTGTGTTGTGTGCGGCGACATTGACATCCCCATTTTTTTTGAGCGGTTGTAGTATGTCAGAGCTATGGCAGGGAACTGAACAGAGCCGCAAGGAAATTGCGCAGCGGTCTGAGCAGGATCAGGTGCAGTTATTTAATCAATATGTGAAAGCTGTAAGCCGATACAATCGCATGGCTGTCATGTTTGATTATGCGAATACGCCAACTCTTAATGAGTTAAAAGCGGGGCAGCATTTAACTGTATTTAGTGCACCGAACTTTAAGCAGTTACAAAAAGAATTAGAAGAGGCTAAGCAAGCAGGTATTCCGTATGATGAAATGAAGGAGCCTTTAGATAAGCTGCTTTCAAAATTGAACGAAATTACACCGGTAGCGGAAGAGCTCGATGCATATTATAAATCTAAAGGGTATACCACAGACAACTATGCTAAGGAGCAACAATTAGGCCCTAAATATGTTCAATTATATGAACAATTTGTTCCTATTTATGCTGACTTTGATAATGTTATGCATAAAATTAATACAGACCGCTTGCAACAACGGTTGCAACAATTGCGTGATGCAGGCAAGAAAAATGCCGCTGCAGCACAAGAGGTTCATTTGCGACTTACTGCGGTCCTAGAAAAGATCGATAGTGAAAAACAACTAGATGTAAATGCTATCAATCAAGAGTTGCAATCTATTGGTGATGTATCAAATGGTATTACTAGTCCTAAGTATGATTCTGTTAAGACCTCTGTAAACTCTACGATTGGTGCAATCCGTACCTATATGGGTTCGAAACAAGATAATGACTATAATCGTATGATTGAGGCCTATAACCATTACATTTCTAATCTGAATACGACCAATATGAATGAGTTAGATTAAAATAAGTTAGATTAATACGTCTATATAAAAGAAAGCTGTATCAAATGAGAGTATCATTTGATACAGCTTTTTAGTTGATATATAGGATATACCTTACTTTTTTAGGCTAATGCGTGTTGTAATTTGGCTCGATAAGGAGAATAATACTAAGGCTATCCAGATACAACCGAAGGCGATCATCTGTGGTGTGCCAAAGCTTTCACCAAAGTAGAAGATGGCTAGCAATAAGGCAATGGTAGGGGATACATATTGCAAGAAGCCTAGTAGGTTAAGCGGCAATAGCTGTGCACCATAGGAGAATAGAACCAATGGGACAGATGTAGTTAGACCGCAGGCTATGAGCAACATGGTTGTATACCAGTTTGTGCCGAAATAGGACCACACGGTATTATCGACCATGGTCGTATATAGTAAGGCTAGCGGTGTTAATAGCCAGGCCTCAAAGGCGATGCTCGTAAAGGGAGAGATGAGTAGTTTCTTTTTTACGGCTCCATAGAGGCCGAAGGAAATGGCGAGAATCATCGACACTAATGGCAAGGATCCCACTTGATAGGTGAGTAAGGCGATGCCGATGGTAGCGATGAGGACACTCAGCTTTTTCGGTATGGATAGAACCTCTTTAAATAGGATGACACCTAATACTACATTGAAGAGTGGGTTGATGTAATAGCCAAGGCTCGTATTCATAACTTGATTATTGGCGATGGCCCAAATGTAGGTGAACCAGTTTACACTGATGATGACTGCCGCAATTAACAGTAGGAATAGTTGTGAACGTTGTTCTTTTAGTAATTGAAAGTCCTTTTTGAATTGTTTAAAGTGTAAGCCAAATACAACGATAGCCATGCAAACACCTGACCAGATAATGCGCTGTGCCAGTATATTATACGGTGAAACATGGTTTAATAATGCCCAATATAGAGGGAGTAAGCCCCAAATTATATAACAACTAAGGGCTGTGATTAACCCTTTTTTACTTGTATGGTCCATAATGCCTCCTCGTGATAGTACTTATTATATCACTAATACTCAAGTCATGCGTTTTAGTTATTGCATATGATTTTCAGTTATAACTTTGATTTTGGCACTTATGATTAAATGTTATGTTCATTGACTTTGTGCATATTGTTACACTATATTGGACTTAGAACAACGAATATAGAGAATAGGTGTCGTAAGACTTAATAGAGAAATCGGTATAAGCCGATGCGGTCCCGCCACTGTAAGGATGAGTCTGCTTTCATACATGTCACTGGAGTAATCTGGGAAGGCGAAAGCGAGGTGATGATCCCGAGCCAGGAGAACTGCCTATTTGATAATCACCGTTATGTACCTACGAGCGATAGGAAGGGGATTGGGGTATGCTGGCTACAGTATTTTTTAGTGTACCTTTCAATAAGAAACCTTACGTGTCACTTTAGGTGGCACGTTTTTTATTGCCCTTAGAGTGGATGTTGAGTATATGCGTCAAGTTTTATAGACATTAAACCGATGGACACATTTTGAGGTTGATGTGGTCCAATAAGATAAAGCTCGAGTGATTCATATATCTAACAATTCGCAGGTACGGTGCGCTGTTTCTCGGTATGGTTTCGAGTTGAAAAGGAGGCACATATATGTCTGACAAAAAGACTTCAAAGGATGCTGAACGTGATTTATTAGCACCTGTATCCTTTGATGAGTTTAAGAAACCTACGTATGAACAATGGCAGGCCGAGGTTGAAAAAGCGTTAAAAGGTGGCGACTTCCATAAGAAGATGTTCACTAAAACCTATGAGGGAATTACGTTACAACCAATTTATACGCCTGCATTGCATGGAGAAAAAATTCCAAAGGGTGTATACCCTGGGGCAGGTGAGTTCCTACGTGGCACAAAGGCAAGTGGTTATATTAAAGACTCTTGGGGAGTATCCCAATATGTAGACGAATCCTTTCCTAAGGATGCTAACCATGCAAGTTTATACGAAATTGTAAAAGGTGGCACCATTCACAATATTCGCCTTGATGAAGCAACACGCCATGATCAAGATGTGCAAGTAGGCGCAGCTGTTGGTATCGGCGGTACATCTCTGTCTACTATGGATGATTGTAGCCAATTGATTGAGCGCTTTAATTTAAAGGAAAATCCTTTATATATTGAAACAGGTGCTTCTGCAGCTATCTTGCTCGGTATGTTAGCCGCTACGGTGAAAGGATCTAAAAAACAAACCTCTGACTTGAAAGGTCTCGTTGGTGCAGACCCTATTGGTGTTTGGGCTAAAGATGGTACATTGCATATGTCTTTAGATACAGCCTTTGATGAAATGGCACATACTGTTGTATGGGCTAAAGAGCAAGCTCCAGAGCTTAAAACTGTACTCGTATCTGGTGATGTATACGCTAATGGTGGCGCGAACGATGTGCAAGAGGTTGCGTATGCATTGGCGACAGCGGTTTGCTACGTACGTCAATTGGCACAACGTAACATCGATATTCACACTATTGCTAACAGCATGATGTTTACATTCTCCTTGGGTGCAAACTTCTTCATGGAAATTGCTAAATTACGTGCATTACGTGTGCTTTGGGCGCGCATCATGGAAGCGTTCGGTGCCGAAGAAGCTGACCGTGCTGTTCATGTACACGGCAGAACATCGGCTTTCACAAAAACTGTATACGACCCATATGTAAACTTGTTGCGCAATACAACACAAGCATTCTCTGGCGTTGTAGGCGGTTTGAATAGCCTTGAAGTGTCCCCATTCGACCAACCAATTCGCAAAGCTGACGATTTCTCTCGCCGTATTGCCCGTAATATTCAAGTGATGTTACAAACTGAGTTCGAGTTACGTCAACCAGTGGACCCTGTAGGTGGTTCTTGGTATGTGGAAACATTGGCAGCTGAATTATGCGAAAAAATTTGGGCCGAGTTCCAAACTATTGAGTCTAAAGGTGGTATCATAGCAGCCTTGAAAGAAGGCTATCCACAAGCTCAAGTTAAAGCAGTTCTTGATGAACGCTTCAAAAACCTTGCATTCCGCAAAGATGTGGCTGTAGGTAACAACATGTATGCGAATATGACTGAAGAATTGCTTGATCCAAAACCAGAAAATCAAGAAACATTGCGTCAAAAACGGGTTGCTCAAATCGAAGAGTACTTGGCGAGTGCGGAGCCAGATGCTGTTGTGAAAGCACAGGCTACCCTAGAAGCAGGTACGACAGAGCCAGGCGCTTTGATTGGCCTTATTGAACTCGGTGCATTACAAAAATTAACAATACGTCAAATCCGCAAGGCTTTAGATGCTGGCGATATTGCATCCGAAACGATTGAATCCATTGCAGCCCATCGCTGGACTGAACAGTTTGAAGCACTTCGCATGCGCACTGAGAATTATAAACAACGTACGAAAGATAATGTGAAGGTATTCTTGGCCAATATGGGGCCAATCCCTCAACATAAACCTCGTGCGGACTTCTCCACAGGCTTCTTCGAAGTAGGTGCTTTTGAAGTTATCAAAAATGATGGTCATGAAACAACGGCTGATGCTGCGAAAGCTGCTCGTGAAAGTGGTGCTGATGTAGTTGTTATCTGTTCTACAGATGATACCTATCCAGAATTGGTACCACCACTTGCTAAGGAATTGAAAGAAACTATGCCGCATGTAACGGTTATTTTAGCAGGGGCACCTCCTAAGGACTTAGAACCTGTATACCGTGAAGCTGGCGTGGACGACTTCATTTCTGTTCGTGCAAATTGTTACGAAATCTTGAATACGTTACAAGATAAGAAAGGGATGTGAGCTCATGTTTAAAAATCCAGACTTCTCCTCTCTTGGCTTGGGATCTCAGACAGCAACATCTCGCGATGCATGGCTTGCTGAACTTCAAAAAGAAACAGGAAAAAGCTTTGAAGATTTATATAATACAACAATGGAGCAAATCCAACTAAAGCCTCTCTATACAGAGATGGATTATGAAGGAATGACACACCTTGACTATATGGCTGGTGTACCTCCATTCTTGCGTGGACCTTATTCCACAATGTATGTTACTCGTCCTTGGACAGTACGTCAGTACGCTGGTTTCTCCACAGCGGAAGAATCCAATGCGTTCTATCGTCGTAACTTGGCAGCGGGCCAAAAAGGTTTGTCTATCGCCTTTGACCTTGCTACTCACCGCGGTTATGACTCCGATCATCCTCGTGTAGTAGGTGACGTTGGTAAAGCGGGCGTTGCGGTAGACTCCATCCTCGACATGGAAATTCTATTCTCTGGTATCCCTCTTGATCAAATGTCCGTATCCATGACAATGAACGGCGCCGTATTGCCAGTAATGGCGTTCTACATCTTGGCTGGTGAAGAACAAGGCGTAGATAAAAAGGTTATGGCTGGTACAATCCAAAATGATATCTTGAAAGAGTTCATGGTACGTAATACCTATATTTACCCTCCAGCTACATCTATGCGTATTATCGGTGATATCTTTGCGTATACATCCCAGTACATGCCTAAATTCAACAGTATTTCCATTTCTGGTTACCATATGCAAGAAGCGGGCGCTACTGCAGATATCGAATTAGGTTACACATTGGCCGATGGTCTCGAATATATCCGTACCGGTGTTAATGCAGGCCTTCACGTTGACCAGTTCGCACCACGGTTGTCCTTCTTCTGGGCAATCGGTAAAAACTACTTCATGGAAGTGGCAAAAATGCGTGCGGCTCGTATGTTGTGGGCTAAGATTATCAATAGCTTCGGCTCTGAAAATCCTAAATCCATGGCACTCCGTACACATAGCCAAACATCTGGTTGGTCTCTTACAGAACAAGATCCATTCAACAACGTGGCTCGTACATGTATGGAAGCGATGGGTGCTGCGTTAGGTCATACGCAATCTCTACATACCAATGCGCTTGACGAAGCCATTGCGTTGCCTACGGACTTCTCTGCACGTATTGCGCGTAATACTCAGCTTTACATCCAAGATGAAACTAAGGTATGTAAGGTTATCGATCCATGGGGCGGTTCCTACTATGTAGAAGCGTTGACAGACGAATTGATTCGTCGCGCTTGGGGTCATATCCAAGAAATCGAATCCCTTGGCGGTATGGCGAAAGCTATCGATACAGGGCTTCCTAAGATGCGTATTGAAGAAGCTGCTGCACGTCGCCAAGCTCGTATCGACTCTGGTCGTGAAGCGATTATTGGTATCAATAAATATCGTCTAGATAAAGAAGATCCATTGGATATCCTCGACGTAGATAACACAGCTGTACGGGAAGCGCAAATTCGTCGTCTCGAACAATTGCGTGCTAACCGGGATGAAGAAAAGGTTCAATCCTGTCTTGAAGCGATCACAAAGGCTACAGAATCGGGTGAAGGCAACTTACTTGCTCTTGCACTTGAAGCGGCTCGTGCTCGTGCATCCTTGGGTGAAATTTCCTTTGCTGTTGAAAAGGTATGCGGTCGTCATAAAGCGGTTATTCGCTCTATTTCCGGTGTATACTCCAGCGAATTTGAAGATGACGATGTAATCAAAGAAGTACGCCAAATGGCAGATAACTTTGAAGAACTCGAAGGTCGTCGTCCTCGTATCATGATTGCGAAGATGGGCCAAGACGGTCATGACCGTGGTGCCAAAGTTATCGCTACATCCTTCGCGGATATGGGCTTTGACGTGGATATCGGACCTTTGTTCCAAACTCCAGAAGAAACAGCACAAGATGCGGTGGATAATGACGTTCATATTGTCGGATTTAGTTCTCTTGCGGCGGGGCATAAGACATTATTGCCTCAACTTGTAGAGGAACTCAACAAGCGGGGCCGTGGAGATATTTTAGTTGCCATCGGCGGCGTAATCCCTGCTCAGGACTATGAATTCCTACGCGAACATGGCGCAGTGGCTATCTTTGGCCCTGGTACAGTTTTGCCAGTAGCGGCGAAAAAATTACTAGAAACATTGACTAGTCACGTTCAAGACGAGTCTCATGACTGATAACAAACGGCCTACTCCGGATGAATTGCGCAATACACAGGACGCAACTTTCACCACTGGTGAAGGCAAAGCCCCTGAATTAGGTGTAAAAAACGCAAGCACCGAGGGTAGTACCTATCGTCCCGACTGGGTGCCAGAAGAAGCGAAGAAAGATGACACTTACGCGTGTCACGTAATGAAAGGCGTCAAGGAAATGCATGACGGCCTCTTATCTAGCTCTGCTCATCTGGCTCCAGCGGTACGTCCCGTACAGCGGCGAAAGAAATTAACTGTCGCTGATTATGTACGCGGTATCGAGCAGGGGGACCGCGTTATACTTTCACGGGCTATCACATTAGTAGAAAGTAATAATAAGGACCATTTCAAACTAGCTCAACAGGTGTTGCAAGCCGTATTGCCTCGCACGGGCAAGGCATTGCGCATCGGTATTACTGGTGTGCCTGGGGCCGGTAAAAGTACGTTTATTGAAGCCTTCGGTAACATGCTCATTGAAGCGGGTTACAAGGTTGCCGTACTGGCTGTAGACCCTACGAGCCAAGTCACAAAAGGCAGTATCTTGGGTGATAAAACGCGGATGGAAACGTTGACGAAACACCCAGAGGCTTATATTCGTCCATCGCCAGCTGGTGGTACACTAGGCGGTGTGGCTCGTAAAAGTAGAGAAACTATGCTACTTTGCGAGGCTGCTGGGTACGATATTATTCTCGTTGAAACCGTTGGGGTTGGGCAAAGCGAAGTTACCGTGCGTTCCATGGTAGACTTCTTTATGCTCATCGTTTTAACGGGGGCAGGCGATGAATTGCAAGGCATCAAAAAAGGCGTTATGGAACTTGCTGATGCTATTGTGGTCAACAAGGCCGATGGGGATAACCTCAAACGAGCTCTCATTGCTCGTAGCGATTATGACCGGATGTTGCATTACATCCGTCCGGCTACGGAAAAATGGAAGACTCAAGCCTATACATGTTCAGCTGTCACAAAGGATGGCCTCGATGAATTGTGGGATGTTATCCAAGAATTTACTGAACAAGGCAAAGAAAATGGAGTTTTCTTAAAACGCCGTCAAGAACAATCCCTTCGTTGGGTACGCGATATGATTGACGAACACTTGCACAACCTATTCTTTAATAATGTAGTCATTCAAGGTCGCATGGGCGAAGTCGAAGCCGCTGTCTTAGACGGTGAAATGAGCGAATCTCAAGCCGTTGAAGAACTTATTGGCGTTTTCGATAAGTCCTTACAATAAGTAGATCGGTAAATACATATTGTATTGTTAAATATATATCGTATTGCTAAATATATATTAGATAAGCCGGCATAACTTATCTTAATACGCACTCCGTTAGCAATCGTATGTATTTCGATATAATTAAAGATGTATTTGTAAAAGGCATAGTATCAATGTTCACTGTTGGATTTGGACCAATAGTAGTTGCATACTATGCCTTTTTCTATGTCATAATAACTAGTTCCCATTAATTGTCTAATAAAAGTTGATTAATATATAAGTTCATCTTTTTAAAATGCAAAAATCAGTGTATAATTAAGTTATATTATTTATTAATCGTTTAATGTTACGAGAGGGGCATTCAAATGAACAAAAAATTATTATTACCTGTAGGTGTAGTCGTTCTAATTATTGGTATTGCGATTCTATTATTAAATCCAGATCCAGGGGCGGCTAATTTGGAAATTGCGAGAAATGCTACAAATGCTCAAGCGGCAGCAAAGGCGATTTCTGAGAATAACCAATCTTACACATTGTGGTATTCTATTGGTATGTTCTGTAGCGGTTTAGGCATTGCACTGTCAGTAGGTGGCTTCATTGTAGGCTTTATTAAAAAAGACTAATCTATTTAGGAACGTATCAAAGGCTGTACTAGAATGTATATCATTTCTAGTGCAGCCTTTTTGTATTTTAATTTTAGGGTTATAGGACAAAACGTGTTGGTTTTGCCCTATAACCCTAATTTTATCCTGTGGACTTTAGCTAGCTTATGTCTATCTAGCGAATTAGTCTATATTTATCTTGCAAGTCATCCTATATCTATTTATGTTGTGGTTTTACGCTCTATATCTGTTTTCGGTGGGATAAAACGTGGTATAATTAACCCGGATAGAGCCTAAAAGTATGTGGCTTTTGGAGGTTAGTATGAGTAGTATAGCGCATTTATTTGTAGCTGGTGGATTTGTTATGTATCCGCTGGTGATTTTTTTACTGTTTACCTTGATGATTGGCATTGAACGTATCTTTCTATATCGCAAGTTTACAAAGGATTTGCGCCGTTTTAATAAGGTCTTAGAGAAGAATCAATCTTGGATTATGTTACCAAGTGTTTTGGAACGGGATACAGAGGAACTTGGTTCTTTATTTGCCCGTGCTATCCGCAGTGCAAAGAATTATAATGGTTTGGAAAACCGCCTTCAAGATGTAGTGTCGTACGCTGATGAACGTTTAAAACGCGGCCTTAGTTGGCTCAGCATGATTGTAACAATGGCTCCGTTATTGGGGTTGCTAGGGACGGTCCTCGGTATGATTCGTGCGTTTGCCGTGGTAGGTGGAGATATTGGGGCTCCGACCATTATTACAGGTGGTGTTTCTGAAGCCTTGGTGGCAACGGCTACAGGGTTGACCGTGGCCATTATTGCCCTTGGCTTTCACAGTTACTGTGCGGCGAAGGTCAACGATTCTGTGGCGACATTAGAGCATGAGTGCGGCAACATCCTTGATGCGTACAATGAGGAACATGATATATGAGACGACGCACATTAGGGGTTAAAAAAGAGCCTACCATCATGATTATTCCCATGATTGATATCGTATTCTTTTTATTGGTATTTTTCATGGTAGGCACGCTGTATATGAATACAGAGCAACAAATTCCGCTAAATTTACCATCTGCATCGTCGTCTACGGCGAAATCTATCGAACCTATCACCATTACCTTAACTACAACGCACACGCTATATATCGATAATCAGGAAATTTCTTCGGATCGCTTGGCGCAAGAGGTCAAATCTATCGTTACACAAGCACCTCAACAAGCCTTTGTGATTCGTGCTTCAAAAGATGTATATTATAACGATGTTATCGAGCTTTTGGACATGCTCAAGGTGAACGGTGCTAAATATATTAGCGTCGCTACGGAACGGAAGTGATTCCATGTTTGAATCACATTATCTGAAACCTTTTATTGTATCTTTAGGCATTACCATCATGCTTATCTCTGGCATGGGGCTTTCCTTGCGTGGCATCGTTGGAACCGGTGTGGCTTATGATGCCGCAGAGGTTAGCTTTCATCTGCCTGAGGATAGTGAAAGTGATGCGGAAACTAACGCTATTGAGCCTATACCTAAGGATAAGCCACCGGTTGAACCTCAGACTCCAGAAGGGCCTGCGCCTAAGGCAGATCCTCTTGTAACGGAAAATACAGGTGATGAAAGTGTTCATAATTTAAATGCCAATAAGACTACATCTAATGCTCGTCGCGAATGGGCCGTTCCAAAGGCCATAGAATCGGAAACGACTAATAATGAACAAGCTGTTGTTACGGGTGGAAATGATTCCAAAGATGGAAAATCCTCTAAGCCTGACAATGCTCCTATAGGTAAGGATATAACATCTGATCCGAATGCGAATGGAAACGGCTTTGCCGAAGCTAGTGATTTATCCTTCCTATCTGATCTTGCGTGGGGGATCCTAACACCAGGGCAACAAGCGCTTTTACAAAAGTCGGATATCAACCCCCAAGAATATTTACGAACTGTACAAGAACAGGGAAAGGGGTCAATCGTAACAGGTAAGGTTGTAGTACGCGTTAACTTTGATGTTAATGGACATGTCATCGTAGGAGAACATACACCGCTCATCGCTGAGGATGTACCGCAACCAGTCAAAGAGGAAGCAATGCGCATCGTTAAAAGCAGTGGTTCTATTATCAATCGAAGAGGGGAACCTGTATATCTAGCGGTTCCTGTTGTTTTAGGACAATAAAGAGGCATATCTTACATACATTAGTATGGGATATGCCTCTTTGTTATGGTTGTGAAAAAAGATTGTATTAATTTTGATTGGTAAGCATTGTTTTTGTAGAGTTGAAGACGGCTAGATATACGATGGCGCCACCGATGAATAATGTGACTTGCATAGGTGTGCTGAATTGATCAGCTCGCCACAATGCAAAAGCGTAGAAGAACATGGTAATCAACATGATGAGAAATGCGATGATAACGCGTACATTAGTGTGTACTGCTAAGGATGTAGTAATACGCGATTTATTCATCATTACGTAAATTAAAGATACTACGATGTCTGCCGTAAAGATGGAGAAGATAAAGTTGTAATCAAACTCGCCAAAAAGGACTACCGCCAAGCCGATAAAGCTGAGCATAAAGAATAGACGTAATAGAATACCTATAGTATTAGATTCGTTGCGCTGTGCGCGGCGTTCCTTACGATTTAAAGTTGCCATGAAAGCCTCCCCCATAGTAGAAATGTTTATTACTATTATCATAAAGCTCGTGTATAGATTGAGCAATTATTCGCAGTACATTTAGTCTGTATGTTTATTATATATCACAATGTATAGCTATGATATAGTATTAATTAATTTATTACTATATGACTATATGGGAAATTAGAGAGAGAGTATAGTTCAAGTTATTGTTATCTATGTTATCAATGGTATGATTGTGTTTGTTTTTTCTGTTTTAGACTCTGTAGTTCAATATGTACATCCTTTTTTCTAGGATTGAACAACTACGGTTTGACAACTAAAGCCGAACGATAAGTAAAATTAATATAATTATCATTCGGAAAATTTAGTTCCGTTCGTTGAATGGAGCTTTCACATATGGTACAATAATCCTATAAATCTAGCTTTTATCATGCAAAGGAGATATCATGATACCACGTTATACACGAGAAGAAATGGGCCATATTTGGAGCGAACGCAACGAATTCGACACAATGTTATTGGTGGAGACCCTCGCATCTGAGGCACAAGCTGAGTTGGGCGTTATTCCTAAAGAAGCGGCGAAAACAATTCGGGAAAAGGGCAATTTCGACGTTGAGCGCATTCATGAGATCGAAAAGGAAACGAATCATGATATCATTTCCTTCGTAACAGCAGTGGGCGAATACGTAGGTCCTGAAGCGGCTAAATACATCCATCTTGGTCTTACCTCTACAGATGTGAAAGATACGGCGCTTGGGTATATGATGAAACAAGCCTGTGATATCTTAATTGATGATTTAAAGCGTTTGCACGAAGTATTGCGTCGTCGTGCAGCTGAGTTCAAATACACACCTATGATTGGCCGTACCCACGGTATCCACGGCGAACCAACTACATTCGGCTTGAAATTGGCGTTGTGGATGGCAGAGGTAGAACGTGATATTGAACGCATGGAACATGCGCGTAAAAGCGTTGCCGTTGGTAAATTGTCTGGCGCTGTTGGTACATACTCCAATATCGATCCATTCGTAGAACAATATGTGTGTGAAAAATTAGGTCTTGAACCTGTTAAAATTGCTACACAAGTGGTGCAACGTGACCGTCACGCTGAATTGTTGTCCACTATTGCTGTTGTAGGCGGCACATTGGATAAAATCGCTTTAGAAATCCGTCACTTACAACGTACAGAGGTGCGCGAAGCAGAAGAATATTTTAGCCCTAAACAAAAGGGTTCCTCTGCGATGCCTCATAAACGCAACCCTATCACATGTGAAAGAATTTGCGGTATGGCTCGCTTACTTCGTGGCTATGCACAATCTGCTTACGAAGATCAAGCATTGTGGCATGAACGCGATATTTCTCATAGCTCTGTAGAACGAGTTATCTTGCCGGATGCGACAATCTCGTTAAATTATATGTTGCACCTAACAATCCGAACCATTGATAAATTGTTGGTATACCCTGAAACTATGCTTAAAAATCTTAACCTTACAGGGGGCCTCGTATTTAGCCAAACAATTTTGACACACCTTGTAGACAAAGGTGCGGTACGTGACGAAGCATATCGTTGGGTTCAAAAACATGCTATGGAACGCTGGCTTGAAGGCAAAGATTTCGCAACAGGTTTAAAAGCTGATGAAAACATTAAGAAGTACATGACTGATGAGGAAATCGATGCATGCTTTGATCCGTATAAATTGCTAAGACATGTAGATACAATCATGGCTCGCTTTGGCCTATAATTGTAGGGTACTTCCCACATAACATATGAAAGACTAGGGTAGGTATAGACCAACAAGCCTATGGTACATGCAGTAGGTGTTGGCTATATCTACCTTTTTTGTTTTGAAAGCAATATGCCATTTTAGATAGAAGTATATTATTTTAACAGATAATTATAAATTAGTTTTCTAGCAGGCTTTTATATACTCGTCTTACATTAGGAAACCATCTATTTGTTTTAGGAGGTTATATGAAACGTATTATACGGAAGTACGGACCGCCTATTTTTCACTGTATTAATGACTTTGGTCAAGGTTCGCTGGCGGCCCTCATACCGTTTTTTATCGCTAACTTTGGCCTTAATTATTATCAATCGGCTTCCATCATTTTCTGTAATACCGTGGTGGCTTCCGTGGCACAGCCCGTATTGGGCTATGTGGCAGATCGGTGGCGCGTACCCTGGTTTATTCCCGTTGGGTTTACGGTGACTCTTGTGTCGATTAGCGCTATGGCATTGGCTACGAGTTACGAAATGATTCTTGCTTTGTCGCTCTTGGCCGGGGTAGGGGCCGCGTTATTCCATCCCGAGGCGGCTCTTCTTGTAAATTGTACGCAATCTCATGAAATCGGTAACGCCATGGGCCGCTTTGCAGTCGGCGGCAGTGCGGGCTTTGCGTTGGGACCCTTTATTGCTGGTGGTGTTTACGTCTTTGGGGGACAATTCCTTTGGGTATTTACGCTTATCGCGCTACTTGGTGTATTGTTATATCTCTATGCCTTTATGGGTGAGGGTGAAGCTACCGATGATACTGATATTGCTGATGTTGCTGATGCTGGTAACCGTGAAAGCCGTGCTAAGGTTCTTAGTACCGGTACAAATGATTGGGTGAGTTTCGGTAAGTTATTTTTTGTGATTGCTTCTCGATCTATACTCTTCTCTGTATTGGCTATCTTTATTCCTATTTTGTATATTACTGTTATTAATGGTGAAGCTAGTGCATCTAGTTTGGCCCTTACTGCGTACTTTGCGATGGGTGCCGTCCTTACCTATATGGGAGGGGCCTTATCTGACCGACTTGGATTTCTTAAAACTGTGCGCTTAGGTAATCTGATTTTCTTGCCTTCTGTTTTAGTATTTATTTTTGTGCCTAATATGTGGGGCTTTTTTGGTGCTATGATACCGATGGCCTTTGGCGTATTCTCACAATACGGACCAATTACGGTACTGGGTCAAAAATACCTTGCAAAAAATGCAGGCTTTGCATCAGGTATTACGCTAGGTCTTGGTATTACCTTAGGTGGCCTTGTGGCTCCTTATGTAGGACATCTAGCAGATATCTATGACGTACAAACAGCATTGATGACCTTGATACCGGTAGGTGTTATAGGCTTATTGATGAGTTTTTGGTTAAAAGAACCAAAATAGCCCATGCATTTGGAAAGAAACTAAAGATTGAATTTGTATAAATACTTTCACAGAATCCGAACATTGTTGTATAATGATATTGAATTATTTAGACTTTCATATGGAGGATATAGATATGGCAACTAGTATGGTTATCGGCACTCAATGGGGTGACGAGGGGAAAGGTAAAATTGTTGACTGGATCGCAGAACGTGCGGATGTTGTGGTGCGCAGTCAAGGTGGTAATAACGCGGGTCATACTGTTGTAGTTGATGATAAAGCGTTTGCACTTCGCCTTTTACCAAGTGGTATCTTATACGATAACAAACAAAATATCGTGGGTACTGGTGTTGTTATCGACCCTAAAGTTCTGCTACAAGAAATTGAAGGTCTTGAAAAGCAAGGCAGATCTGCTAAATCCCTTCAAGTTTCTGACCGTGCACATGTCATTATGCCATACCATATCGCTCTAGATACTGCGGAAGAAGCATCTAAAGGGGATGCTAAAATCGGTACTACTAAAAATGGTATTGGTCCTTGCTACGCTGATAAAATCAATCGTATCGGTATCCGTATCTGCGATTTGTATGATATGGAAACATTTAAACAAAAATTAGCGTACAATGTAGAGTTCAAAAATAAAATGCTTACTAAGGTATACGATGCTGAACCTGTTAGCTACGATGAAATCTTAGCGGATTACATCAAATACGCTGAAGCCTTGAAACCTTATGTAACAGATACTAATGCGGCTGTTCTTAAAGCTGTAAAAGAGGATAAAAAGGTATTGTTCGAAGGTGCTCAAGCTACTATGCTCGACCTTGACCATGGTACCTATCCATTCGTAACATCCTCTCATCCAATTGCAGGTGGTGCTTCCACAGGCGCTGGTGTGGGTCCTAACTACTTAAAAAACATCTTTGGTGTTGTAAAAGCATATGCTACACGTGTTGGTGCAGGTCCGTTCCCTACAGAGCTTCTTAACGAAACTGGCGATAATCTCCGTGAACTTGGTCATGAGTTCGGTACTGTAACGGGTCGTCCTCGTCGTTGTGGTTGGTTAGACCTCATGGTTGTAAAATACGCAGCAGGTCTTAATAGCCTTGATTACTTAGCTATTACACGTTTGGATATTCTTGATACTTTTAAAGAATTGAAGATCTGTGTAGGTTACAAATTGAATGGTAAAGACGTAGAAGGGTTCCCAGCTAACTTAAAAGATCTTGAAGCTTGCGAAGCAGTTTACGAAACATTGCCAGGTTGGGAAACTGATATCTCTGGTATCCGTGAATATGATAAATTGCCTGAAAATGCTCGCAAATATGTAGAACGTATTGCAGAAGTAACAGGTGTGCCTTTAGGCATTGTATCTGTTGGTCCTAACCGTAGCCAAACTATCGATTTAGTAAATGTATTCTAAGCTATACTAATTTGATATAATAGAAAATTTGCATTTGGTAGCATTGATAGAGTGTTATATATTTTAACATTTTTCGCTATGCAATCGATTTATAGAATTATACAGATTAGACCCCTCACAGAGGGGTCTTTTGTATTGAATGGATGCAGAATACAAACGTGGATCCTCTATATCTAATCCTTTAGGTTGCTACAGTAGTGCGGTATATCGAAGTATGCTTTATAGTTATTAAAGTGTGAGTATATCGAGAAATATATAACAAATAATAGAGTGTAATTGTTATATA
The DNA here is from genome assembly GCF_042850485.1 of Veillonella parvula. Taxonomy (GTDB): domain Bacteria; phylum Bacillota; class Negativicutes; order Veillonellales; family Veillonellaceae; genus Veillonella; species Veillonella parvula_Q. The sequence continues at coordinate 2,027,009 of NZ_AP031417.1, read as the reverse complement.
TACAGAAAAATGTATATCCAAATAAATCTATCAAATAATAATTTGTTTAAAATATTCATTTTATACAAATAGCTACGTGCTTAAGTTAGTTTATAATGAGGCGAAATTTACTTATCTATAATTTTTTTGTATTCATAATAAATTATTAAGATACAAATATAAAGAAAAAAATAGATTTACATTAAGAAATAGTATATAATAGTACCAAGAAGTAGATTGATATTTTTTGATAAGGATCTGAGGAGTTAAAGATATGGTTGAAGTTTCTTACGAACGTTTAGCGACGATTTTTAAGGCATTAAGCGATGAAACAAGATTACACATCATCGATATGTTGTCTTGCAATGAATTATGTGCAGCCGATATTTTAGCGAGCTTCAATTTGTCTCAATCTACGTTGAGTTACCACATGAAAATCTTAATTGATGCAGGTGTAGTTAACTCTCAACGTAATGGTTTATGGACGCGTTACTCCATTAATGAAGCTACATTTGCTGATATTTTAGATATTCTCCCTCAATTATACAAAACTAAAGATGAGTGCATTTGTGCGCAAATTAAATACTGCCGCATTTCTGAGCACGAAAAAGAAGCGTAACAATGAGACGTTGGATTATGCATGTTGATATGGATGCATTCTTCGCGTCCATAGAACAACTGGATCATCCAGAGTATAAAGGCCACCCCGTAATCGTGGGTGGTCTTTCTTCACGTGGTGTTGTAGCTACCTGTTCCTATGAGGCTCGAAAATTTGGTGTTCACTCTGCGATGCCAATCTCGAGGGCTAAGAAACTCTGTCCTGATGGCATCTATGTATATCCTCGGATGGATCGATATAAAGAAGTGTCGAACCAAATTTTTTCCATCATGAAAGAATTCACCCCTTATATTGAGCCTTTATCTATTGATGAAGCCTTTCTTGAAGTGAGCGGCATGTCTACCATGTATAGTGGTCCTAAAGCACTAGGACAAGCCATTAAAGATCGTGTATTCGAGAAAACAGGACTTATTATCTCTGCAGGCTTAGCACCCAATAAATTTCTTGCTAAATTAGCCTCTGATTTAGATAAGCCAGATGGTCTTGTGGTCATCCCATACGGTCGTGAAAAAGAGGTGCTAGCTCCTTTGCCTATTAAACGTATTTGGGGTGTTGGCCCTCGGACAGAGAAAATTTTGAAAGCTGGTGGCTTTCATCTGATACGTCATATTCAGTCTTTGCCTGATGAAAGTACTTTAATTCCTCTTGTGGGAAATCAGGCAAAGCGCATATGGGAACTGGCGAATGGTATCGACGATAGACCTGTTGAAACAGATCGCAAGATACAATCAATTGGAGCTGAGGAAACTTACGAAGAAGACCTCACCGATGGCCGTGCTATTGAATTAGAATTTAGGTACTTTGCAAACCGTCTATCGAAACGGCTTCGGAGGCGTAACCTTCATGGACATACTGTATCTATTAAGGTTCGGTATGATGATTTTACCACCGTATCACGGCAGAAGCGGCTAGATACACCATCAGACCAGGAACATGTATTTTTCGAAACAGCATTGATCTTGTGGAATAAATTGATGCAGGATAAGACGAGTAAGCGGCCTAAAGAGTCTAAGAAAGATACGGAACCGTTAGGGGCCACTACAAAGGTAAAGTCTACGAATTTTAAATGTAGTAGTTCTAAAGGGATTACCTGTATGGATCCGCCTGGCCCTATACGACTATTAGGTCTTACTGTGAGTGGCCTCGATGAGGAGGTTCCTATGCAGGATAGTCTCTTTGATTCCCCACAGGATGAAACAGAGGACAAGCTTGCTAGTGTGTTAGATTCGTTAGAGTCTAAATTTGGTGAGACTGCTGTTATGAGTGGCGCATTATGGCAGCGCTTTCACGGAGACAATGGAATACGCAGAAAACGGTCAGAGTTGAAAGCGGCCGTAGATGCACAGCTTGGTCAAGAGGATGGGGTATCTACTAAAGTTGATGCAGGCTCGACTAAAGCGGCTAATCGGTCTATAATTGCAGATACACACGCATCTATTGAAGGACCTAAAAAGACCATCAAAAAGGACTTATAAAGATTATATTGAATACTTTCGCTAATATAATTGTTCGTGTTACAATATGGGTGTAGTGTTAATAAATTACCGCAAGAGAGGTATAGATATGAGTTTATTTCGTGTGGCCATTCATTATGGCGTAAACAGCAATGGTTTCTTGTCCTATGATACAGAAACAAAAACAGTGTCCGTAGATTTACCTGAACAAGAGTGGGTTGATAAGGTAATCGCTTACTTGAATAATGAACATGCTATTGAGCATGCTACAGGTCTTGATACGTATGAACGATTGACCGTAAAACCATTAGAATCTTTGGATAATCTTAAGTTAGCTTTAACACGTATGTGGGAAGCGATCGACGTACAAGTTGATTGGAGTCGTCCGGCATAAATTGAATGAAAACACCTTGTGATCTACAAGTTAGTAGAAACAAGGTGTTTTTTGTTTTGCGTATTTTTGTAGGTATATCTTAACAGAATTTAAATATATAACATTGAAATTCTCATTTTAAAATTATAAATGATATCGTGTATACAAAATTTATAAAGGTTTAGGGTTGTTATGTTAAAAAATTTGTGCTATTCTAATCACATATTAATGGATAATAATTATCCATTAATAATTTTATCGTAATTGAGATATATGATTTAAAAATTATGTAAAGTAAATTACTTTAATTTTGATCTCTAAGTAGGAGTTTGTAACATGAATAATGAAAAGAAACTAACAACCGCCTTTGGCGCTCCCGTACCAGATAATCGCAACTCTGCTACAGCAGGTAAACGTGGTCCTGTATTGATGCAAGATGTTTGGCTCATGGAGAAATTAGCGCATTTTGAGCGCGAAGTGATTCCTGAACGCCGCATGCATGCTAAAGGATCCGGTGCATTTGGTACTTTCACAGTCACTAACGATATTACAAAATATACGAAAGCAAAAATTTTCTCTGAAGTAGGCAAGCAAACGCCGTTATTCGTACGTTTCTCCACCGTTGCCGGTGAGCGTGGTGCGGCCGATGCAGAACGCGACATTCGTGGCTTTGCCGTAAAATTTTATACGGAAGAAGGAAACTGGGACCTCGTAGGTAACAATACACCTGTATTCTTTATCCGCGATCCATTGCAATTCCCTGATTTGAACCGCGCTGTAAAACGGAATCCGAAAACAAATCTTCGCGATGCGACAGCAAACTGGGATTTCTGGACTAGCTTGCCAGAGGCGATCCACCAAGTAACAATCGTCATGAGTGACCGTGGTATTCCTAAATCCTACCGCACAATGCATGGTTTTGGCAGTCATACATACAGTCTTATTAACGAAAACGATGAGCGCGTATGGGTTAAATTCCATTGGGTTTGCCAACAACCGATTGAAAATCTTTCTGACGCTGAGGCGGCTAATGTGGTAGCTAGTGACCGTGAAAGTCATCAACGTGACCTCTTTGAGGCTATTGAAAGAGGCGATTTCCCTAAATGGAAATTATGCATCCAAGTGATGACCGAAGAACAAGCTAACAATATGCCATACAATCCATTCGATTTAACAAAAGTATGGTATCATGACGAATTCCCATTAATCGAAGTTGGTGTGATGGAACTTAACCGCAACCCAGAAAATTATTTCCAAGATGTAGAACAAGCTGCATTTGCACCAACAACTATCGTTCCTGGTATCTCTTTCTCTCCTGACAGAATGCTACAAGGTCGTTTGTTCTCCTATGCGGATGCGCAACGCTATCGTCTAGGGGCAAATTATTATCAAATCCCTGTTAATGCCGCTAAATGTCCTGTAAATATCTATCATCGCGATGGTCAAGGACGTATAGATGGAAACCATGGGTCTACAATTGGCTACGCACCAAATAGCTTTGGTGAATGGGCTGAACAACCAGAATTCAAAAATCCTCCTCTCGATGTATCTGGTCCAGCTTACCAATATGACTTCTATGAAGACGACTCTGACTTCTTCACACAACCAGGTAAATTGTTCCGCCTCATGAGCCCTGAACAACAACAAGCCTTGTTTGATAATACCGCAGCGGCTATGAATGGTGTACCTGATTTTATCAAAGAACGTCATGCAAAACATTGCTATCAATGCGATCCTGCTTATGGTGAAGGCGTTGCGAAAGCCTTGGGCATGAACATCGATTTTAGCGATGTAAAATAAGACTAACTATACTATTTAAACAATATTAAAATAGTTTATCTAAACAATACTAACGATTGAAAAGAACTTTCTTAACTAATAACACTTTCACATTTATACAAAATACTAATCTATAAAAATCTAAATTCACACAAAATTTTTATACACTGATACCAATTATCTTATAAACAAAAACAAATAAAATCCTTTAAAGGGCCTTTGCTAAGCACATCTAAATTAAGAGTCATCAATGATGTGTAGCAAGGGTCCTTTTGTTGTGTTAAAAATATACAAATTTTAAAAGGATTTTAGTATAACTATGTAGAAATATATGATGTGTTGAATTTGCACGAAATGTTACATGTGAATAGGAGGCAGTTATGAAATCTAGTAGTTTGGCATGGTATGTGGCGGTAGCTTGCATGGGAGGAAGCCTTTGTGTTGGATCTGTAGTACAGGCGAATTCTCTAGCGATGGTGAAAGCAAATAACTCTGTTCCCGCAGCTATTGTAATGCAAGCCCAAGCAGCTCAGCCTGTTACTGTTACAGCAGATAAGAATGATAAAGTTAGTGCTACAGCAAATCATACAGTAACTAATAATGCAGTAGCTAATAATGTAGTAACTAATGATGTAGCAGCACAGGAAGCCCTCAAACAAAAACAACAGTACCAAGCCGACACAGAAACGATGGGCTTGCTATGGATGCGCACCTCTGCGGAGTACAGAGCATTGGCGTATCAAGGGTACAATGTGGCAATAAATGCCGTTAAGATGGCCGTTACTGATCCATCTCATCAAAGAAAACCTTTAGCTATCGTTCTTGATGCGGACGAAACCGTAGTGGACAATACCAAGTTGATGGGTGAAAGCATTGTAAATGGTAATGGTCGTTTTGATGCTCCTTGGTGGCGTCAAGCCGTGCATCAAGGCAAATCGCAAGCCATGCCTGGCGCTGTTGAATTCCTAAATGAAGTACATAAACAAGGGGTAGAAATTTTCTACGTTTCCAACCGCTACGCACCTGTTAACTACGATGCAACAGTACAAAACTTTAAGGCGTTAGGATTCCCATCTGTCGATAAAGACCATGTGCTACTATTTGAAAAAGACTCGGATAAACAACCTCGCTTTGATATGATTGCTAAAAAATATTATGTCGTTGTATATATGGGCGATAACGCCGGTGATTTTCCTATTGGCACAAAAGGTAAGACCTTAGCTGAACGAAATGCCATCATCGACAATCATAAAGAGGACTTTGGTACTACCTTTGTAGTATTTCCAAACCCTGCTTACGGATCCTGGGTAAGTGCACTAGCGAAAGGCTACCAAAACCTAAGCCCAGAAGAACAAAAACAAGTGAATAACCAATACCTACAACAATAAGGACGCCTTGCGTATACTTTATTAAAAACGATATAATAAAGTATACATGCGTCTATAGCTCAGTAGGATAGAGCAGCAGTTTCCTAAACTGCGTGTCACTGGTTCGATTCCGGTTAGGCGCACCAAAAAAATAATTAATGAGCATATGTTTTTTAGTATTATGCCTTTTTAGGAGCCAAGATTTAATTCTTGGCTCTTTTTAGGTTTTGAAATTTAAAACACCGTTTCTATAGAGCAGAATAGGTTTGAAAACCTGCTTTTATCGGAAATTATTCATATGCTAATTAAACATAAGTTTTATGATAAGTATTCCTTAATAATGATATAATTAAGATATATATATTCAGTTACATATTTAGTTACATATTCAGTTAAACATTATATGTAAACGGCAGTATATAGTGGAGAGCATGTATGAGTATTTACAATTGGATTCAAGAGAAACTCTTCGATAATTACGAAGAGTGGCATATGAAGAGCCCTGATTATAATCGAAATGGTTTTAATATAGTAGGAATAGATAATACCCTAAAGGCTATGCATGATGGATTTTTCATGTATATAGAATTGTATCCACCTTATGCCATCGATGGTTGCACTGCCATGAAAGCGCGTGTAGGAAAAACACCAGATGCAGTAGATATATTCTTAGACATAGATGGTAAGACGTATCGTATGGCTGATGTAAGTTATCCTGATGCAGTGAAGATGATGCGGGCCTTTGTGAAAAAACGCAGAGTACTTGATTGTAGTTTATGTGTAGAAGTAGCGTATCTAGATATCGATCAGATGAAACTGACATTTACAGAGTTAGCAACGTTGTTGCTAGGCGATGCTAAACAAGCTAAATCGTTTATGACCAAGGCTAAGTTGCGTTCCATGGAAGAATTAGAAGATAGCTGGTGGAACCTTTATGAGAAACTAGTCTCTAAAGGATATGCTGTAGAGCTAAGCTGTAAATGTGAATTAGAGGATTTTATTTATAATGTACAGAAATTAATACGTAACAAGTCTTTAGATACCGGCGAAGATCTAACTATTGACCTATCAGCATTAGATGAAGATCAAGTTATTATGGACTGGTGTGCTGATCTTAATTCTAAATGGGAAAACTATACGTTAGCAGGCATGGACATCGGAACCGATAGCTTTGTACTTATGGTGCTTTCAAATGAGGAATTCAAAACAGCCAAAGAACTAGGAAAAGAACTATTACATAGAATCGATGTAGCAGAACGTCTGTGATAGGTAACAGAACATGTTAATGTTACAGAAGCAATTATGCTATGGCATCATCTATAAAAGGATGTATTTCTGAACTGTAGAACCGTAAAATGTGATGAATAGGAGAGAGTCATATGAGTATTGTACGTCTACCAGAATATGAAGCAGAGTTTGAGCCGGAAGAGTTTGAAATCTATGCATTACCGCGGAGTGATGCGAATGGGGCTAGTCCTTATTTAGAGAAGTACCATAGACCACTGGTGTCTACTGATGCTATTCTAGATACTCGAACTGGCGTGCTTGACCGTAGCGAAGGCATTTTGACGTGGATTATTGAGGGTCTTGACGATAGATGGGGTTATTCTTTTGAGCCCCATGGGGTCTATAAATTGTTAGTTAAGAAAGCAAAACCATTAGAGGACCTCGGCTATATGCGCCCGTCTTGGAATAATCGCTATTATGTGCTTGAGGTATTAGAGGAGCATGCTAAACATAGTGAGTTAGAGGCGTTGTCGACGTATTTGAAAACCCCTAAATACCTTCATACCGACAGGGGTGACTTCCTTTTAAATCGAGAGTATCAATATTACACAGCCAGAATTGATGATTATGCATTCACCCTTGATGTAGATGAGGGTTCTGATGAAAGCTGTACCGTAGCATTGGCGGCTTTCAATACAATCGAGAATTTCAAAGCATTTGAACAACGAATTAGTGCATATATTAGTGAGACCTTGTTAGAACTCGCTAATTATTGGCTCGACAATGACGCTCAAGATCCGATTACATCAGACGTATTTGCTAAGCGTATTACGATGGGCGAATTGGCGTTTCGTAACGATGGCTCCATAGAGGTCTATTATGACGATGACGATATCTTCTGGGGGCACTGTATCATAGCTCATATTGATGCGGATGGGAACCCTGTTGATGCAGATATTGCAGGATAATCAATTAATGGAGAGTCCTAATGAGAAAATCGGAATTAATGACATTATGGAATGTTGAAAGCTGGTTTGAAGAACCTTATGGTGTTTACTTTGTATCTTGCCGATTGGGCACTAATCGTTTAGAGACTGTAGGACAAGCCTTTAAAAAACTTAATATTAGTTGTACCGGTTATACTGAAGATGATGTACTTTCACTATCAATATGGGAGCAATTATATGTTCAATTAGATGAATTAGACCAACTGGCGAAGGGGCTCATACAAAAGGGAATACCGCAAGAAGAGTCTGTTGTACTAACGCTAACGGATATAATGCTGGATAAATCAGGTTGTTACGATGCATTTGTACTAGGCTATGATGTGGGAGAATCCCCAGCAGGACATCTATATGTTTTGGTTCCTTTTGATGAAAACTTTACGGCTCAACAAGATGTGATATACGAAACCTTATAGAGTTGTTTTAAAGTGGTGATACTGGTGTTGTATTCTACCTAAAAATATAAGTGATATGCAGGAGAGAGACTATGGAAGATATGTATAAATTAGTCAAAGATTTCTTTAGTCATGATATGGATTTAGATGATTTATTTGATTCCGAAGCTATCATCTGGATTGACTGGCGCGAGGATGACGAAGATGTGGTGAACTATTTTAATGACATGATGGATGAGCCTATCGACATTCAAACCGTTAGCAATGGAAAGCAGTATGGTGACGATATTGTACTACAAAAGGGCAATAAAAAATTGCTAATTCCCTACGGTGATGAGAAAGACCGGGATGTGACTATCAAATATTTCAACGACTTCGTTAAACCTGATTATGAGGTGCGCTGGTTTGCTGAAAGCCTTGGCGATGATACGCTCGGATTTACTGTGCTTTCAGGGACAGAATGGCTAAAGCTAGAAGATGAGTTTGGTGCAGATATAGTTTGTTATTATTTTGTACCTATTGATTTAGAAAGCAACATGTTTAATCTCAGTATGAGCGAGGTTTCTGCGTTGTTAGAATTACGAGAAAATAAGAGATGAAATAGAGAGAATAGGCGAATCTATAAGAGGTAACAATATGGATTATTTAAAAATATTACATGAAGATTCTAACTTGGCAGCAGATTTTGATGCTCTATTTGATTTCTTTTTGCTCGATGAACCTACGGAACGTGATGAGATTGAGGGAAAATGTACCTTTTCTATGGATGGAAAGGCTTTCGCTCGTGATGGTGCCGGTGGTGAATATCATCAACTAGAGGATGGCTCTATCGGTTATATGAGTAGCGAAGGAGAATGTGGTCGCATAGTTGAAAGTATAGATGATTTAATTTATTTATTGGTGTATAGCATTTGTTGGCATGATTATTGTGACTCCAGTCAATATACGGATATATCTACACTCGAAGGCTATGCCAATGAGCGACATAATCAAATTACATTCTATACAGATATGGATAAATGGGAATATGTTGTTAAGGTGCTAGGAATGCCTTCCGAAACAAACTTGGCTGCTGTACTGCAAAAGTTTTACGATGTAGCACACCGAGAACCTGTATACCAAGGCTTTTACCATGAAGAAGATGGTAGTGTTACACCTTATGAAGGTCTATTCTTTTAATATGTAAAATGGGAAAATAATCAGCAATAAAAGAGTGTTTCAAGAGGTTTTGTGTTGTAATAGGAGAATCGTATGGCAATTGATGGAGTAAAGATCATAGACAGCGATGACGGTCATGATATTTATAATGCTATTGTTGAGCGGTACAAGGATGGTATCAGTGTCGATACTATAATTTCTGAAATCTTAGGTGAGGAACAAAATTTTTGTACTGATGAGTTTTACACAGAAATTTATTGGACTGCTGTGGCCTATTCGCTGTGGAAGATAGGGCATCTGCCAGATGACGTTAAAGAGAAGGCATTAAACGTAATTGCTAAGGGCCCTCATGAGTTTTGGCTAGACATCGATAGTAAGGCCCTTAAACAGCGTCAAAAGGTATTAGATAAGTTAGCCCTGCAGCTACAGAGCGAAAATCCAAAGCCGCTTAAGGTTCGTAAATCTAAAACAAAGAGAGAACCTTATTTTAAGGTAGGCGACGTATTAGCTGTTAAATTTGAAAACGAGTATGGTACTATTTTTGTTTCTGAGGTGGATCAATCACCGCGGAAAATTGAGTACCATTTAGCTTGTACGCGGCTTTTACAAAAAGAAAAACCTACAATGGAACAGTTTCTAAACAGCAAAATTGCCTGCCGGAAAGATAATACAAATTTCGGTATCGATACAGATTGTTGGTTTAATCATAAAGACCTAGGCCTATTGCTAGACGATTTAGAAATCATAGGGAACGTCGAACTATATCCGTGTAAATTGTGGAAACTAGCACCAGCAGGCACGTTGGAAGATATTTATGAGGAGATTACAGATAATCCTAGGATAGGAAAACTGCGTCTCATAGACACCTATGAACTGGTGAAAAAGGTTATTCAGAAATAATTATGGGGTAAACGCATTAATAGGTGGGCGTATATATAATGCTAAAGGTATAACTATAATGGATACTGTGACGAAACAATATATAGAAACTGTGAAAGTCAGTGATATACCGTGGCATCGGTTAACCACAACTTACGGTCGTGCCACAGATTTTCCTACAGAGCTTGATGTGTTGTGGAGCATGAAAAGTATTGATGCTGTTGATGCGGCTGGTGAGGCGTTAGCAATGAATATTGAGCACCAATCGACATTGTGGCATGCTACACCATTTGCTATGATTTTCTTGCTTCGTATTTTTAAGAAAGCCCTAGAAGAGAGAACTCAGAATGAAGTAGCTCATTATTTAGCAGAACAATTGGTAGACCTATTTACTGTGATTGCTGAGTGCATCCGAGATGGTCTCGTGCTAGAGCATGCAGATCCATTACCTCATTTTGTGGATATGCTTAACGAAGAATACCTTTGGTCTGAAGAATACGATGAAGACGAAGATGTTCTTAGATATGAGGAAGAAGACGTATTTCCTGATGATTTATTCTTTAGCTTCTATTACTACTCCCTGGAAGTGCTTTTATTAGCTATTCCGTTATTAGATAAATCTCATGAAGGAGAAGCTAATTTACTAGACTTACTGACAGAGATAGAGTACTAAATGAGAGATAGAGTACTAAATATCTAAAGGGATAGCAGATTATTACATATCTACTGAGATTACAGGATTAGGAGGTTATGGGCTATGGGATTAATTGCAAATTATAACTGTTTAAGCGATGCGAATTTAAAAGAACTTAAGGCGATGGGCTCAGAAGAAGAGGGAATCCTTGATAGCGTTGAAGAGTGGGGAGAAAATGATGAGTTATTGCTTGATATCGACAAGATGTGGGATGTACTCCATTTCGTGCTTACCGGAGTAGGAACTGACCATAAGGACGATAATAACCCTCTTAGCCAAGCGGTATTAGGCGTAACGGCTGTGGAGGATGTATCAGACTATGTAGCATATACAGAACACAATCATTTAGCCAATATCGTGGTGGCCTTAGAGAAGTTTGATATTGAAAATGCTCTGGAATCTTTTGATATGAAAGCCTGCAAAGAGGCAGAATTATATCCAAATATCTGGGACTACGATGAGGAAGAGGAAGAAATCAGAGACGAACTTCTTCATGATTTCGAGCAAATGAAACGCTTTTATAAACAAGTGCTTGAAGCTAATAGGCATGTGCTTGTATCGATTTGTTAAGTTCATAAAAGGAAATTATTATCATGGATAAAGCACGTAAAAAAGAGTTGCTGAAAGCTTATGCAGACGAGCAAAAGCAATCGTTTAAAGATAGTTTACCTATGGATGAAGAGTTGTTTTGGAATCTCTTTGATTATGTAGACGAGAAATTAGAGGAAAATGACGGTTGCGATCATAGTTTGACTTTCACTAGGGAATTCTTGGAAAAACAAAAGGTAGATGTAGAAATCGTATTAGACTGGATCGTCAACGAAGGTGGCGGTTGTGACTGCGAGGTTCTCTACAATGTAGAAGAGAGATTTGAAGAGTAATATCTATGTAATTGGGAAGGTTTTCGTATACAGCTTGTTTTTGACTTAGAGCAAACTGTAAGCAGTCTAATGTAAATTTATTTGTGATTTTGGTAACCAAGTAATCTTTGGTAAAAAATCATAGTATACTAGAAATGTTAAATACTGCCGGCGATATTAGCGATTTTGTCTAAGAAGCGCCGGCGTTTTTCGTCTGAGCTATTTTCTGTGCCAGCCAGCTGGGTATGTGTAACCGGTTTAATGCCACAGGATTTCAGAACTTGATTTTTTAACACCTTGCCATAGTCCTGAATAAACGGCGTCAAAAAGGCGGGAGTATTGTGGGTGGTGATGATCCAGGCGGATTTTCCCTGTAAATGACCTATAAGCCCTCTTTTTCCATATGAATAGGCAAAGCCCGCTGTAAATACGCGATCAATAAAGCCTTTGAGCATTGCCGGCATACCACTCCACCAAATTGGGTAGATAAAGATGATTTGGTCTGCCCAAGTAATTAAGTTGCGATACTTTTCCATGTCCGGCACAGTGCTTAAATCTCGACGTTTGTGCGTATCATCAAATCGCAATATGGGATCGAACTGCTCCTCATATAAATCCAAGGTGTTCACATTGTGGTCTTTTGAAAGATTCTGTTGCACTACTTTCAGAATAGCGTCATTAAAACTTTGATGATTAGGATAGGTGTAAATGATTAAAATATTCATGGCTAGTTCCTTTCTATTTAATCATCGTCAGGTTGAAAGAATCTGTATAGTAAAATGGTATCTATATTAAGTTAAAGTCTAGTGAAGAGCACCTATTCTAAACGTAAATAACGATAAATGTTGGGAAGAGTGTATTGTTAATTCCTTTTGTTTGCGGGTGTTGTTATAAAGGTATATAGTATAGATATGTGGTGTATTTTATCGCATATCTATTTTTCTTTATAAGGAGGACGCTATGCAACACGTTCAAACCCGCAGTACTACGTCCGCGTTAGTACTCACAGCCGTATTGATTGCCCTCGCAACATTGTTTACCATGTACACGAAAATTCCAGTACCTGGCATTCGCGGCTATTTCAATGTAGGAGATGTCGTTATTATGACGTCAGCTCTATTATTAGGTCGAAAATATGGCGCCTATATTGGTGCTATCGGCCCGGCGCTAGCCGATTTATTTCTCGGCTATGTAGTCTTTGTACCCATCACCTTTGTGGTGAAAGGACTTGAAGGCTATCTTGTCGGTACTGTCTATAAGAATAAGACAACTACCTCTGCCTTGGTAGCAACTATCCTAGGTGGTATTGTTATCGTAGCTGGCTACTTTATCGCCGAATATTTTGTATTCGACCCAGGCGTAGCCATTGCCAGTATTTTAACTAATACTATTCAAGCTGTTATGAGCGTTATTATTAGCATGATTTTATATGCTATATTACGGAGACGACTTGCGTAATAGTATACTTATTGGTATACGATGTAGAAAAAGATGTTAGTATAGTTAATGATGACACTCAAGAAAGTACAGCGCTAGTAGCGCTGTGCTTTCTTTGTTTTTATTATAATTATCCATGAACTTTTAATTGTCATTATTTTCCTTAAAGTATTGATGCTTAGATAAATGGACATATTTGTTTTGTTAATATAAAACTCAATAATAATTTTATGTTGTGTGTTATGATTGGTGAAATTTTATGGTTAGAGTTTTATATTTATTTTTATTGCTAGTTGTTTTGAGTCCTATTAATGCTTTTGCTGATTATCAGAGGGACACGCTTGATATACAACGCTCTCTTAATGAGCAGATACAGTCTCAGTTAAAGATTCCGGCAAAAGTCCTTAAAACGAAGCTTAATAGAGATTATAGTTTTGCCTTACAGATAAAAACGGATACTCAAGGTCGTATTACTTCTGTTGAGTTAGATCCAAATGAGAGTACCTCTAATGATGAGATATATTTAGAGTTAGTACAGTCCGCAAAGGATACCGTTTGGAATATAGGGTATATTGATGTTAAAGCAGAACTTGTTTTTCATGTTCCCATTAATTTTATAATATCCTCTAATGACGATGTAAATTGACAGTCTTTAGAATTCAGACTATACTATAAGTACAAAAGAGCCAATTAACGTGTTCTAGGCGTTAGGCTCATCAAAGAATTGTGAATTTGATAAACCTAACGTGTCTAAGTATTGCCGTACTTAGTCTTAAACGTTAGGTTTATCTTATTTTATAATCAATATATTGATTATTTCTTAAGAATTAACACTACGAGGGTAGCGAATAAAATCATTAATGATAATGCTTCGTATACAGTCATAATGTCACCTCCCTCAAAAGACGGAGATGAACCCAACTCACGTTAATGGCTCTTTCGTTATTAGTATATAGCAGAAAATATTGATTGAAAAATATGGATTAATTTCGTACAACTTGTACACAAATAAAAGGGAGACTCTATCAAGAGTCTCCCTTTTATTAGTTATAAATAGACTAATATTTATTAATAGATTTTTATTGCATAGAACATAAGTTCGGTTTATAATAAACGTAAGATAGTCGAACGAGGTTGGGACACCCTTTTTCTTTGAAGGGGGTGAAAGCCTATGAATGCTTATGAAGTCATTATGATTGTCCTCGGGATTTTAACTGTCGTTATTTCCTTTGGCGCATTGATAGTGCTGATTTGTCGTAATAACGATAAATAGCCCTTCGTTACCAACTGGTAGCTGAAAACGAAAGGCCATTTCTGCATGTTTTATAATGTTTTGGGATGAGCCTGACGGAACCACTCGTCGACTATCTCTTTATTACATTATAATGAAATTGGCGTATATCGTCAATCTGGATGCGTCGTGTAATGTACATAATATAATAATGCTGTTGAGAGGGTCCGTAGGGATCCTCTATTTTTGTTGCCGTCGCTCCTTAATTATAGTACGTTTCGCTCTTCAAAGACTGCTTTCACCGTAAACAGTGCATTCAGCACGCGTGGAAATCCCGCATAGGGGATGCAGTGGGTGCAGACCTCTACGATTTGCTCGGGCGCGATACCGACGTTGAGTGCCGCGTTGGTATGTACTTTCAGCTGAGCCTCGCAACCGCCCAGCGTTAACAGGGACGCGAGCGTAATCAGTTCCCGTTCCTTGAAATTCAGGTTGGGGCGCATGTAGATATCACCGAACAGTTCGACCAATAAATCAGCGATGGCCGGTGAAATCTCTTGAATTGTGTTATACACCTCCTCCCCGTGCAGCCCGTCAATTTGTTTCAATGTGTTCATACCGATGTTAAAACGTGTTTCTTTCATAATTATTACCTCCGTCTAGACGTATGATATATGCTCGAGTATACTTGAGGTCAAGGTGGTGAAAGTATGAAAATCGGTGAATTTTCAAAATTGGTAGGGCTGTCTATTTCTACATTGCGATATTATGAGGATCAAGGGTTCCTTCACATCGAGCGACAGAACGGCATTCGCAATTACCATGCGGAGGATGTAGGCTTTGTGCAGTTTATTAAACGTCTGAAAGACATGGGAATGCCGCTTGCTAATATCAAGCGATATGCGGACTTGAGGTATGCCGGATCTCATACGGCCCGTGAAAGAATGGCACTGTTGCAGGAACACTATCGGTTTATTGAGGCCGAAATCAAACGATTGGAAGACTATATGAATAATCTTGAAGATAAGTTGGATTTGTATGAAACTTTAGTAAAGAAAAATGAGATTGAGTAGGTTTTTATTGTGGACATTATATAGCCATCGTATCAATATGGAGCTAATGGTCATCATATCAATATAGAGCTCGGTTTCTAAGGTATGGTATAATACTTTCATTATGTAGTGAAAAAAGGAGATCTAAATGGCAAATTTACCTAACTGCCCTAAGTGTGGCGATGAGTACACATATGAAGACGGTCATATGTTTATCTGCCCTATGTGTGGCAACGAATGGACAGCGGCCGATGCGCAAGCTGCAGCTGAAGCGGGTATCATTCGCGATGCTAACGGCAATGAGCTCGCTGATGGCGATACAGTGGTTGTTGTAAAAGACCTCAAAGTAAAAGGAGCGGGCGTATTGAAACAAGGTACGCGTGTAAAAAATATTCGCCTTATCACCGATGCAAGCGATGGTCACGATATCGATTGTAAAATTGATGGCTTCGGTGCGATGGCATTGAAATCTGAAATGGTTAAGAAAATCTAATCTAAGGAATCCCTACCGATAAAAATTCGGTAGGGATTTTTTCGTGGTATAATCAACTTATAATGCATATAGTAAGAGAGTTTTTAGATGAGAGGAAACTATGTTTAACCGTGTTATTTTATTGGCCTTATTAGTATCTATGATGAGTCCTATTAGTTCTCTAGCTGCAGATGTAAAGCCTGCGGACAAGCGTAATTATGAATTGCAACAACAGATTTCTTATAACGTAATCATTCCACCAGAGGCTTTTGAAACGAGTGCAGACGGAACATTAATTGTTCCTATAGAGATAAAGACGGACGATAAGGGCAATATTGTAGCTGTTGAAGCGGGTCCTAATAATTGGAAGCTAGATCGTGAAGCGTATCCAATTTTTGAGGAGGCTGCTAAAGAGGCGGCTTGGAATACTAAGCATGTTGATACTGATGAAGCGCTCGTTGTAACGATTCCCGTTAGTATTGTCATGTTATCTGATAACAATCTAAAGAAATGATAAAGGAGGACTTATGGAGGCTACAAAAGATTTAGAGAGATATACTTACGAGCTTCTCGCTGAACGGGGTGTCACAATAGAGGACATTGCAGAGCTTGTTTTTTATGTACAAAAACCATATATGCCGAATTTAAAACTTGAAGAGTGTAGAGATAGCGTGGCGTCTGTACTATCTAAACGGGAGGTACATAATGCAATTATTACGGGCATAGAGCTTGATAAGTTGACAGAGCAAAATAAATTATCTCAGCCATTGCAACGTATTGTTGCTAATGATGAAAGCCTATATGGTATTGATGAAATTTTAGCTTTTTCCATCGTTAATTTGTATGGATCTATTGGCTTTACAAATTATGGCTATTTAGATAAGGTGAAGCCAGGTATTATCAAAAAACTAGATAGCGAAGAAGGGGGACGCTGTAATACATTCCTCGATGATTTGGTAGGTGCTGTAGCGGCAGCAGCGGCAGGGAAACTGGCACATAATGAACCAAATCGCGTGCAACATGCTATAGTAGAAGAATAGAAGTCCGTCATATATCTACTTGTTGATAAAGTATGAGGTGGGCTTCGATGACTCATTGATAACACTTTCACAACAATTTGATGACACTTTCACAACAACTTGATAATAATTTATAGAGTTGGTAGATACTATTGATGTTATAAAGAATAAAGAGTATAAATAATATTGATTGGAAATAAGTACTTTGTTTTGTAGCTATATACAGGAGGAGCTATGCAAAAGGTTCTGGTAGTAATCGATATGCAAAATGATTTTGTAGATGGTGCACTTGGTTCATCGCAAGCACAGTTAATCGTAGATAATGTGCGTAAGAAAATTGAAAGCTTTGATGGTCCTATTATCTTTACTCGTGATACGCATGATAGAGATTACTTGGAACACCAAGAAGGAAAGCTTTTACCAGTGCCTCACTGCGTTAAAAATACCGAGGGCTGGCATATTGTGGATGGCTTGATTGAGGCTGCAGAAGGTCGATCAATTATGAGTCCTGTATCCTTTGTAGATAAACCAAACTTTGCCTCTTTTGAGTTGCTTACACGGTTAGAGGGCATGGATAGGGTAAATCCTATTGAGTCTATTACGCTCATCGGCTTATGTACAGATATTTGCGTTGTGTCCAATGCGATTATGCTGAAAGCAGGCTTGCCAGAGATTCCTATTCATATTGATTCGAGTTGCTGTGCTGGTGTAACAGAGGAGTCCCATCAAGCGGCATTAACAACGATGAAAATGTGTCAGTGTATCATTGACTAACTTGTGAATCAAATTTATATAAAACTATATGTGATTGCTGATCAAAAGTCATATAACAATTAACTAATTAAAGGCTGTAGGAGTTCCTATGGCCTTTTATGTTAGTCTTTTATATTGACGTTTTTCTATATAATGTGTACAATTAGATAAAGAATGATAATTCATATCAATTTGTTAGCTAAAATATTATATCCTAACTTCTGGTTACGTTAGGATAATCAGTCTCTTCTTGAAGTATATATGCTATGCTAGTAGATTGATTCTATATTACCGATGCAGGTGCATCGAATCGCTTTCACAAGAACGATGATACGAAATAGTTAGCATTGTTCTATGCCCTAAATTTAAGGAGGACTACTATGAAACCTTTCGAACTCGCACCATTACCGTATGCGTATGATTACCTTGAACCTGTTATCGATACTGAAACAATGAAATTGCATCATGACAAGCATCATCAAGCCTATGTTAATAATTTAAACGCTGCTATCGCAAAATACCCTGATCTTCCGTATGGCTGTGTAGACTGTATTCTCGGCGATATTGCTAATGTGCCTGAAGATATCCGTCAAGCAGTTATCAACAATGGTGGCGGTCACAAGAACCACACCATGTTCTGGGACATCATGACAAAACCAGATACTTCTAAATTGCAAGGTCCTTTGAAAGAGGCTATCGATGCTGAACTTGGTGGCTACGATGCTTTTGTTGAAAGCTTCTCTACTGCGGCAGCTACACGTTTTGGCTCTGGTTGGGCTTGGCTTGTAGTTAACAAAGATGGCAAGCTAGAAGTGACATCCTCTGCGAACCAAGATAATCCTTTATTGGAAGGTAAAAAAGCAATTCTATGCTTAGATGTTTGGGAACATGCATACTATTTGCACTACCAAAACCGTCGCCCAGACTATATCAAGGAATTCTTCCGCGTTATTAACTGGGACAAAGTTTCTGAAAACTACGAAAAAGCATTGAAACCACATCATGATTAAGTGGTACACTTGTTAGAAACAGAAACAGAAACAGAAACAGAAACAGAAACAGAAACAGAAACAGAAACAGTAATAGTAATAGACAAGTAATTTAAATATATAACGGATAGTTGATGTGTCTCCCTTCATGTATGAGCTGGGATGGATAATCATCTATCCGTTATTTTTATCTTTTTTTACTGTTTTCGAGCGTATAAGCGTATAATTTATTTTATTGGTAAAGAGTTACTATTGGTAAAGCGTTACATGATATTTTGAAAATTTTTGAATTACTTTCAAAAGTATTGCCACGGATACAGATTTTCTAATCGATATCGTTTATCATAGATTCATAGGTCATTATATATAGACCTTTCACAGTAAATAGATAGCCTTATATGCGAGATTTTTACGTATAGGGGCTCATTAATATTAGTAAGTATTTTATAAAGATTTTGACATGAGGGGCTCAAAATGGAAAAGAAATTAGATCTATCCAAATCTGTATATGATTTGGTAAAAGAATATCCTGAAGTAGCAGATATTATGAAAGAATTAGGGTTCAGCGAAATCACAAACAAGGTGATGTTGAACTCTGTTGGTAAAATCATGACCATCCCGAAAGGGGCTAAGATGAAAGGCGTATCCATGATCGATATCGTGGGCGCTTTCATGAAAGCTGGCTTTACCTTAGAAGGTGAAATGCCAAATCTATCTGGTGATGATGCGGAAACTGCGGGTCATCCTGGCGTAGCGCCTACTGCAACGGCTACAAAGTCTAATGTTACGGATACATCTGCTAACGTAGCATCTAGTACAGTTGTAGCAAATGCAGTAGAAAACAGTGAACCAGTATCTACTACAGCGACAGCTAATACTGATGAAGATTCCGAAACTAAGGCTGAAGATACAGTTCAAGATAGCGAACGAGTAGAGCAGCTCAAAGGCTTCTTGAAACGTTTAGGCACAGGTGAAGACCTTGGTGCGGTTCGTGAAGACTTTGCTAGTCAATTCGCCCATGTTGAGGCTAGTGAAATCATGAAAGCTGAACAAGGCCTTATGCGTGAAGGCACACCACTAGCAGAGGTTCAACAATTATGTGACCTTCACTCTGCCTTGTTCCACGGCTCCACTATCCATGAACAAATGGAGTCAGAACATGCTAAGGTTGAGGCTGTGTTAGAGGCTCAAGAGAAGAGCAAAAGTGTGGTGTCCTTGATTGAAACTGTAGGACATCCACTCCATCAATTAACAGAAGAAAACAAGGCTCTTGATGCGTTAATTGAATCCATTCGACCTAAGGTGGCGGATAAAACGGCAACTGTTGATGATGTAAATGCAGTGCGTCAAGTATCTGTTCACTATGCTAAGAAGGGTGACCTTTTGTATCCGCATTTGAAAGTAGCCTATGATATTTCTGGTCCATCTATGGTCATGTGGACTGTTGATGGTGATATTCGGGACCAACTAGGTGATTTAGCTAAGTCTAGCCAAAGCGTAGATGATTGGTATAGACGTTTTGATGAGCTTCTTACACGTGCACAAGAAATGATCTATAAAGAACAAAATATTTTGTTCCCAATCTGTGCAGAAAACTTCAGCACTGAAGAGTGGTACCAAATCTACAAAGATACAGCACAGTATGAAGAAATTTTTGGGGTAAAACGCACTGCTTGGCCAGAGGCTGAAACCGCATTAGCAACACAAACAACAAAAGCAAGTGGCGATGATAATACCATTGCTCTAATCGGTGGTAGCTTGACTGTGGATCAATTGAATGCCATGCTTAATACAATGCCAATGGAAGTCACCTTCGTTGATCACGAAGACATTAACCGTTACTTCAACGATGGTGAAAAGGTCTTTAAACGCCCTACGACAGCTATCGGTCGCGATGTGTATTCCTGCCATCCGCCAAAGGTAGAACCAATCGTACGTGGTATCATTGATTCCTTCCGTAAAGGTGATCGCGATAATGTAGCAGTATGGCTTGAAAAACAAGGTCGTCCGTTCTATGTCAATTACATGGCTGTTCGTGATCAAAACAATAACTATATTGGTACATTGGAACTCGTACAAGACATGCAATTTGCAAAAGATCATTTCGCTAGAACTAAATAAGACCCTATATATGTGGTAACCTGAATAGGTAACATATATGAGACATATATAGAAAAGTAAGACATGTATAGAAAAGAGGCTGCTCTACACGATTTGATGGTAGAGCAGCCTTTTTGCATACCTTATAGTTTACCGCACATACATCCCTGTATGTACTAAGGTTGTGTAGGGGATAGTATGATTAAATACAATTATTATGCTTAATATGGCTGATATATTAAATATTTCTAATAATGCTGTGGGTAGCGCTTTTTATATTTTCTAGGCTTGTAGCTAAGTTAAGACGTACAAAGGTTGCGTAGCTTTCACCTCCGAACCATTCGCCAAAGCTTGGTGCGAGGCGGCATTTGTTTTCGAATAGGTCGTGCATATCTTCGGGCTTTACATAGGCACTAAAGTCAATCCACGCTAAATAGGTGCCATCCATAGGGCTGATGCGGATTTTTGGTAATGCCGTACAAAGCTCTCGGCATAGATATTCATAGTTTTCACGAACCATGGCCAGTACATCTGTTAACCATGCTTCGGCCTCTGGGTGAGTGTAGGCTGCTGTGATGGCAGTTTCGGCAATAACGTCTGAGTCCGTATGGTATACATGAGCTTTATAGGCGTTGAATTGGCTTCGTAGCTTTTCGTTAGGAATGATAACCTCTGCGTGGTGCAAGCTAGCCATATTGAATGACTTGGACAAGGAGGACATGGCAATCATGTTATCTGCATAGGCTCCGTTCTTTACGGTTAAGGCTGATGTAAAGGCTGTTGGTCCTGTGATGAGATCTTGATGGATTTCATCACTTATGATGAGCACATTATGCTGTTGGCAGATACTAAATAATCGGTCCATCTCCTCTTCCGTCCACACATGCCCCACAGGATTGTGTGGGTTGCAGTGAATGAACAGCTTCACATCATGTTCGGTGATAGCCTTTTCAAATGCATCGTAATCCACGGTGTAGCGATTATCTTTGTTACGCATCATGGGAACAGCGATGATTTGACGTTGTGCATCGTTAGCGCTCGTATCAAAGGCGCCGTATACAGGACTTAGAACGGCGATGGAATCGTTTGGTTTTGTGAAAGCCCCAATACACCACATAATACCAGTAATTACATTGGGGGCGCTTGTAAGCCATTCTTCTTGAAGCTTACAATGGTGACGGCGTTTATACCAGCTTATAACAGCCTCTATATAATTTGGATTTGTCATAGTATAACCTAACGGATTGGCTTTCACATAGTTACAGATGGCATTTTGGATGCACTGAGGTGGCATAAAGTCCATATCTGCCACCCATAATGGTAATAGGTCGGTGCGACTGAATTTTAAATGCTCACCGTCCCATTTTCGGGAATGAGAACCGCGGCGGTCTATATAGTATTTGCTAGTGAATTCTGCTGTGTTCATAAGAAACCTCATATAAGGATATACCTTGGCTTTTATATCTTTAATTCTTATATGTATGTATATATTCAATTACGAAATAGATATTTCTATTCTGTAAGGTGTATCTCTAATTCTTATTACTGTATCTATTATCAGTATACATGCATCCTATTATATGTAAATGGACTTGTATAAAATCTATGCAATCCTTGCATGAATAGGGGCTATATTCGTATACAAAAGGTGCTATATTTGCTTGACTGTTGGGACTTTCACAATTTAGAATATACTATAGAATAGTGTGAGTCTGACCAGTGACCACACGTCTATCGAATGGTTACAAAAGATAAATGTTAGCAGCATGTGGCGGCGTCCCTATGTGAGAGGGCTCATCGGAATGCTTAGGTGCATGCAACGCTGTAAGTATAGTATACTGGATCCTTGTTAGGAGGCATGTGCCATGAGTAACGAATTAAAACCACTACATTTTGATGCGGATTATACGATGGAGGAAGCGCTCGCGGAGGCGAAACGTTGTCTAAATTGTCCAAAACCTTTATGCCGTATGGGTTGTCCTATTGAAAACGAAATACCTCGTTTCATCCAAGCTATCGCACGTGGTAATTTTGGTGAAGCTAATGATATCTTAGCGGAACGAACAAATTTACCGTCTATTTGCGGTCGCGTATGTCCACGTGAAAATCAATGCGAAGGCAACTGTATCATGAATAAGGCAAAAAAACCGCCTATTAACATCGGTAAATTAGAACGCTTTGCTGCTGACTTTGAAAGCATCAATGAACTTCGCAAACCTAAGAAGATTAAACAAGATCTTGGTAAGGTAGCGGTAGTAGGGTCTGGTCCTGCAGGTTTGTCCGTAGCAGGTGATGTGGCTAAACTCGGTTATGAAGTAACCGTATTTGAAGGTCAATCTGAACCAGGGGGCGTACTCTTATTTGGCATTCCGGAATTCCGCTTGTCTAAAGCCGTTGTACGTCGTGAGATCGCTCGCCTTGAAGGGTTAGGCGTTAAGTTCGTATGCAATACATTTATCGGCCAAGATAAAACTTTGGACGATCTCTTTGCTGAAGGATATGATTCTATCTTCATCGGTACTGGTACGCATATTCCTCAAGACGTGCGCATGGAAAACGATGAAGTACCTGGTGTATTCCAAGCAATGTACTTGTTGACGAATGTACAATTGGTAGAAAATGGGGAACTTGATGAAAATCAAATTCCTGTTAAAAAAGGTGACCGTGTTATCATCATCGGCGGTGGTAACGTAGCGATGGATGCAGCTCGTACATGCGTACGTTTAGGCTGCGAAGCGGTAACAGTAGCATATCGTCGTAGCCAAGAACAAATGCCAGCCTTGTTGTCTGAATACGAAGAAGCGCGCGCTGAAGGCGTTCAATTCCAATGGTTCGCTTCTCCAGTAGGCGTAGAAGGTACAGATAAGGTTGAAGGCTTCAAATATGAAGTGATGGCGCTTAACGAAGATGGTGCAGGTATCCACGGCACTGGTAATTTCCAAGTAATGCCTGTTGATAAAATCATTATCGCCGCAGGTCATAAACCAAATGCTCGTCTTGTAGGTGAAGGTAATAACCTAAAAGTAGATGAAAAAGGTTATATTATTACATCTGAAGATCCATATGGTATGACTAGTCGTGAAGGTGTATTTGCAGGTGGTGACGTTGTTCATAAACCTGCTACTGTAGTATTGGCTATGCGTGAAGCTAAAAAAGCTGTTGATGGTATGGTTAAATACATGGAAATCAAAAAAGCACAAGAAAGCGCAAATCAATAATTTTATATAAATACATAGAAAGGACTATACAGTTCAGCTGTATAGTCCTTTTGTATTGTTAATAGACTTATTATTCCTAAATGTATTTTAACAATATTGCGTATTTACAATATATCGCATTTACTATATATCGTATAGTTTTCTTGTATTATGGATAGAACTAGGTAATTTTATAAATCAAGTGTATGCATAATGTATGAATACTGTATAAAATTTGCAATATATAGATAATACCTGTATTTTTGATTTGTTATCTGTATTTTTAATGATAATAACTTTTATATATACTAAAATTCCACGAAATGATGAAATCCTACGCAATGAAATCTGCATAGTACAAAAGCCTTAACTAAAATGATTTACACATTAGTTTTTGTTAAGGCTTTTGTGTTATCGTTTTTCAACCACTACTAGGAAATGATTGAGCCCAGATTTATAGTAAAGGCATAAATATGTGTTGAGGGAGAAAGTAGATAGAGGTTAGCATGAATCCTATCGTATGTTGTCAAGATCTACAAGTTCGACAAGAAGTTCACAAGCTTGGTGTATTGATTTTACTTTGGCGCAGACAATTGGGAATGACTCAATATCAATTGGCAGATAAATCTGGTTTAGCCCAATCTTATATTAGTGATCTTGAAAGTGGTGCCGTAGATCCTCGGTGGTCCACAATTTATAGAGTAGTGTATGGACTTGGAGAAATGAATATACAAGATTTTTTGAATGGGCCGCAAACAATTAGAAGCCTAAAGATTCATTAATGATGATGACTTCCATAGTTTGCATATTGCGCATCTTTTTATAGTAAATGGTTAATGCATTACATATGCGGTCGGGAGAACCACAGTCATAGCATTTCTCTTCTAATGTGGCACATGGATTGAGAGAGCTCTTTTTGTTCTTTTTGCTGTTGAGCGGAGCGGCCACATTGCGTGCACGATAGATGGCGGAAGCTAAATCCGGCGTAATTTTGTTGATGCCTAGCACAAAAAATACTTCTTGAGAGCCAAAGAGTGAGGCGGCAACACGATTACCCGTACCATCAATATTGACCATTTCCCCCGTTTGAGCAAGAGCATTTACAGAGGTGAGAAATACATCACGTCCCATGGTGCGCAATGCGGTGTCGCGGAAGCTTTCACCAGGAAGGGGACGTTGGATATCCGTTACATCTTCGTTGACTTCGGATAGGGCTTCATAAGCATTGAGTTTTAGTAATGTGCGAGAGTCTCCGATGGCTACATGTTTGTTTTGAATACGATCTTTTAAATAGGAAATAGCTTCAGTACCTGTTTCGAAATAATGGACTACAAAATTATTGCGTTCCAAGGCTTTAATTGTTTTCTCTATGTCTATAGGTGTGTCATTGTATTTTGGATGTATAACAGCATTGATCGTTGTCTCTGTATTCGCCATAAGACCTCCTAAAGGGGTGTATAAGGAATATAAATTGGCATTTGGCTATCCGTATTTTGTTTCTATTATTGTAGCGTATTATGTGTAAAGAGTTCAATTATTGGTATGTAGTTCATAGATAAACATTAATTGAAGTGCTGTATGTTTAAATTTAAAGTAAAACTTTAGGAATCTAATCCAATTTTATGCTTAAAATAATAAAAATTTGGAATGAAATCCAACTTTATGATAAAATTAATATAAAGTTGGAATGGAATCCAAATTTATTAGGTAAGTGATATGATATCTGATAGTACTAATACATGGGTTCCATCTATGAGAAGGTACATAGATGAGGAGGCCCTTATGAAGTTAATTCAGCGCCAAGGATATCTAGATTTTTTACGGCGTAATCGAGAGCGGCCTATTATTAAGGTCGTTTCAGGCATACGCCGTTGTGGTAAATCTACATTGTTTAGGCTGTTTAAAGATGAGTTATTGGCAGATAATGTGAAGCCTGAACAGATTATTTCCATTAATTTTGAAGAATTGGAATACGAGCATTTGCGAGATTACCATGCGTTGTATCAATATATTTTAGAACGTATGCAGCCTAATGAAACGAATTACATTTTTCTTGATGAAATTCAGCATGTAGATCAATTTCATCGTGTCGTAGATAGCTTGTTTGTAAAAGAGAACACAGATTTATATATTACGGGCTCCAATGCATACTTTATGTCTTCTGATATCGCCACATTATTGACTGGACGATATGTGGAAATTCAGATGTTGCCATTGTCCTTCAGTGAGTTTTACCATAGCAAGTATGAGGGTAATCAGTATTCTTTGATTCCTGCCTATGAGGCCTATCTTCGTGAAAGTTCCTTCCCTTATACTCAGCAATTAGGGGGCGAAGACTTTGATATTCAAGAATATTTACGTGGATTATATAATACTTTGTTATTGCATGATGTTGTGGCTCGATTGAAAATTAATGATGTCACAATTTTACAAGATATAGTGCGGTATATTATGGCGAATGTTGGTAGTTTACTTTCACCAAATAAAATAGCCAACTCTCTCGTTAGTGCAGGTCGAAAAATCGATAATAAAACTGTAGAACGGTATTTACAAGGATTACAGGATAGCTTGTTGTTATATAAGGTAAATCGCTATGACGTACGAGGTAAAGAATTACTACGTATCAATGCAAAGTATTATAGTGTTGATGTAACATTACGAAATTTGCTAGTGGGGAATGCGAGTCGTGATACAGGTCATATACTAGAAAATATCGTTTTTCTAGAGCTCATTAGACGAGGATACACCGTATATGTAGGGCAACTGGCTAAGGGTGAAATAGATTTTGTAGCACAAAAAGGGGGGATTACCGAATATTATCAAGTTAGTGAGACCGTACTTGACTCTAATACTTTGAGCCGAGAACTAGCACCGCTTGAGGCGGTACAAGACCAATACTCTAAGTTTTTGCTCACCTTAGATGAACTAAATAAAAATGCCAACTACGACGGAATTCAACAACGAAATGTTTTAGAATGGTTGTTAGAGAGTCGTTAACTTGCTATAATAATAGTATTGATATGGCGTAAAGCCAATGTTAAGGAGGCAAAAATCGTGGATTTAATTCAAAAATTAAAAGACCAAGTAAAACCATTAGGTAAAAAAATCGTGTTGCCAGAATACAAAGATGAACGCGTATTGAAAGCAACTGAAATTATTTTGAAAGAAGGTTTTGTAACACCTGTACTCGTTGGTAATCCTGCTGAAATCGCTGAGGCTGTTAAAGCTGTTGGTGTATCCATCGAAGGTGCTGAAATCATCGATCCTGCTAACTACGATCGTTACCAAGAAATGGTTGATACATTCGTAGAATTGCGCGCTAAAAAAGGTATGACTCCTGAAAAAGCTGACGCAACTATGAAAGGCGATTGCTTGTTCTTCGGCGCTATGCTTGTTCGCCTTGGCGCAGTAGATGGCATGGTTGCTGGTTCCGCTTGCCCAACAGCAAACGTATTGCGCGCTGCATTGCAAGTTGTAGGTACTAAACCAGGTCTTAAAACTGTATCTTCTTCCATGTTCATGTTCACAAGCAAAAAAGAATATGGCGACGACGGTATGCTAGTATTCTCTGACTGCGGCGTATTGCCTAATCCAACTAGCGAACAATTGGCTGATATTGCAGAATCCACTGTAGAAAAAGCTCGCAAAGTTGTTGGTATGGCTGACCCTCGCGTATCCATGTTGTCCTTCTCCACAAAAGGTTCCGCTTCCACTCCAGAAGTAGATAAAGTGGTTGAAGCTGTTAACATCTTGAAAGAACGCAACGTTGATTTCAAATTTGACGGCGAATTACAATTGGACGCTTCCATCGTTCCTTCCGTAGCAGAAAAGAAAGCTCCTGGCTCCAACGTAGCTGGTAAAGCTAACATCTTGATCTTCCCTGATCTTCAAGCTGCTAACATTGGTTACAAATTGGTACAACGCTTCTCCGGCGCTGATGCTCTTGGCCCATTGATTCAAGGCTTGGCTAAACCAGTTCATGACCTTTCTCGTGGCTGCTCTGCTCAAGACGTTGTAGACGTTGCTGCTATCGCTGCTGTTGAAAGCATTTAATAGCTGCCTAAACAATTATATATACACATATGTTATATATGTTTTGATATGCTGAAAGCTGGCTCTATAAGGCCAGCTTTTTGTATGTTCAACATATATCCATATATTTTTATATTCATCACGCTATGTTATTTCTTACAGCGTTACCATTATTGTCATGTTACTTTCAAATTCGTAGCCACTGCGACAGACAGAATCCATGGTTGGCCGTATAGTATAACTACAAGAAAATAGATCGGCGTAAACCATTGGAGGTGTATCTTATGAGTTTTGGGACTATTAATAAATCCATGACCGTAGCTGATGCGGTTAAAGTAAATCCAGAGTTAATGGATGTATTAGCAAAAGATGGAATTGATTTTTGCTGTGGTGGTGGACATCCTTTAGCGGAGGCTATTGCAGAAAAAGGTAAAGATGTGGATGCATACATTGCTATGCTAAATGATGTACAAGTTGCTCAGAAATCTTCTCGTGCAGAGGTGCTTAGCTATTCTAAAGACCAATTGATTGATTACATTGTTCATACCTATCATAGAGAACAATTAAATATGATTGATGAAATTGACCAAGGGTTGGCAAAACTGCTAAATGTACATTATGACCATCATGGTGAGGAATTGACAAAGATTTATCAAACCTTTTTGCAACTCAAATCCGCTCTTGTACCTCATTTCCGGCATGAAGAGCATGTAGACTTCCCTGAGTTTAAAGCGGGTAAACCCGTAGACTTTGAAGAACTTCGGGCTGAACACGAAGCTGCAGGTGTACTTTTGGAATCCTTAAGTGCATTGACCAACCAGTACACAGCACCAGCAGATGGCTGTGCTACTTATGTGTATGTATTTAAGACCATGAAAGCTTTAGAAGAAGGCCTGCATGAACATATTTTCTTAGAAAACTCTGTTTTGTTTGACATGAAATAGATTATAATATCATCTGTATAATGACAAGGAGCTATTGCAAAATGGCTCCTTGTATGTAGTAAAGACACCAATCGAATGGTTGGTGTCTTTTGTTATCTTAAAAATTATGAGTTTGTAACTATATATGGTGAAAATATCTCATTTGCGTAAATACATATAGAAGGTGTATGATTAAATTAGTTATATTTGATTAATATATTTAATCAATATATTGAGTAAATGCACTTGATATATACAGGTGTAGTTATGTTTGAAGTCGTGAAAAGGAGAGGGCTATGATTTCTGTATTCGACACAAATCCTGTTGTTTTTGAAAGTACGGATCGTATATTGACGGTTAGTTACAATGGTGTACTCTGCAAAGATACAAATGGTCAGGTGATAACTGACATTGATTTTGATGACGTAAATGAGCTTCATCTTACAAGATATTTAAATTCAAATAGTAACTATTCGATTATATTTAGAGACCACAATTGGAAAAATATAGAAGGTCAAGATTTAGATACGGACCGTACAGAATCTAATGCTGGTCACAATATTCGTGAAACAAAAGCAATCATTGCTGCTTTTGTCCGAAATAAATTGACTGCGGACTTCCCTGCAAATTTAGATACTCTTCAATTGCCACTAGATTACTCCTACATGGGTAAACGAGAAATTACCATTAAAAATGGTGTTATCTCAAATGGTAAGGTAGATATTCCTATTAATGAAATTCGTCGCGTAGTGTGTGCATCTAATGGTACAATTAGTAAACTATTAGTATATAAAGAAGAAAAACCTAGTTCTTTCTTTAAAAAGATTTTCGACAAATGTGATATGAAAATTACGTTGAATGCCATTACGTTGCCTTTGTTGGAAGCTATCGTAACACGTAATACAGGCCATGGTATCGACTTCTCCCGCGGTAATGGATTTGATCAAAAGGATTCCAACTATATTATTATTCGCTACCTTGATTCTGGATTCTTCCTTGATAAAGATGGTACAGCACCTACAGAATGGCAGAAAACGGCGGCTGATAGAACAGCTGCCTTTGATTATGATGTGCGTTATAAGTATAATAAAGATTTTTAATTTAAATTAGGAGATTCCATGTCTGTATATCAATTTTCCCTGCCTACTAAGTCTGGGGAATTACAATCTTTACAAACTTATGAAGGTAAAGTTCTTATCATTGTTAATACGGCGAGTAAATGTGGATTTACTCACCAATATGAGGGACTAGAGGCTCTTTATAAGCAGTACAAAGAGCAAGGTTTAGAAATTATTGCGGTTCCTTCTAATCAATTTGGAGAGGAAGAACCTGGTTCTAATAACGAGATTCAATCTTTCTGCAAATTGAATTACGGTGTTACTTTTACCGTTATGGGGAAAGCAGATGTACGCGATGAAAGTGCATTAGACCTTTTCAAATACATGATACGAGAACAACCATTCCAAGGCTTCCCACCTAGTGATAAAACTGAAATGCTTACAGATTATCTCAATGGCATCGATCCTAATTATTTAAAGGACGATGAGGTAAAGTGGAACTTCACTAAGTTTGTTATAGATCGTAAAGGTAATGTGGTAGGGCGCTTCGAACCTGTTGTAAAACCGATGGAAATGGAAGCTTTCATTAAAAAACTCATTTAGTAGAGTCATTAGTATGGTAAAGAAAAGAACCGCTAGTTTTTGTAACTAGCGGTTCTTTTGCGTATATAAATATATATATATATTTATTTTTTTATTTTGGTTTATACATAGTAATGTAAGGTTTTATGTGAATAGGAAATAAAAATTTCCTAGGAGATTTTTGTATCTTTATGAGCTTAAAGTATGCTTTGAGGCTCATCCTCAAAGATAAATCCCGTCATTGATAGGGAGCCCAAACTATAGGTTTGATTAAATACAGTCGGTTTTGCACCTTCACTAGCGCCCATAATATAAATTAGTGGTAAGTAGTGATCTGGTGTAGGTGCTGCATAGCTAGCCTGAGGATGTCGAGTGTAATTAACAATAGCATCTATATCGTTTTCTAAGACGGCCTTAGAAATGTATTGGTCAAACTCAATTGTGGCAGAGGTGCCGGATGGACTGTCCCATTCTATGCGTCTTAGATTATGAACGATATTACCGCTGCCCATAATAAGATAGCCTTCATCGCGTAATGACTGAAGTTTTACGCCTAATTGATAGGCTTCTTTTGGGCTTAGGTATTTATTGATAGATAGTTGGACAACTGGAATTGATGCATCAGGGAACATGTGAACTAACACAGTCCACATGCCGTGATCGATACCCCAAGTGTCATTTATAGAAACGGAGTTACCCAGTAATTTTTGTACTTCTTTCGTTAAATTGCTGTCACCCTTTGCAGGATATACAACTTCGTAGAGTTCTTGCGGAAATCCATACATATCGTAAATTTGTTTTGGATTCTCTGTGCTTTGAACATAGGTGCCATCTGCATACCAATGAGCAGAGATGGCGAGTATGGCTTTTGGTTTGCCATAGTTGTTGATTATATTTTGTCCTATACGTTTGAAAGTATTTGTTGTTTCTGTATGTTCTAAAGCCATCATAGGGCTGCCGTGACCGACGAATAGTGTAGGCATGCGTTTCATAATATCACCTAATCCTTCAATTGATAATGTGTAATCTGTTTAATGCTGTAAAATTGATACAATTGTTTAGCTATAAATGTTGATGATTAAATCTAATAGTTATTGATTCACCAACCGATAATTGTATTTAGTTAGTGAGTTTATTATATATTGGTGCAAATATTTTGAATAGTAGAATTATTTGAGATAGGTACTATCAAATATGATAGAATTGTGATATTTACTGATTAAAATATTTTCAAAAATTATTGTACCCTAAAAAATGATACTATAAAATACTTGCAATTCTAAAAAATTGTGATATGATTTGAACTACATTAAGTGGAAATATTTCTAATACCGAAATAGAAATTGTAGTGTAGCTATAAAGAGTAGCTTAGTTATAGATGTTAATTTTGTTATAACAAGCTACTTAAGCTAGATATATAAGGAGAATGACAATGGCAGAGCAACTTGTAAATGTTCATGATTTAGTGGGGCGGTGTCCTTTTGCAACGAGCCAAAAGTTATTGGCTGGTAAATGGTCTTTGTTGATTATGCATGAATTATCTGAAGGTCCTGTGCGCTTCCGTGAACTAGAGCGGAGATTACATCCAATTACACAAGCTACACTTACAAGAGCGTTGCGCCAAATGGAAGATGACGGCCTTGTACATCGTGAAGTATATGGAACCATTCCACCAAAGGTTGAATATAGCCTTACCGAAGTGGGAGCTGGTTTTAAAACTGTATTAGCTTCCCTTGAAAACTGGGGTAACCAATATATCGACTATATGAAAGCCGCTGGCCGCATCTAAGAAATGCCAGCGGCATTTCTGCCCTTATTATGATACATATGGGGCACTATATATTTGATAAGACTTTAAAAAAGTCCTTTATATGTGTCATGAATAGCCATTTGTTTATGCCATGCATTTAGAAAAATATGGTATAATAAAAAATACGAATGATATAAATTCTCAATAAATTAGAGGTATTGATAATAATGTTACATGTTACTTTTTTAGCGCATAGCGGATTCCTTGTAGAGGATGGTAAGCGTTGCTATGTGTTTGATTATTATAAGGATCCTAATAATATTGTTTGGCAGTTGGCTAAACGAGGGCGTGAACTTTGGTTCTTCGTAAGTCACACTCATGGAGATCACTTTAACCCATCCATTACGGAATTTGATGGGCCTCAAACGCGCTATATTTGCCATCAAGATGTGCCATTAGAAAGCAAGGTAAAAAAATGTATTACCATGCGCCCTGGCCAAGATGCACTATTAGATGATGTAGGCATCCATATGTATGGCAGCACCGATGAAGGTGGTTCTTTTTACGTAAAGACAAATACGGCGAATATCGACTCTGACTCTATCTTCCATGCAGGAGACCTTAATTGGTGGCATTGGCTTGGTGATACGCCAGAAAACAATGCGGATGCAAAGCGCATGGCTTGGCGTGAGTTCAAGGAATTAGATGGTTTGTCCGTAGATGTAGCGATGTTCCCTGTAGATAATCGTTTGGAAGACGCTATGGAATGGGGTAGTATTGAATTTTTGCGCCGTGTACAGGTGAATAAAGCCTTTATTCCAATGCATTTGAATGGTCCATTATGGACACCGTCTGTGTACTTTAAAGCTCTCTTTGGGGAGGTGCCGATTTGGGAACCTCAAAAAGATGGCGATGAGGCTACATTTTAGATTGTAGATATAATTGTGAAAGTCCGTAGACCTCGAGGTCACTACGTTATATAGGAACAGTCTATAAGCGTAATTGAGTAAGTTAGGATCAAGTGATGATGAAAACCAAACCAGTGGCAACCACCCTGTTGGTTGTCATGGCTATTATATTTTTAATTTCATATCCGCAGCAACATGATACATTTTGGGCCTTTATCATGCATATCTCTGGGGCAGCTATGATAGGTGGCCTCGCGGACTGGTATGCAGTAACGGCTCTCTTTACGAAGCCTTTAGGCATTCCTTTCAAAACGGCAATCTTGCCGCGCAGTAAGGAACGATTAATTCAGATAGGTCGCACTATGCTCAGCGAAGAGCTATTGCGCGTGCCACAGATGTATTATGCTATCAAAAAAGAACGCGTTATGGTCCGTATCGTTGAATACGGCATGAGCGATATGGGACAAGTTCAAATTCGAAATCTCTTGTACGGTGTGGGGAATCAAGTTTTATCTCATATGGATATTGAACCGATGCGCCAAGAGATTAATAAGGCCATTTATAAGGGGGTTACAAACTGGAAAGCAACACCCCTCGTTATTCTCTTTGGCCGTTGTATGCTAGAACGTCACACAGCAAGCGTGTTTTGGCTTTATTTTAACCGCACATGTCAGCGTGTTATCGCATCAAATCAGGTATATCCGTATTTGTATCGCGTCATGCTAGACATTATGAAAACTTATACAAAGGATTCTTTCTTTCGTGAATTGGCCATCGCCTTTGGCGGAGATGGACTTTCACCAGAACGATTGGTAGAAACGGTACAGAAAAAAGCCGTTCAATTCTTGAAGGAAAATGAATCTATTGACTCTGCATTGGGGCGCTATGTATGGGGCCAAGCCATTCGCTTTTTTAATAATTTGGAAACTAATACAGAGTGGCAAGCTTTCATCGAAGAACATAAAAATCAGTGGATTAGAATGGTTCTTGAAGAATGGGAAGGCAAACTTATCGATGGGGATACATTGGATTGGAAACGCCTCATGGACATCGTTATGGAGCGCTTTAATGTGCTCGGTACCGAAATTTTGTTGAATCCAGACAAGCAGGCGCCTTTTGAGCGGTTCTTCTTGTTGCGTAGTATTCCGTGGTTGCAGAAATTGAACCCCCTCATCGACAGTGTGGTAGGTCAAGAATTATCCCGCTATTCGCCTGATGAAATCACTCAAATTGTTCGCGGCAAAATGTACTATGACCTTCAAATGGTGCGTATTAATGGTTCCCTTATAGGGGCTGTCCTTGGCGGCATCTTATACGGTTTGACCATCATTGTAGAGGGGGTGCTCAAATGATTAGTTATTTGAAATCCCTTACCTTGAAACAGCGTGCTAATGGCATTTTAGGCTTGACTGCCGTATTGTATTGTTTTGCTTTTGTAGGACAATTTTTCTTTGGCTATGAAAGTTGGTATCAACCGTTGTACTGGGCTGTTCAATCTGCCCTCATCGGCAGTGTGGCCGACTGGTTTGCTGTAACAGCATTATTCCGTAAGCCACTAGGTTTCCCATATCATACAGCGCTAATTCCTCGAAATAAAGATCGCCTCATTAATGGCGTTATTAAACTTGTAGAGACGAAGATGCTTACCAAGGAGCGTTGTAAAGTATTATTAAAAAATGTGCAATTTGTGCCATTGTTTGAGAAGTTCTTGTTGTCTCCTGAGGGGCAACGAGCAGCACGCCTTGTGATTCATCAAGGACTACACCTTTTATGGAAATCTCAAACTAATGAAGAATGGGCACAATGGGGGGCAAAACGCATTCGTGGATTGCTTCAACAACATTCTCTCGTGCCCGTTTTGAAACACGTATTACTCGATTTATGTGAGCATAATCGCTATGAAAGTATGGTTGTGCAAGTTCTAAACGTGATTCAAGAACGGATTAATCATCCGGCTATGGTTACCTGGCTTACCGCTGTCGTAGCAGAAGAGGCACATAAGAAAAAGCGAAAAGGCTTCTGGTCTGATTTCCTTATTTCTATGTCCGAAGCTACCGATGTAGTAAACTATCAAGAAATGGCAGAGGCTATTGTACAAGAGGCCTATGCGATGCTGGAAAGCTGGAAGCGGCCCAATAGCCCCGAACGAACTGCTTGGTTGCGACAATGGGTAGAACCAATTCGTAATATTGAAGAGAATCATGAAGTCTGCGATGCTCTTAATGAAGCGTGGGAACGTTGGATTCGCGAACAAGACTGGGAATCTGTTATCGAAAATCATTTATGCCCTTATATAGAAGAACTATTGCTCGTAGGGGATGAAAACGGAGAAACTCCGGCTCAGGTTTTAGTTAATATTGCTCTTGAATTATGGAATGTATACGGCCAATCAGAAGATCTTAGAAATCGTATTGAAAAAACCTTACACGATATTGGCGACTATGTACTTGAACAAGGGTATGACCTCATTGAAACTATCATACGTCAAGTATTAGGTGGCCTCAGTACAGATAAATTTATTTACTTTATTGAATCTAAGGTGGAGGACGATCTCAGCTGGATCCGCATTAATGGTGCTATCGTTGGTGCTGTAGCGGGTCTGCTTGTATGGACTTTCTTAGAATATGTATATATGCCGTTTTGGCAACAATTTGTAGGCTAAAGTTAATTATCTATAATAAGTTGCTTTAAAATTAAATACACAAAAACTAGCATATAGAAGGAGCTTCTATATGCTAGTTTTTTATGGTTTAATTAATTCTACATTATGGGCTTTTGGATTAAAATTGATATAGAAAAGGGACTGACCATTGGTCAGTCCCTTTTATGTTATTCTTCCCTTGTATTGTACGGTAATCGCACGGTAAATGTAGTTTTTACTTGG
Organism: Veillonella parvula; assembly: GCF_042850485.1. Taxonomy (GTDB): domain Bacteria; phylum Bacillota; class Negativicutes; order Veillonellales; family Veillonellaceae; genus Veillonella; species Veillonella parvula_Q. Next base: position 1,990,834 of record NZ_AP031417.1, on the reverse strand, counting down.
GGTTCACTCGTGGCCGTTACTGTACCATGGTGTAAGTTAATAACTTTATTTACAAAGTAGAGGCCTAAACCTATACCGTGATTAGATTTTTTATTTCGCGATTGTTCCGTTTGATACATACGATCCCAAATATGATCCAGAGCTTCAGGTTCGATGCCAATACCATTATCTGTTACGGTAATGACTAAGTCTCTGCCTACGAGTTTAGCCGAAATATCAATAGTAGAGTTTGTAAACTTAATGGCATTGTCCACTAGGTTTGTGATAGCTCGACGTAATGATACTTCGTGAGCATTCATATGTAAATTAGGCTCAATATGAGATGTAATCGTAATCTGTTTATCTGTATTTTCTGTACAGAGTCTTGTATAGTCGTGGACCATATTGGATAACATCAATGATACATTGACAGGTGCAAAGCTTAGACCTTGTGCATTTTCAAGGCGGGCTACATCAAGCAGTTGGCTTACGAGGTTAGTCATGAATTTAGCTTGCTCTAAGATATGTGTTAAACCTTCCCGTAGATCTGCTTCCGTACGACCGTATTTTAAAGCAAATTCACTTTCTGCTTTAATAACGGCAATTGGTGTACGTAGCTCGTGAGATACGTCAGAACTAAATTGTCTTTCACGATTGGAAGAATCCTCAAGACCTGAAATCATACGGTTAAATGTTGTAGTTAGTTCGTAGATTTCATCTCTCGCTGTGCGAGCAGGAATGTCGATACGACGGCTCAAGTCGTTGTTCTTACCGATGACTTTAGCTGTTTTCGTCAAGGTTCGGACCGGTTTAAGTCCTTTTTTGATGAAAAGATAACCGCCTAGGGAGGAAATTAGTAAGAAAATGATATTCCCTAACAGTAAGCTGTATAAAAGGTTTTCCGTCTTTTTAGAGGCTGTTTTTACTTTTGTAACAGCACGCAAAATACCACGATAGTTCGGTTCGTTGACCGGTGTATCGTAGTAGTAGAAGGTATCATCACCAGCAGCAATTTCACCAACTTGGCCTAAGGAAAGGATTGTTTGGTTTGGAAACCCATCTGGCAAGGCGCCTTTAATAATATAGCCGTCTTGAGTTGATACAAAGAAGAATGTATTATCTTGGTACGGTTTAAACTTGCGAATATCCGTAGCCATAATCATCGCTTGTTGTTGTAAGCGTTCGCGCACTTCTTTGTTATCGGATTCATGTGTATATGCGTAAATCCATGCGGATGCAACCATCAAAATGATAAGCAAAAAGATGGTATACCAAGACATAATTTTAAAGGTTAGGGGCAGCCGATTAAATAAATCGGCTGCCCCAGACATGGTATCTAGATCTCGGTGAGGATCATTAGTTTTCTGTTTTGAGGACATACCCTACTCCACGAACCGTTTGAATGAGTTTTACATTCTCATCAGTATCAATTTTCTTGCGCAAATCTTTAATGTATACGTCGATAAGGTTAGAGTAGCTTTCATAATCGTATTCCCAAACATGGTCAAGGATTTGTTGACGAGATAATACGATATTTTCGTTACTTGCTAAATAGAATAATAGGTCGAATTCTTTTGCAGTCAATGTAATTGTTTCGCCGTCGCGTTTAACAGTACGTTGAGGAACATTGATGGTAAGTGGACCTACATGGATATCGTTTTGTGCATGACGCGCATTACGACGAGCTAATGCATAAATACGAGCGGTTAACTCTTCAAGCTCGAAAGGCTTTACAAGATAATCATCTGCACCAGTGTTAAGGCCTGTAACTTTATCTTGTAAGGAATCCTTTGCTGTTAAAAGCAATACAGGTGTTGTATTACCGTCGTTACGCATTTGTGCAAGAGCACTGATACCATCGAGGATTGGCATCATAATATCCATTACGATAACGTCATAGCTAGATGTGTTAACGTAATCGATCGCTTGTTGCCCGTTAAAGCATGTATCAACTGTCATATTTTCTGCGCGTAAATATTTAGCCGTGATACCATTCAGCATTTCTTCGTCTTCTACAAGTAAAATTTTCATTCTCTGTTCTCCTTATGTATGATTTAAAAATATAGCTCTCCAACTACATTAATTATAGTCATTATATATATAAACTTTCTTTTTTTTGAAAGCCACAACACCATATAAGGTGACTATATATATAATATTATATAACTTATTTATCTATTATCATACCTTATACAATAGTAATGAGCAAAAGATGAATGTACATGCGAGTTTACAAGACGTTTCTTCATTTTTGAAAGCCTTAAAAATGGTGAAAGACTGAAACTTAATGAATTCTGCTAATGAATAAAATCTAACTATATCGAAGATTGCCGTATGCGCATAGATGAGGGTGATTTTATCGATTTTAGATGATGTGCGATAAATCACTAAAAAAACTTATGATAATTATTATCACAGAAATAAATGCTTGTTATGAACGGAGAAATACGATAATTTTCGATGATTAAATTCGAGGTAAATTTAGTAGGAATTTAATGGATATTAATTATTAGGAATGGTTAGCAATAATTAAAAAGCTAGTGTTTATGCGAATTCTATAGATACCAAAGGAAATAAAAACATAGAAAAATTTCGGAACCGAACTACTTTCGTAAAATCCTTAACTTCTTGTAAAAATTATTCATATAGGTAATTTTTTGACTCCTCTTTTTACCTTAAAAATGCTAAGTGAAATAAATTATCAATTAGATTAATCAAAATTAATTATGCATAATAGGGTTTAGACATGACCTGAAATGCTCTCTATAATTATAGGTAAAGAAATAAGAAAAATCGCATAAGTATGGGGTTTTTCTTGAAAGAAAAATGATTAGGTTATCAAAAATTTTTATAAGTTTTTGAAATGAGATAGTCTAACAGGTTTCTTATTAATAGGTAGTTATGAGGAGGTCATTATGGAACAGTTTGATGTTCTAGTAGTAGGTAGCGGTGGCGCCGGCATGCGTGCGGCTCTTGAAGTAGGTCGTCGCAAAGGCTTAAAAGTAGCTCTTATTACTAAAATTTTCCCAACTCGCTCTGCAACAGCAATGGCGCAAGGCGGTGTAAATGCATGTTTGAACAACGTTGCAGCTGAAGATACAGTTGAAACTCATACTTTCGATACTGTAAAAGGTTCTGACTATCTTGGCGACCAAGATGCAATCGAATTCTTCTGCTCTCGTTGTCCAGAAGGCGTACTTGAAATGGACCACATGGGTGCTCCATTCTCCCGTACTGAAGAGAATAAAATTGCGCAACGTAACTTCGGTGGTCAATCCTATCCACGTACTTGCTACTCTGCGGATAAAACTGGTCACGTTATTTTGCACACAACTTACGAACAATGCTTGAAAGAAGGCGTACACTTCTTACAAGAATGGTATCTTTTAGATCTTGTTAAATCTACAGAAGGTCACGTTGGTGGCGCTGTTGTGTGGAACATGAAAGAAGGTCGCGTAGAACAAATTAAAGCGAAAGCTATTATCTTGTCTACTGGTGGTGCAGGCCGTATCTTCTGGACTCGTACTACAAACCCATTCCTTTCCACAGGCGATGGTATGGCAGCAGCATTCCGCGCTGGTAACGGCTTGAAAGATATGGAAATGATCCAATTCCATCCAACTGGTCTTGGTCGTACTGGTATCTTGATGTCCGAAGCGGTTCGTGGTGAAGGTGGTTACCTTCTTAACGCTGAAGGCGAACGTTTCATGAAAAAATATGCGCCTAACAAAATGGAATTGGCATCTCGTGACGTTGTAGCGAAAGCGATCGAAGATGAAATCGCTGCAGGTCGTGGTTTCGGTTCTGGCCTTAACGCATATGTAGTAGCTGACCTTCGTCACTTGGGCCCTGAAGTTATTATCGAAAAACTTCATGGTATCCGCGACTTAGCTATGTGCTTCGAACATTGCGATCCATTGACTCAACCGGTACCTATTCGTCCTACATGTCACTATACAATGGGCGGTATCGACGTAGTGGATTACAAAACTTGTGCATGTGAATTGCCTGGTTTGTTCGCTTCTGGCGAAGCATCTTGTATCTCCATCCACGGTGCGAACCGCTTGGGTGGTAACTCCTTGGCAGACGGCGTAGTATTCGGTAAAGTATCCGGTGCTGGCGCAGCTGATTATGCTGAAACACATGAACAACCTAACGTAGATGCGGAACTTGCTGCAGCTGCAAAAGCTTGGGAAGCTCGTTTCACAGAAGTAACATCCCGTGAAGGCGGTCGTCCGGTTGTAGAAATTCGCGATGCATTGGCTGATGCAATGTGGAATAAAGTAGGTATCTTCCGTAATGAAGAAGGTATTACTGAAGCCTTAAAAGAAATCGAACAATTGATTGAAGATTATAAAACTTGCTATGTAGGTGACCCTGAACGTACTTACAACATGGCATTCGTAAACTATTGTGAAATTGGCTCCATGTTAACAGTAGCAAAAGCTATTGCTATGGGCGCTTTACACCGCCGTGAATCTCGTGGTGCTCATATTCGTGAAGACCATCCTAAACGTAATGATGAAAGATACTTAAAACATTCCTTGATCAAATTAGGTGCTGACGGTCAATACGAATTAACAGAACGCGACGTAGTGTTCACTAAATACGAACCACAAGAAAGGAAGTACTAAGATGAGACAAATCACCTACCATATTCACCGTTACCAACAAGGTCGCGCGTTTGTACAGACTTTCAAATTCGATTACGAACCTGACCGTACAATCCTCTGGGGCCTTCAAAAAATTAAAGATACTCAAGATCCAACTTTGACATTCTTGGCAGCTTGCCGTTCCGCAGTTTGCGGCGCTTGCTCCATTCGTGTAAATGGCGAAGCGATGCTCGGCTGTGAATCTAAAATCGATGAATTAACAGAACGTTATGGCACAGACGAATTGACAATCGCTCCAATCGGCAACTTCCGTGTTATCCGTGATTTAGTTGTTGATTGGGAATCCAAAGTTGATCGTTTGAAAACAGTTGCTCCTTGGATTTTCCTTAAAGCTGAATTCAACGAAGGGGACAAAATCGTTCGCCAAACTCCAGCTGACTTCAAAAAATTTGTTGCTGGTACAGAATGTATTCTTTGCGGTTGCTGCGCGTCTGAATGTAACAAATTGACTGCACGTCAAGATGACTTCTTAGAACCATATGTATTCACAAAAGCTAACCGTTTCGTATTGGATAGCCGTGATGATGCACCTATGGCTCACATTCAACCTGCATTCGACAATGGCCTTTGGAAATGCGTTCACTGCATGAACTGTATCTCCCGTTGCCCTAAACACTTAAAACCTGCTCAAGATATTTCCAACTTGCGTAAAGAAGCTACAAAAGCTGGTCTTACTAACAGCAAAGGCGTTCGCCATGCAGTTGCTTTCAAAGAGGACCTTTACAAAACTGGTCGTTTGAAAGAAGTTTCTATGAGCTTGAAATCTGATGGTGTTGTAGATTCCGCTAAACAAGCATTCTATGCATTGCGTTTGTGGAAACACAGCAAAATCAATCCATTCGAACTTGTAGTACCTCAAAAACCTGTAAACGGTATTGATGGTGTTCGCAGACTTATGAAAGCAGCTGAGGAGGTAAGCAAATAATGAAATACGCATTTTTCCCAGGTTGCGTTCTTGAAAGCGCTGCCAAAGAAGACTACTTAGCAACAGTTGCTGTAGCTAAAAAATTAGGCATCGAGTTGGAAGAACTTGACGGCTGGACTTGCTGTGGTGCGTCCCACGTTCAAGATATCGCTCCAGAAGTTACACTTGCTACAAATGCACGTAATATTGCATTGGCAGAAGAAAAAGGTTTGAACCTTTTAACTGTATGTAATACTTGTACTTTGATGCTTCGTGAAGCTAAAAATGAACTTGATGCAAACGAAAAAGAAAAGAACGAAGTTAATAAAAAATTAGCTCAAATCGGTAAACAATACCGCGGTACAACTGATATTACTCATTTCTTATGGGTATTGATCCGCGATTACGGTTTGGATAAATTGAAAGCTAAAGTTGTTAAACCGTTAACTGGTTTACGTGTAGCTGAATACTATGGCTGCCATATTCTTCGCCCTCAAACTGAATTGGGCTTCGAAGATTATCAAATGCCTACATCCTTAGCAGATTTGATTTCTGCTATCGGTGCTACACCAATCGACTTCTCCCGCAAACTTGATTGCTGCGGTTTCCATGCAGTATACCCTGCACATGATTCCGTAATGCAAATGACTGGCTCCATCAATAAAGATGCGGCTACAGAAGGCGCAGATTGCGTAGTTACTCCTTGCCCACTTTGCCAAATGCAACTTGATATGTTCCAAAAAGAAGCTAAAGAAGTTGTAGGCGGCGGCAAAGATATGCCAATCTTGCACATGTCCCAATTAGTAGGTCTTGCTCTTGGCATTTCCCCTGCTGAAATGGGTATGCCTAAACGTCACTTAACTGATACTGCAGCAGTGACAAAATTTGTAGGTTAATTCGTTTGATTTGGACATGATCAGAGTTGGTCTATATAGTAGTCTGAATCTAAACCTATTATCATAATTACCAGAAGAACCCCCTAGCTTAGGCTAGGGGGTTCTTCTTTTCTATAAATAGATTTTTAGTAATGTTAATGGTAATAGGTTTGGATTTAATTGTACTGAATTATAAATCGTGAAATATATATAAATCGATAAATGTAAAATAAATACAGTAAAATACTAACTTTATAAATAAATTTGATTTTGATATCGATTGATAATTGTAGTATAATAAGTACACAAATTGTATACACTTATATGAGTAATAGCTAATATGTTGTAATTCATAAATTATTATAATGTTATATATACTAGATTATACAATATAAATTTGGGAGATATTATATTGGAAATACTAGTTATTATGCTTTGAGAGGGTGATTAGCATTATAGAGTGTATATACGGGGGGAAAATAATGAATGATATGCTATTAGAATATATCGATCGAATGATTGATCAAGAGACAGAACATCGTGTTTTTTCTGTGGATTTTAACAACAAACAGTACTTTGTAAAACAGGATATAAGTAACCATCGCTCTAGTTGGATTAAGCCCGCACCTAGAGCTTCTTTTGATTATGAGTTTTACAAGATTTCTTTTGTGAATACGCAATTACCAGTAGCTCCTGTTATTGCTGGTTTTAGAGAACATTATTTTGTTACAGAAGATTGTGGCAAAACGTTAACATATTATAGCCAATTGCCTGCTCAACATCCAGAGGATGATAGTTTGCAAGATATGTTAAGTCATATTTTTTATATGTTTGGCAAGACATTGGGTCGCTTGCATGATTATGGTTTGAGTCATGGTCGTCCTGCTATGCGCGACATTACATATGAGCCTGAACTAGATAAGATCACATTACTCGATTGGGAGAATACTCGCCGTTGGCCTGAGTTAACACCACAAGGATGGGATTTACTCATCTTTGTTCACAGCTTCTTTCGAGAGGATAATTTACCTATTTCTTATCTATATGCTATGATGAATGGCTATAGCTCAGCCTGTACAGCCCGTGAGACAGTGCTACATATAAAAGACATTCTGGGTAGACATGAATATCTTTTTAAATTCTGTCGTATGTTAAATCCTCTACATTTTGTGGACACTGAAGCGGCTGTTAAAGCATATGACTTTATGTTGGCTTTGAAAACTGAATAATATGTATATGGATAGTACTCGTAGTAAGAGCACTTTATAGACCTTTACCGGTGTTATCTAGATTGATAAGCTTCTAGATAACATTAGGTAGAGGTCTTTTTCTATTTCAATTCATAGTATTACAGTCAGAGTTCAGCTACTTTCACTATAAGTACCTTAAATAACGGCAAAGGGGTTGTCGAATGAGGACTTCAGGAATATAAGAGGGTGAAAGGAGGTGATACGATGGCTAACATTAAACGCACTAAATTGGTGTTGCGTTTTAACATCGGTACCGAAGATGCGCCGAAATACAAAGACGTAACCTATACTCGTGTTGCAGAAGAAGCATCTGACGATAATGTGAAAACCGTTGGTAATGCGCTAGCAGCCTTGTATGACCACAGCTTGTCCGATGTGGTCCGCGTCAATGAAGTATCCTTAGGACATTAAGAGTAGGGCTTCTACCATTTTGTTTTAGGTGATCCAAACACATTTTTATTGCTGGTTTCGTACATTCTCACATAGTCGTAAAGAGGTGTAGAAATAGCAAGTCCACACATTCCCATCCTTATTGATATGAATCGAAGATAGGCATATTTGTAATCTAACATGTTTATAGCCTATCTAGATTCGATGAACTTGTTTATGAAACGTGAAAGGAGGCGCCCACATGGCGGAAAAACGCGTTGTATATCTTACATTTTCTACGGTCGGTGGTAAAAGCACATCAGTCACAATTAGTGCTCCTCGTGCTGGAATTACTTTACAAGATGCTAAAACAGCGGCTAATGCGTTAGTGGCTAACAAAGTCATTCTTGGTGCTGGTGATGCAGAATTAGCAACATTTACTACAGCTCGTGAAGTAAAGACACAAACTACTGAATTGCAATAGTACTGATTATGTACGATGTGATTTTGTTAGTGGAAATATAATTTAATAAAAAGAGACCTTGATCAAAGCAAGGTCTCTTTTTGCGTTGCAATTGAGACGTAAGTTCAAATTTATTTCAGGTTTATAATTTATAATATCCTTTATAATGACTGGTATTTATATGATGTTGGAAAATATAGTATGATATGGTAGACTTATTAAGTGATTTTGATTATCGTTTCGACGCAACTTGATTTATTTAAAACTAGTTTAGTAGGGGAGAAAATAAGTTTATAGAATTAAGCTGTTAATAAAGGAGGTTTACGATGAAAGAGGCGTGGGAATTATTCTTACATGGTGGATTTGTTATGTGGCCGCTACTAGTGGCACTTATCATAACCGTAGCTATAGCGATAGAACGTATAGCTTATTATCGACAATTGAAGCGGGAAATGTTTGCTTTGAATGATGCATTAGAAGAGAGCGAAATAAATTGGCAATCCTTATTAACTAGCTTAGAATCTAAATATACAGCTAATATTTCGTATAATCTGACTCGCGTGCTTGGACAGTGTCATGATCGCAATGTATTGCAATCCAAAATGGAGGATATGGTGGCCCATGTTTATACGCACGCTTCCCGTGGTCTTGATTGGCTCTCTACCATTGTTACGATAGCACCATTATTAGGATTGCTTGGTACTGTAACGGGGATGATCGGTGCCTTTCAGGTGTTCGGTGCTGACGGTGCGATACCTACTGCTATTACCGGTGGTGTGGGGGAAGCCCTTGTCGCAACTGCTTCTGGTCTTTGCGTGGCTATTGTGGCATTGTGTTTTCATGCCGGGTTTACTCATCATGTACGTATGACAATATCTCGTTTAGAAGATTCATTTTCTCGTGTCTTAGATTCTTATGATCGGGGGCATGCTGCATGAAACGAATGAGCCGTATGGAGGGAGAAAAGCCTACTTTGATGATTATCCCTATGATTGATATCATCTTTTTCTTGCTCGTATTTTTTATGATTAGCACCATATATACGATTCCACAACAATCCTTGTCTATTATGCTACCAAAAACGAAAACACAGCAGTCCGCTGAGTTGCGCCCGGTTTTAATTGATTTTGAAAAATCTGGGCAGTTGATGATTGATGATGGATATGTGACGAAAGAACAGCTAATTAGCTCTGTGAAAGCCAAAATTGGAGAGAATAAAAATCAAAACTTCCTTATTCGTGCTGACAAGGATTTGAGTTATGGCAAGGTTGTGGAATTAATGGATGATATGAAATTAGCCGGCGCTGCAAGTATTAGTATTGCCACTGTTAATAAATAGGTGATGTTATGGCGAAACAATATGTAGATGTGTGGAAATATCCACATATGACCTATAAAAAAGCCTTTGTTATTGCTACCATTATAAGTATTATTACGGTGGGTGTTGCTTTTATTTCTTTTTCTGATTATATCGAATCTCAGATGGCTGGATCGTTACAAATTAATTTTCTAACGGAACAGGAAGCGGAGAAACAAGTAGAAGAAATTAAAGAGCAGATTAAAGAAGAGAAGGTTCATGAGCTTCAATACCAAAAAGAATTGGAAAATAATAAAGTTCAACCTGATAACGGTGGAGCCGGTCACGGAGGACAAAATGGGAACTCTGCTGTTCCTACAAAAAGTGATGTAAGTCCGTCTAGTCAACAAGCGCGTGCTGGTGAAACAGGTACTATTAAACAATCTTCTGTCGGTAGTAATACGAGGAGTGGACTTGTCGGGCCTGAAGGTCCTGGAATTGGGTATGCATCAACAGGAAGTGGAGAAGGGCTTAGCAATCGTGAGGGTACAGGAGGCACCGAAGTAGATGTCGGTGGTGGCGGCACATTTAGTTATGATGGATATTGGAGTAATTTACAAAGTGCAATTAATAGTAATTACCCTACAGATGCATACGCTATGGGAATTCAAGGTGATGTAACACTAAGAATTTATTTTGCCCCAGGTGGCAGTGTTGCCAGTGTGGAAGTTCTTAATTCTGATGATCCTATATTATCAGAACATGCTAGGGAATATGCTCATAGTGTGGGTGGCGCTGAAAATTCTACAGGTACACAACAATATGCAGATATCACAATTCACTATAATTTATAAGTATAATGAAAAACTAGTATCTTTATGGATACTAGTTTTTTTATATGTATATATATTACTTTGATAACATAAAATAATATTGATAGTTATTCCTGATGAATATATAATTGAGATTAGATATCGTTTTATACTATTAGAGCCCTAATATATTTTCTGGAGGTGTGTGATGAAAAAGTCATGGGCAGCACTATTGTGTGTTGTATATCTAACGTCTGTTGCAGGTGTGGTAGGTGCAGAAAATAATAGTTCTACAAGTGTAGTTAGTATGAATGAATCTCAAAATAATACGAGTGATGAGCAGTCGAGACGTATGAAAGATATTACGGTTACCGCTACTCGTACGGAGGCATTAGTTCGCGATGTGCCAATTGCGACAACGATTATTTCACAAGAAGAAATTAAAGATCGCCAATATCGTAATTTAGAGCAAGCCTTACAAAGTGTGCCAGGCGTTGCTTTCAGCACCGATGCCCACGGTGGACAAAATATTACGATGCGTGGTGCCGAATCTCGTCATACATTAATTCTTATTGATGGACGACGTGTTACGGGAGAGTTGACGAAAACGAGAGCTAATGCCATGGGCTGGCTTCGTCAAGGCATGGATAATGTGGAACGCATCGAAATAACGCGTGGTCCGTCGAGTGCACTTTATGGTTCTGAGGCGAACGGTGGGGTTATTAATATTATTACAAAGCAATCCAGAAAGCCAAGTGTAGAGGTTAATACTGAAATCTCTCGCCGTGATGCATCGAGTGCGACGGGATATAACTTCAATGTATTGGCTCGTAGTGGGCAAAAAGGAAAGTGGAATGGATCGGTCGGTGCAGGTATTCGCAGGAATATAGCGGGTAATAATGATTCTGGCTCGGATAATAATTATCATGGTGATCGGATACCGCTTCATTTTGACGTATCTTATCAAGCGGGAAAAAGAGATAAATTTTCCTTCTTTATAGATCGAGAAACTGAAGACTTGGATATGAATACGAAAAAGGGTAGCTCATTAACTCAATCGGTTGATAAAAATACGACTACTACAAGCACAGGCCTTCGTTGGAATGGTCGTCGCGGTCGGTCATCGCTTATGGTGCAGTCTTACTACAATCATTATAAAGACACCTATGATCAATATAAGCGCACGGGTGGCATAAAAAAACTATCCATTTGGGATGAATATTATAATAAAGAATGGATTACAGACGCACAGGTTAACACATCAATCGATAAGAAGAATCTCTTGACTTATGGCGTTCAATTCCGTCGTCAAGAAGCGATTAGTACACGTATTAATAACGGCTCCATTGCATGGTCAAGAACTCGAGAAGGCATTACAGATACCGCGGGTAAGGCAACCATTAATTACGGTAGTTACTTTGTGCAACATCAATGGAAACCTAGTCGTAAATGGGTAATTATTCCTGCTGTTCGCTATGATACGTCAAATGCATTTGATAGCCATTGGTCGCCTAAGATTGGTGTTACCTATAAAGCAAATGATAGTCTTCGCTTTAAAATGAACTACGGTGCAGGCTACTCCACCCCTGGTATGACGGAAATGTATCATCATTGGCTTATGGCATCTAATGTGCCAAGAGGGCGATTAGGGGTTTTCGATATATATTTGCAAGGTAATCCTAATTTGAAACCTGAAAGCTCTTATAACTTTGATTTCTCCGTAGAAAAAGATTGGAAACGGACAAATGTTAAGGCGTCCTATTTCCACAATGTTATTAAAAATTATATTGAAAGCGGTGCCAATCGTATTGATATGGCAAATCGCCGTATTTATGTTTCGTATTCCAATTTACCTCGTGCTGTATTGCAAGGTGTGGAATTATCTGTAAATCATAGACTCAATGATAAATGGGATGTATTCGGTAACTATACTTATTTGGATGCGAAGAATGACGTTACCCATAATCGTCTGTTAAACCGTGGTCGTCATGTATTCAGTGGTGGTGTTAATTATCATCAAGGTCGCTGGACTGGCGCGTTCTGGGGTAATTATTACATTAATTACCTCGATGGCATTGATGCTATCGTTGTTAACCCACGTCTCAGCATTCCGAAGAAGAAAAACATTCAAACTTGGAATGTTATGGTGACTCGTCAGTTGAATGATAATGCATCCATGTATGTAGGGGTTGAAAATATATTTGGCGAAAAACAAGACTTACGGGATATTCATGGCGCTACTTATCGTATGGGCCTTAACTTGCGTATGTAATAGTGAGATATTAATGTACGCATGAAATGCTGAGGCCTTAATGTATGAATGAAATACATGCATATGTATTGGTGTATGTAATATAGTGGCATTAATTTGAAACTATAATGTATGAGGTTTAGCTTGCATAAGTAATCTGCGAGGTGATCATTATCAATAAGCCATTATTATGTTTATTGGGGCTTGTTGCCGTTGTGGGAACTTTCACTACGGTTATGAGCTTTGAAGGCAAGCGAGAGGTATTCAGCGAGGCAGGTGCTATTCAGATTGAAGATGATACGAAGCAAATTGTGTCGTTGCCAAACATAGCAAGTCGTGTAGTATCTATTTCTTCGGCGGATAGTGAATTGCTTATCACTTTAGGTGTTAGCCCCGTAGGCGTAGTAAATTCAAGGGAGTTACCGGCAGATGTGCAGGCTAAAATTGCACAGTATCCGAATATGAATAGTGCTGTATCTCCAAGTATTGAACGAATTATTATGTCCGACCCGAATCTCGTTATCGGCATTGCCATGCCGTTTCAAACGGCGTTGCGCAAAGCTTTTAATGCGAATCATATTCCTAGCTTTTACCACTTATCCTCCAATTATGATGACATCATGGACCATATTCGACATGTGGGCACTATGACTGGTCATGATAGGGAGGCGGCTGCGTTGGTCCAGAAATATAATGATATCCTAACGGAAATCATACAGCGTCATAAAGATGAGTCTGCACCGCGTGTCCTCATCGTTTTTGGGACACCTACGAGTTACCAACTAGCCTCCAGTAAAACATATGTGGGAGATATTCTCCAAAGATTAGGGGCAAAAAATGTGGCTGATGTATATTTGCCGCAGGATGTATCGGAGAATGCTTTGGATGGATATATTCCGCTTAATCTGGAGACGATGGCCGTTCTTGATTGTGACAAGGTTATCTTGATTAATCATGGCAGTAGCGGTGAGAAAGATATAGCAGCTTTTAAAAAGGCTTTTAAAACGCCGGCATGGCAGAATGTACCTGCTATTGCTAATGGGAATATAGAGGTCTTGCCGGGTCCGTTGTTTGCGTCGGTGCCGACCGCTCGAATGGATCAAGTGTTATTATATGCGGAAAAGGTGTTATATGGACAATCTCATTAATGTGCAGGAACGTCGTGGCTTATGCGTTTTTGTGGCTGCGCTGATTCTGTTAATAGCAGGGGTGTTGCTGAGTATGAAACTGGGCGCCGTTCCATTAACTTGGGGCGAATTATACCAAATCATAACGGGTGGCGACACATCGAAAATTGGTCAAATTATCATGACTATACGCTTACCACGTGTTGTAGTGGGCTTTTTAGCTGGCATGAATCTTGCCTTAGCCGGTGTGATTTTACAAGGTATCTTGCGAAATCCTTTGGCGGATCCCGGAATTATCGGCATTACCTCTGGCGGTGCTTTGGCGGCTATGATCATCATGATTCTCATGCCTACTTACGTTATGCTTGTTCCTATTGGTGCTTTTGTTGGTGCATTAGTGGCATCGTTTTTGGTTTACGGGATTTCTTGGCAAGGTGGGCTCAATCCGTTGCGCCTTATCTTGGCCGGTGTGGCGGTAGCTGCTTTCTTCGGCGGATTTAATACGATTCTATCCGTGTTTTATCCGGATCGTGTTCAAGGAACGGTGAGCTGGATGGCAGGTGGTTTTGTAGGGCGCAGCTGGGACGATGTAATGATGATCTGGCCTTATACGGCTATAGGAATTATTGGATCTATGATATCTATCAGATGGCTTACATTGCTTAGTTTAGGCGATGATACGGCGCGCACTTTAGGTGTGCATGTTGAAAGATGTCGATTGTCCTTACTCGTATTAGCTTCTTTATTAGCCGCATCAGCGGTGAGCGTGTCGGGAATGTTGGGCTTTGTAGGCCTTATCGTGCCTCATGTGGCGCGTCTCATCGTAGGTGTGGACTATCGCTATTTGATTCCTACGTCCATGGTCTTTGGCGGCATATTAATTGTTTATGCCGATACCTTGGCGCGCATGATGATTGCGCCTGGTGAAATCCCTGTAGGCGTACTGATGAGCTTTTTGGGTGCTCCATTCTTCTTGTATCTATTGAAAGGGGTGGGGCGAAGATGAGCGTGTTAACAATCGATAATATAACGGTAGGCTATGGAAAACGATTGATACTGGAAAATCAATCCATCGTCTTTGATAAATCGGAAATAATATCTATCATCGGTCCAAATGGTTCAGGAAAATCAACGTTTTTGAAAGCTTTGGCTCGACTTATTAAGCTAAAACAAGGCACCATATCGCTGGATGAAAAATCTTTACATTCGTGGAATACAAAGGAATTAGCGCGCCATATAGCTTTGTTACCGCAAATTACGACAGCCCCTGAAGGAATGTTAGTTGAGCAGTTGGTTCGATCCGGACGAAATCCGTATGTATCGATTTTTAAGGAACTATCTGATGCGGATTTAGCTGCTGTGGAGCAGGCGATGAAATGCACAGATGTATGGAAATATCGGTATCGGCACATAGGGGAACTATCCGGCGGTGAACGGCAACGCGTATGGCTTTCATTAAGTTTGGCTCAAGAACCAAATATTTTACTCCTCGATGAACCGACTACCTATCTCGACAGTCGTCATCAAATTGAATTGATGGAACTGGTTAAACGCACACAGCGGGAACGAAATATTATGGTCGTTATGGTACTCCATGATTTGAATCTAGCTTTGCGCTATAGCGACCGCATTATTGCCCTTAAAGAGGGTGCTATCGTAGGTGATGGAGCTCCGCATATGATGATGACCCCAGAGAATTTAGCAGAGTGGTTCGGTATTAAAGCGGATATTTTACAAAGCCCTCGTAGTGAAGAAACATGTCCTATATGTGTACCATATGGTCTTGCTTAAACAGAGGAGACTAGGTACCGTATAGCCAGTTAATTGTTAGCTATTTTTACTGAGATGTACACAATAGCAAAAAGGCTATTGTGAAAATTGCATACTGTTTATACCTTAAAGAGGCCCCACTTGTGGTGAGGGTCTCTTTATTATGGTAAAATATATGGTATACCAAATGGTTGGGTGAAACTTTTACGAAACGATGTACAAGAATAAGTACATTATAGAACCCGGATGGGGATTTTTAGTGAGGTAAAATAGTGGAATATATTATTTCGTTTATGGAAACATATGGCTATACGGCCATGTTTATTGCAATGGTTCTAGAAAATGCTAACGTGCCTATTCCGAGTGAAATCGTACTTGGGTTTGCGGGGTATTTGATAGCTCAAGGCATATTTGATATGCATACGACAATGGTAGTAGGTATCTTAGCAGGGATTGTTGGTTCTATAGTATCCTACTGGATGGGTGAGCATGGTGGGCGCCCTTTATTATTGAAATATGGTAAATATATATTTTTTAATGAACATAAATTTGAACTGGCAGAAAAGATGTTTAATAAATATGGCGGTGTAGCTGTATTTTTTGGTCGACTTTTACCCGGTGTTCGTACCTTTATCTCCTTTCCGGCAGGAATGGCACGCTATCCCATGTGGCATTTCATCATCTGGACGGTACTCGGTACGATTCCTTGGACGATTTTGCTCGTTTACTTAGGCAAGGTACTTGGTGAAAATTGGCAAGACCTTATCGAGTACAATCATGAGTTCTTGATTGGTATGATCGTTGTATTTGTCATTATAGCTGCAGTACTGGGCTTTAGATACTATCGTAATCGTCGATAAGGAGACCCCTTATGAAACTCTCTCGATTAACACCAGTCGTATTTATTGTGTGGCTAGTGTTTTATATGTTTGGCAATAATATGTTGCCTGTTACAGATCCCGTTGAATCTAATTATGCGTTAACGGCAAAGGAAATGGTTCTTTCTGGTGATTGGCTATCTCCGCAGATTTATGGTACTTATTGGTACGATAAACCAATCATGATTTATTGGCTCATTGCTCTTGGCTTTAAAGTCTTTGGAATTGCTGATTGGGTGGTGCGCCTACCGAGTGCTATTTTCGGTGCTTTGTCGGTGGCGACCATGTATCAATCTACGCGTACCATGAGCGGTAAGTGGGCGCTTGGTCTCATTGGGGCATCCGTTCTAGGCACATCTCTCATGTTCTGGACCGTAGCTCATGGCGTTATTACAGATATGGTGCTCCTTTATACGACATTGATGGTCATGATTTACTCCTACAAGGGTCTTGTGGAACAAAAACCATATGCCATGATTGTAGCTTATGTATTCGCTGCGTTAGGTGTGCTCACTAAAGGTCCGGTAGCCATTGTGTTGCCTGGTATGATTTTACTTGTTTTTGCAGGCATTAATCGTTCTTGGTCTATGGTGAAAGCTATCTTTGATTGGCGTGGCATTTTAGCTTTTTGTGTAGTTTGTTTGCCGTGGTATGTGTACATGTACAGTGTTCATGGTCAAGACTTTATCAATGGCTTCTTAGGGCTTCACAATGTGACTCGTGCTACTCAATCGGAACATCCGGAAGATAACGTATGGTGGTATTACCTCGCTATCTTCCTTGGCGCCTCTATGCCGTGGACAGGTGCTGTTATTTACGGCATAATCGATGGTTTCAAACAACGTCATACAGGGTTTATTTATAATATGACCTGGGGTGTTGGAATTGTGCTATTTTACACCTTGATGGCAACAAAATATCCTCTATATACCTTTGTTAGCTTGGTCCCTTTTAGTGCTATTGGTGCTTTGGGTGTTATGAAGCTTATTCGCAAAGGCAAATCTAGAGCCTTAAAATGGATTATTATGGGGCCCACATTGCTTTTGTGGATTGCTTATGTAACAGGTTCTTTCTTTGCACCATGGGGTTTTTATTGCTTGCTCTATGTCGTGGTTGCTATGGCAATATTGGCTATGTTCTATACATGGTATACGAAACGAGGATATCGTTTAGTTACAATTATTGTACTTGGTACGATGGTTATATCTTCTATAGTTGTTATGGAAGGCTTAGAGCCATTTGTTAAGCAGCGTAGTAATATTGATGTTGTTCCAGTAGTGGATTCCTATGAAGGGGATGTCTATTACTATAATGGCTATAGTACGGCTGTTGTGTATTATACGGGTCATAAGGTTATCAAAATTAATGGTGATGAAAGTCGCTGGGATGATCGAGATAAATTAAAAAAACGTAGTGCTGAATGGCAGAAGAAATATCTCATGGAACAAGTAAGTGAAGCGGAATTTAATAAGACTATTGAATCTGGTAAGCCGATTATGTTAATTGTTCCAAAAGGTGAAATTAAGCACTTCCGTCAATCCTCTATTTATCCACATGTATCTGAATTTAGTGAAGCAGGTACATCTGAAGTTTACGTATTAAATAAAAAGACTTTATTTAAATAATTGTGAAAAGTTAATACATATTAAAACAGGTAGTATCCAATGGATGCTACCTGTTTTTGTTAATTAGCGTCTTACTGGTTTTTATTAGTTGTTTGCTGTTTGTTATTAATTAGAATCTTGCGGCTTTATGTTATCTGAACGGTTTACTGGCGTTGATCCTTTACAGACTATTAGTTTGGTATTCTTATTTACATTCTTATTCAATTAAATATTATCCTATCTATATTGATACTTTTCGTAGCTAAGCAATAATACCTACAATATTGATGTGATTTATTGACATAATTAATACATATTGTTATAGTAGGTTATATTAAGTTTAAAAGACGAGGTGTTCTAAAGCCTTATTTCATCTAAGGTTTAGAAAAATGCGAAAAGTGACATGAGTCAGAAACGCCCCTTGTTGTGAGGTAGAAAGAGGGGACATTATGAAGAAAACTTGGTATCTAATCATTGCTATCGTGCTGTTGATAGTAAGTGGGTTGGCGTATGGTTATCATGAATACAGTAAACCAAAGACCGCCCAAGAATTAAAAACTGTACGCGTAGCGTATTTGCCGATTACTCATGCGCTACCCGTATTTGCTACGAAGGAACTGGAGACAGCAGATGGTCCAGTCCATGTAGAGCTTGTTAAATATGGTTCCTGGCCGGAACTTATGGATGCGCTCAATACCGGTAAAGTAGACGCTGCAGCCGTTCTCGTTGAACTCGGAGTAAAGGCTCGTGAACAGGGAATTGATGTGCGCGCAGCGGCATTAGGCCATACGGAAGGCAACATTATCGTTGTAAATAACGACATTAATTCTGTACAGGATTTGAAAGGCAAATCCTTTGCTATCCCTCATAAGCAATCTACACAAAAGATTCTCGTAGACCTTATGCTTGAACGGGCAGGCCTTAGTGAGAAGGATGTACAGATAGTGGAGATGAGTCCTCCTGAAATGCCGTCCGCATTGTCGGTCGGTCAAATCGCTGGGTATAGTGTGGCTGAGCCTTTCGGTTCTCTTGCCATAGAAATGGGCGCCGGGAAGGTCTTTGAAGACCCTGATCACTTATGGCATGACAATATCTGCTGCGCCCTCGTGTTCAACGGTCAATTTGTCGATGAACACCACGACTTGGCGAAGGCTTTCACAAAAGCCTATCTCGATGCAGGTACATATTTAGATGAGCATCCGAAGGCGCAAAAGGAGATTGCCTTGAAATATATGAAATTTAAGGATCCTGTTATCGAGCGTTCCTTGCAAGTAATTGGTTTTGGAGATTTGGCCCTCACCGAGGATCGTTATAATGCGCTCGTGCATCACATGACTCATGTCGATTTGATTAAAAAGGTGCCGAGTTATTCGGAGTTTGTAGATACATCGCTATTGCCATAGGGGGTAGACCATGAAAAAATACACATATGTGCCGGGCGCGTTCATCGCGGTCTGGCTGATTTGGGAGCTGGTTGTCCGCATCGGCGGATTTAACGAAGCCTTGTTGCCGACGCCGTACAAGGTGCTGCTCGGCTTCGGGGAACTCATCGGGGACGGCGTATTGTTCAAGGATATTGCGGACAGTTTGGTGCGCTTTTTCATCGGCTATATCATTTCCGTCGTAGCCGGTGTGTTTTTAGGCCTTATTTTAGGTTGGTATAAGGGCATTTGGAATTATATTAATCCTATCGTTCAGGTGATTCGTCCTATTTCACCGGTAGCATGGTTGCCGTTTATCGTTCTGTTTTTCGGTATCGGTCAAGCGCCTGCTATCGTTATCATCTTTATCGCGGCGTTTTTCCCGGTTCTATTGTCCACGGTGTCCGCGATTCAGAATATCGATCCCGTATACATCAAGGTGGCTCGAAATTTTGGTATCAAGCAGCCGGAGTTGTTATTTAAAATTGTATTGCCCGCGGTGTTTCCTGGTATTGCATCAGGACTTCACATCGCGCTTGGTACGGCGTGGATATTCCTGGTGACGGGGGAAATGGTAGGTTCCCAGACGGGGCTCGGATTCCTCATCATCGATATGCGGAACAATTTGCGCAACGACCTTTTGATGGTGGCGATTCTGACGATTGGCTTTGTGGGACTTTTACTCGATTGGGGCGTATCCCTCATCGAAAAATGGATTTATAGACGTTGGGGCATTGAGGAATAGGAGGTGGACGCATGGGTTACATTTCGGTGCGCAATGCACACAAGGAATTTATGAAAGATGGAGAACCGCTCACCATCCTTGAGAATATTAATTTGGACATTGAACGAGGTGAATTTATTTGTCTCTTAGGTCCATCTGGATCCGGTAAAAGTACGCTTTTAAATGCTATGGCAGGCTTTGAGCTCGTTACCTCGGGTTCTATTACCATTGATGGCGCAGAGGTGAAAGCACCTCAATTGCGGTATGTAACGGTTTTTCAGAATTACGGACTGTTACCGTGGCGAACGGTGGAAAGCAATATTGAACTGGGTCTTGAAAGCAAGAATGTACCAAAGGAAGAGCGACCTGCTATCATCGATAAATACGTGAAAATGGTGGGGCTTGACCATGCTCGGAACCGCTATCCGGCGGAGTTGTCCGGCGGGATGCAGCAACGTGTTTCCATTGCGCGGGCGCTGGCGGTCGATCCGGATATTATCTTCATGGACGAGCCGCTAGGGGCCCTCGACGCGTTGACACGCATTAATTTACAGGACGAAATCTCCCGCATCTGCCGTGAAGAGGGTAAAACGGTCGTATTTGTTACGCATGATATCGAAGAGGCGGTGGTCCTTGCAGACCGCGTCGTAGTGCTCGCCGCTAATCCGGGACGGGTGCAAACGATCATCCCCGTCAATCTCATCGATAGGACGGACAGGACCTCGGCGTCCTTCGTCAATATTCGAAATCATATATTTGAACAATTCCAGCTCGCCAAAGAAGACAAAATCGAGTTTTATATATAAATGTGATATTGTATATATTGATAGCAATAGAAGTCCAACAAAAACTGTAGTTTCAAAGTTAGTAGAATCGTCCGTTACCATCAAGGCTGTTATATGAGGCCTGTTGTTTTGATGGTAGAGAATCTTAAGTCGCTTTGAAATTACAGTTTTTTATATTCCGTTGTATGTGGATATTTTGAATATTAATTTTGCATCAAACTTTCAGAAATAGGTGCTATTATAAATATAGTAACAGCAACATTTTATGTAGTGCGTGATTATCAGATATAGTATCACATATTATGATTGGCTATCGTAATATATGGATTGTATTATGGGCTTTAGTGTATAAATACAGTATATAAAGGATTGATAATCATGATATATAGCATTATTTATTATATGGTTCGGTAGTATAAATTGGAGGAGAGCCTATGTCCTTATTTGCATCAGAGAAAGAAAAAAAGATGTCTTTTGATGAATATATGGCCTCGTTTGATATGAATCAGATTGCAAAAGTACAGCAGTTTGTAGACTGGCTCGGTCAATATAGAGGAGAGCTTGTTCACAATCCATGGGGTGAGGTGAATCCTGATCTTGAAATTGTTCGACCTGACTTTGATGCGGCTCAGGTGCGTCGTAACAATTTGATGGCGTATTTGCTGCCGCGGTTGGGACGCTCCAAAATTTTTGTGGTGGCGGAGGCTGTCGGATATCAAGGTGGGCGCTTTTCGGGCATTGCCATTACCTGTGAGCGCATGTTGCTGGATAAGCATAAAACGATTCGGGCGCATCAGATAACGCCTGTTACATTACAAAGAACCAGCTCTCCTGTGAGCCCTATGCTGAAACGGACCCAACAGGAACAGGGGTTCAACGAGCCTACGGATACGGTAGTATGGAGTGCTATCATCGAACAGGAAATTGATCCGTACGATGCGTTGCTGTGGAATATATTCCCCTTTCACCCTCACAAGGCGGGAGAACCGCTCACTAATCGGACGCCGACCGAGTCGGAGCAGCAGCTGGGTTGGGAATATACAAAAAGACTGTTGGCATTGCACACCGAATTAGGTGGATCGAAGCCTCTCGTGCTCGCTGTCGGTCAAAAATCGGCGGACACGATGGGGCGATTCGGCCTTTCAGCCATCGGTCTTAGACATCCGGCTAACGGTGGGGCTAATTTATACCGTGAAGGTTTTGCTGAAGCCGTAGAGAGAGTTTTGAAATAGAAGGTATTACATATGAAACGATATTGTGAATCCTGCCGTCAGTATTGTGACGAGGCTGCCATGTTCTGTCCGCATTGCGGGCAGTATACGACTGCGGTGGAGGTTGAGAGAATCGCACCGGAAGGGGATATTATCTATCCGCTGGCGCATTATCAGTTGAGTTACAAGGATACATTTCTCTATGTGGTGGGCCGCAAATTTACGAATTCAGATGGACGTGCGTCCAGAGGGGAATTTTTGCGGTTCTTTTTGATGTGGATTTTAGTTATCGCTGGAATTCTGGCCCTTTCTTATGGGCTTACGGTGGTGCTTCATACAGGTATTTATTTAATCCTGTTGGCATGGATGTTACTGACAATCATCGGTCTTGTCTCGCTGATTCCGTTGGGCTCTCTATGTATCCGTCGCCTTCATGATGCCGGTAAAAGCAGTGACCATCTGTTTTTAATCTTAATTCCTTTCATCGGACCGATTATTCTATTTGTTCTACTGTGTAAGAAAGGCGAACCGAAGGCTAATCAATATGGTGAGGCGTTGAGGAACATCATTATCGATAAACGGTTGGCATCTATTATGAAAGTATCGCCTACGAGCAGCGCTTTCACTACTCGAATTCTCGTTACATTGCTGGTGAGTGCTATCTGGGTATGCAGCGTTTCGTCTCGTTATATGGGACCGGAAAATGAACTGGATCCGGGCGGATGGTTTACGAATATCATCGTCGGTCAAGGCAGTGATGAAGCTGCACGGGATGCGATACACGATTATTTTGATGCCGTCAATGAAAAGAACTATGATAAGGCCTTCACCTATGTTATCAATCAGGCTAAGACGAATCCCGTAGAAAAGCAGAAATGGACGGAGTCTATGAAGTCGGCGCTGAAGGTGGTTGTGGGGTCCTTAGGCACGAGTCGTATCAGTCGTATAAACGGCATGAAACGCATCATTTACGAAGCGGATCTGCAAATCACTAAACCCGGAGATGGTGCGGTTGAGGCTGCGCACATGACACGCTACATATCTCTCGTCGAAGAAAATAGAGAATGGCATATTGAAGGGTTTTATAAAAGTATGCCAGATGATAAATAATGAAATGCTTTGGGGCGGTTCAATTTGAGCCGCCCTTTTAAGTAGTAGTAAAATTTTATGTTACTTTTAATGAATCAAGCGTAGAACTCTTTTGTTTATGTTGTTTTTATGTTATAATGAGCACAACGTATGAAAGTGAGGCTTTCATCAAAACAGATCGGACTATATTGCACTGCGTATCGGATTGAGATAAAAACAGAGGTCTCTTGCGGTTGAAGCATCTGATAGTGCACTATACTCATTTGCTACGGCAAATGGCACACAAACTAGGAGCGGCAAAATTTGATAGCGCATTTTTGCGCCCATTTGACGAGACGCTAGTATAATAGCGCCTTTTTCTTTGTGTGACATTTCCTCGTGGCATAGATCAATTCAAGTGATAGGTGAGAAAAACTATGTTAAATAAATTAATGAACAAAATTTTAGGAGGAACTGTGAATACAACAGATAATCAGGTTACTGCGCAAGTGAAAGCAGAACCGACAGTAGCAAAAGACGCTACTCTTACAGCTGCGACTGAAGGCGAGCAAAAACAAACGCGTCGCCGTACAAATACACGCCGCCCTGCTGGCGAAGGTCGTACGCGCCAACAAACAGCTGGTGAAGGTGCAACACGCCAACGCCGTTCTACAAATACTCGTACAAGTGCGAATAGTGGCCGTACTAATACGACTCGCCGTACAAATACACGCCGCAATGCGGAACAAGGTGAAGGTCAAGAACGCAAAACTCGCCAAACTCGAGCACCGCGTGGTGAAAATACACGTAATACGCGTACTAATAATGGTCGCAATGGTCAAAATGGTCAGAACCGCAATAATAACCGCCCAAATAACCGTTCTACAGGTTGGAATAATCAAGAGGAACAAGTGGAATTAGTTGGTCGTACGCCAAATGGCGCCAACAAGGGCAAATTCCAAATCATCCCACTAGGTGGTCTTGGTGAAATTGGTAAAAATATGACTATCTTCCAATATGAGGACGAAATCATCGTTCTTGATTCAGGGCTTGCATTCCCTAGTGAAGATATGCTTGGCGTAGATATCGTTATTCCTGATATGAGCTATATCATCGAGAATAAGGATCGCGTGAAAGCTGTCGTAATTACTCATGGTCACGAGGACCATATCGGCTCCTTGGCGTACCTAATGAAAGAAATCAGCTGCCCAGTATATGCAACAAATCTCGTTTGTGGCTTAATTGAAGGCAAGTTTAAAGAACATAAGGTATCTCCAAAATGTCTTCGTACGATTGCTGCCGGCGATGAAGTTCAAATTGGTCAAGTGACTGTTGGTTTTATCCAAACAAATCACTCCATTCCTGACTCCTGCGCTGTATACTTTAATACACCAATCGGAACAATTCTTCATACAGGGGACTTTAAAATTGACCAAACCCCTGTTGATGGCCGTTTGATGGATATGCACAAATTTGCTGAGCTAGGTAACAAAGGCGTATTAGCGCTCTTGTCGGATTCTACAAATGTAGAAAAACCAGGTACTACCGGCTCTGAAAGTTCCGTAGGCCCTGCGATTAAACAAGCTGTTGGAGAAGCAAAAGGCCGCGTTGTTTTGGCAACATTTGCATCCAACGTATCCCGTATCCAACAAGCTATTGATGCGGCGGTTATGTTCAACCGTAAGGTTGTAGTTATGGGCCGTAGCATGGTCAATGTTACAGAAATTGCCCAAGAGCGCGGATACTTGAATATTCCACCAAATACAATCATCGACGTTGATGTAATGCACAACTACACAGATGACCAAATCATGATCTTAACGACTGGTTCTCAAGGTGAACCGATGGCAGGCTTGTCCCGTATGGCAACAAGCAACCATCGCACTGTAGAATTGGCACCGAATGATACTGTTATCATTTCTGCTACACCAATTCCAGGCAACGAAGGTGCTGTAGGTAGAACTATCGATAACTTGCTTCGTTTAGGTTGTAATGTGGTATACGGTAAAGACCGTGGTATTCACGTATCTGGTCATGCGAGCCAAGAAGAGCTTAAAACAATGCTTAACCTTGTTCGTCCGGAATACTTTATCCCAGTTCATGGTGAGTATCGCATGTTGCGCCGTCATGGTGAACTTGGTGTGGCCATGGGCGTAGATCCTAAGAAAGTCCTTATCGGTGATAATGGTCAAATCTTTGAATTCGATAAAGATGGTGGTCGCAAAGGTGGCCGCGTACAAGCTGGCGCTATCTTCGTTGATGGCCTTGGTGTTGGTGACGTAGGTAATATCGTTATCCGTGACCGTCAACAATTGGCACAAGAAGGTATGGTTATCGTCGTTATGGCGATGGATAAAGCTTCCGGTACTATCGTAGCTGGTCCAGACCTCGTATCTCGTGGTTTCGTATATGTTCGTGACGCAGAAGAACTCATGCTTGCTGCGGAGCGCCGTGTAGAACAAGTTCTTGAAGATTGCGAAATGCAACGCATCAAAGACTGGACAACCATTAAGCAAAACGTACGTGACGCATTGGGTAAATTCTTCTATGATAAAACTCGTCGTCGCCCTATGATCTTGCCAATTATTCAAGACGTATAGATATAATTAAGACAAGCAGTTGTTAAAATATTTATTTAACAACTGCTTGTTTTTCATTGGTATATGATTGTAAAATTAATGTAATCAAAGTAGGAATTTTATAATAAGTAGCGAATATTATTTAGTAGAAGAGTAATAAAGGGGAAAGGGAGGTGAGGGTATGTCCGGACGGTTTCCGGTGAGTGGAGCTATTTTAAACTGGTTACCTAAATATAGTGGTAAAGGTTATGAAGCTTTTTATAAGCGGTTTCCAAAGTATGGAGAGTGGATTGCCGGCAGTGTGCATCCGACAATTTGCCAAATACAGGCATTAGCTACTTTTTCCAATGTACCGTTAGGGTATATTTATTTAAAGAATCCTCCACAGTTATCGGATAAAGAGATTACTGATTTTAGAAGACTAAATGGTGAAATCCCTGATAGGCCATATAGTCCTGAGTTAAGAGATACTATTTATGATATGCAGATTCGCCAAGATTGGTTGAGTCAATATCGAAAGCTTAATTTAGGAATAGATGCGTTATCTTATGTAGGGGGTTTTTCTAAACACATGGATAGCAGAAGTCTTGTGCATCAAGCTTATTCGTTATTAAATATAGAGGCTGGTTGGCAAATAGGTATAGCAGATCCGTTTACATATATACGTGAACGCATCGAGGCTATCGGTGTTACTGTATTTGTTAACGGTATTGTGGGCTCTAACACTAGACGTAAATTATCTGTCGATGAGTTTAGAGGGTTTACATTAATTGATTCTTATGCACCTGTTATTTTTATCAATGGAGCTGATTCGAATCATGGGAGGCTGTTTACGATTATTCATGAGTTTTGTCATATATTATTAGGTGAGGAAGGCGTTACTGATAGCTCTTCTGAGCCGTATTGTAACAGCTTTGCAGGTGAATTTCTTGTGCCGGAATCTCGATTTATTCCAGTGTGGAATGAACATTTGGAGGATTATGAGACCGTAGCTAAGCGTTTTAAGGTGAGTGAATATGTTATCTATCGTATAGCATTAGAGCATGGATATATTACTCGAATTCAATATCATAGACTAGTGGAACGTTTTAATCAGCGATTACAAAGCTTACCTGAACGAGAGACAAGAGGTGGTGGGGATTTTTATGTCACTGCTCACGCTCGGTTGGGTGAAAGTTTTAGTCGTACTGTTGTCAAAGCTGCTCGAGCAGGTGAATTGGCGTATCGAGATGCGTATGAGTTGTTAGGCTTACGTGGTAGTACTTTTACAAAATATGTGAATGAGTATAGTTTTTAGGAGAAAAAACTATGTATGTTCTTGATAGTAATACCTTTATAGATGCAAAGAACCGCTATTATGGGTTTGATATTGTTCCATCGTTCTGGAATGAGTTGATATCTCGCAGTAGAGGTAATATTTTAACTATTGATCACATTAAAAATGAAATTATGAGCGGTAATGATGAGTTATCTACTTGGTTTAACACTCATTATTTGACATTTACTGAAGCGACAAATGATGATGAGATACAAAATTCATATGTAGATATCGCTGAATATGTGATGTCAAATCAACAATATAAGGATGCAGAAAAACATCGCTTTTTGGCTAAAGCGGATCCTTGGCTTATAGCTTATGCGAGTGTCCGCAGAGGTGTGGTTGTAACCCACGAAACCTTAGCGGGACCAAGCACTACGAAAGTCAAAATACCGGATATATGTGAGCATTTTGATGTTTCATATGTGAATGTATTTGAAATGATGCGTCAATTACATATGGTAATATGAGATGAGGAGCTACTTTAGGTGGCTCCCTATTTTTCGTTATTTATATGTATTGCCAGTACTATAAATAGCACCACTATCGCAATTGTCTACTATATGGGGTATTTGAAGTTACCCTTTTAAACTGTTATAATTAAAAGATACCAATTAATATATCTTCTTATGTAAGAATGGTGATTTATGAATAAAACAAATACAAGAGCGATGGTAGAAACTGCGTTTGTTAGTGCTATAGGTGTTATGCTAGGTGCTATCAGTGTATATGTGCCTGGTTTCGCTTTTTTAGCATTTTTGGTTACGCCTGCAGCGATTGGAATAATTGGAACAAAATGGGGCCGCAAGTATAGTATATCGGCAGCCGTTATTACTACATTTTTGTCAGTAGTGTTATTCGGACCATGGAATGGATTGGCCGTAGGGTTATTTTCTGTTGTAGGCGTAGGGGTTGGAGAAGGCAATCGTCTTTCGTTGGGAACGATTAAACGGTTACTACTTCCTAGTATTGCCATGTTTATTGCTGTATTAGTTAGCCTAATTTCACAAGTATATATATCTGGTATTGACTTATCAATGATAGATACTCAAATAACTGAACAAGCTCGTACATTAGCAGAACAGGCGTTACAAACAAATCCTAATATGACACAAGAGCAAGCGGATTTATTCTTAGAAAGAATGAATAAGCTTACTGCTTCTTTGAAGGATATGTTTTTTGTAGCTGTGGCAATAGCCGCAGTAGCATATAGTTATGTAACAATTCAGATATCTATATGGTTAGGCAAGCGATTACATATTTCCATACCTCGATTTTTACCGATTGAAGAATGGAAGATGCCTATTTGGAGTGCTGGTTTATATGCACTTGGTATCATTGGGATTTATGGCGCTCCACATATTAATATGGAGTCTTCATGGATTACAACTATTAGTAATAATTTAGTTCTTCTTGGTAGTTCTATGTGTTCTGTTCATGGCTTTGCTGCTTTAGCAGATTTAATGAGTAGTTATCGCATGAGTAATAAATTGAAGTGGATATTACTTGGTGTATATGCCTTCTTCTTTGGACAAGCACTAGCGATATTTGGTGTTATAGATATGTTTTTAGATTTACGGACACGTTACAAAGCGCGTCAATAGTAATAGAAAGGAGGCCGTTATGAAATCCTTTCAACGGAGATGGAAAGGTTTAGAAATTACCATTGTTGCCGTTCTCGTATTATTGCTATTATTGTTGGCCTATTTAAATTGGGCTATTGCAATTTTAGCATTAATCATTGTAGTAGCGGCGTATTTGGTTAATTATAATACCCTTCATAACCGGCGTCGTTTAGCAAGAGAACAGTTTAGTGCGATGATGAAAAACGTCACACAAGCTTCTAATTTTGCTTTACAAAATTTGCCAATGGGGATTGTTCTTGTTAATAAGCAAGGCACATTGGTGTGGAATAATAGTGTTTTCGCTGACTGGGTTAAGGTGGATTGGAATAAGCTCCAAAAAATGTCTGCTTTGTTGCCTGGTTTCCGTATCGATAAAATCTGGGGTAAGTCCGGATATATGACGGAAAAATATGAAAATCGATACTTCCAAATTATTTATAAATTTATCGATCCTCGGGATACGCGATCAGATATTGATAGTGAAGATGAACTTGCGGAACATGCAGTGATGGCATTGTACTTTAAGGACATTACTGACCTAGAAAAGGCCCGTATTAAAGCGGAAGAGGGACAGCCTGTATGGGGCATGATTCAGATTGATAATCTCGAAGAATTGACAAAAGGTCTTAGTGATCGTGAGTATACTAGTATTTGGACAGATATAAATAATATCATCATGGATGAAATTGACCGCTACGAAGGTTTTATTCGTAACTTCCAAGATGATATGTATACCTTTGCCATTTCTCGTGGTGCGCTTCATGAGATGGAGGAAGACGGGTTTAAAGTGCTCGAACGAATCCGTAAAGTACCTTCTCCGCGTCAAGTACCAGCTACGATTTCTATTGGTATTAGTGAAAATGTAGGTTCTGTGAAAGATGTATCTGGCCGTGCTCGTGCAGCCTTAGATATTGCATTAGGTCGCGGTGGTGACCAAGTGTGTATTATGGATGGTGAAAGTACGCGCTTCTTTGGCGGTAATACGGCAGGCGTTGAGAAGAATACGCGCGTTCGTGCTCGTGTTGTATCTCAAGCGATACATGAGCTTATGATTGATTCTGATAAGATCCTTATCATGGGGCATCAGCGCGAAGACTATGATGCCTTAGGTGGCATTATCGGTGTAGCAGCCATTGCTCGAGCACTTGGTAAAGACGTGCGCATTGCGCTTTCAAAAGAAACTAGCGCCATCGATAAAATGGTGAATGTTCTTAACGAGTCAGAGTTCTGGAAAGAGAATATTATTACTGCAGAAGCTGCAAGAGTATGGGTAGATGCGAATACGCTCACTGTCGTGTGTGATACGCATCGTCAGGAAATGGTGGCGGCTCAAGAGGCGCTTGAAATTTCTGAACGACGCATCGTTATCGACCATCACCGTCGTGCAGCGGACTTTGTAGAAAATCCATTACTTACCTATTTGGAACCATCTGCATCGTCTACATCTGAGCTCGTAACAGAGCTTGTACAATATGCAGGTGTTCCTGTGAAACTTTCAAAAGCGGAAGCTACAGGCATTTATGCAGGTATCGTATTAGATACGAAGAACTTTGTTCAACAAACTGGTGCGCGTACCTTTGAGGCTGCAGCATTTTTGCGCCGTGCAGGAGCGGATATCGACAGAGTTAAACAATTGTTTATTGAAACTTTCGATTCTATCCAATTGCGTGCTAAAATGGTATTTGAAGCAAGTCGTACTGAAGGGATTGCTATTTCCGTAGCGCCTGAAGGTTTGAAGGATATGATGGCGTTGGCTGCACAAAGTGCGGACATGCTCATTAGTAATGAAGATATTGAAGCAGCTTTTGTACTATATTCCCTAAATGATGGCGGTATCGGCGTCAGCGCTCGATCCAAAGGCAAGGTGAACGTACAAGTTGTAATGGAAGCCTTGGGTGGTGGCGGTCATAGAACTGTGGCTGGTGCTCAATTACAAGGTATGACCATAGAGGAAGCGAAGCAGGCCATTTTGGAGCATGCTCTTGATGCGCTTCATTCCGTAGAACAAGAGGAGGAACAACAATGAAAGTAGTATTGTTAGAAGACGTTAAAAAAGTTGGTAAAAAGGGCGAAATCGTTGAAGTTAGCGACGCATATGGTCGTAATGTATTGATCAAAAAAGGCCTCGGCCTTGAAGGTACAGCAACTAACGTAAATAATGCGAAACAAAAACAAGAATCCATTGCTCATAATAAAGCCGTTGCAAATGACGAAGCTAAGATCTTGGCAACTCAATTGACTAAGGTTGAAGTAACTGTAAAAGTTCGTATGGGCGAAGAAGGCCGTGTATTCGGATCCGTTACTGCTAAAGATATTTCCGATGCTGCTAAAGCTCAATACAAAGTAGATATCGATAAAAAGAAAATCGAAATTAAAGAACCATTGAAAACATTGGGCGTACATGACGTATTAGTTCGTGTTCATCCTGAAATTACAAGTACTATCAAGGTTAATGTAGTAGCCGAATAATAGTATTCACCATGCTCTTTGAGTATGGTGAATTCTTTTATCCATAGTGGTTGTGTGAAGGGGATTATCATGGATGTACGCATTCCACCGCATAATCTAGATGCGGAAAAGGCCGTTTTGGGGGCTTTATTAACTAATGGATCCAATATGGGTGCCGTTGTAGATACGGTGACGAGTATTCTTAAATCTGAAGATTTTTACCGAGATGCACATCGTATTATTTACGATGCTATTCTAGAAATCGTGCATGCCAATAAGACGGCTGACTTTATCACAGTTGGTGAAGAACTAGACCGTCGTAAGCGCCTTGATGCAGTAGGTGGTCTTGCTTATATTACATCTCTTGCGAATGAATCGGTTTCCTACAATGTAGAGGAACATGCGAAAATCATCAGCGAGAAAGCTCAGTTGCGCCGCCTCATCGATGCAGGGAATAAAATCGTAGGCATGACGTATGCTGGCGAAGATGAGCCGACGGCAATCCTCAATAAGGCAGAGCAAATGGTGCTAGACGTAAGCGGTCAAACTCAGTCTGAATCCTCCTTTGCAGCTATTGGTGAAGTGGTTTTATCTAATCTAGATAAACTTAATGCACTGCAACAGCATGATGGTGCTATTACAGGTGTGCCAACAGGCTTTAAAGATGTGGACCATATTTTCAACGGCTTACAAAAATCTGACCTCATCCTCGTAGCGGCTCGTCCTGCGATGGGGAAAACAGCTTTCACCTTGAACATCGCTCAAAACGTAACGATGTTGTACGACAAGACGGTGGCGTTCTTTTCCCTGGAAATGGGCAAGGAACAGCTCGTTGGTCGTATTTTGTCCTCCGTGGCAGGTGTGAGCTCTGAAAAAT
Source organism: Veillonella parvula (assembly GCF_042850485.1). GTDB lineage: Bacteria > Bacillota > Negativicutes > Veillonellales > Veillonellaceae > Veillonella > Veillonella parvula_Q. Next base: position 1,958,526 of record NZ_AP031417.1, on the reverse strand, counting down.
TGCGCCGTGCGAACATGGATCCTGCTGACTGGGAAAAGGTTATTGCCGCAGCGGATCGCATGAGTAAATCCAAGCTCTTTATCGATGATACGCCGGGTCTTACCGTACAAGATATGCGCTCTAAATTGCGCCGTCTCAAGGTGGAACATGGCCTCGATCTCGTTATCGTCGATTATATTCAGTTGATGCAAGGTCGAAATGCTGGTAAGGGCAGTGAAAATCGTCAACAAGAGGTGTCCGAAATCTCTCGTAATCTTAAACTGATTGCTCGTGAATTTAACGTACCGGTTATCGCTTTGTCTCAGTTATCTCGTAGTGTTGAAAGCAGACCAGATAAACGGCCTGTACTTTCGGACCTTCGTGAATCTGGTTCCCTCGAGCAAGATGCGGATATCGTTATCTTCTTGTACCGCGATAAATATTACGATGAAAACTCCGAAAAAGGGGACAATGCAGAAGTCCTTATTCGTAAACATCGTAATGGCTCCATCGGTACCGTAGAACTCCAATTCGTTGGAGAATTAACACAATTTAGAGACGTAGAATTCCGAGACTTAGGGCCGGAACAATAATGAAAACTATCGTGGGGGTGCCCTATATTGATGGGGCCCCATAACACAGCTACATTTTAATTAAAAAGAAAGGACTATACTTCTTTGCTCCTCGTGACCTGATGTCGCTGCATAAGTATAGTCCTTTCTTTTTATCACTGTAGATATGAAGGTGTCCCATCAATATAGTGGCACTCGATAGTTTTCGTTGTATTGTTGGGAGAGGAGCGTATGATGGTTAGAGGTACTGAGTTTTTTGTGTTTTACTTCTTTTGTGTGGCTCTTGGGTTAATAATTAGTGGGTTGTATTTAATTATCAAACGATTTTTATTACGTCACAATGGAACTCCAGTAACGATTGTGTCTATACTTCCACGAGTTACAAAGGAAATACCATTTAGAGTGATTGGTGCGGATAGATATATTTATGGTTATGATATTAAGTATATTTTGAATGGTGAAACTCATACTGCTGAGAGTGTAGAGTTTTATATTCCTTTTGCACCAACCAGTGGACCTATGGTTCAATTTAGTCCGACAGGTGTGCTTGCAAAAAATGGAGAAGTAAGTATAGATAATGTGACGATAACTATTGAGTATGGCGCTGTTTCAATTGTATTAGGGGGATTAGTGTTATTAAGTTTGTTTTGATAGAAATAAATTAGCTATCTTTAATAGTCTGTTAAACATATGGCATCTAACATTAGATTATATATCTAGAGTTAGGTGCTTTTATTTTCTATAAATTTACTAGCATAAAAACAAACATATGTTTGAAAATACTTTGTTTTTTTGTTATACTAGTCATACAAATTCTTGTGTTCTTAATTTTTGTAAAAGCTACTTGTTTAGCGGTTTAGGGAGGTGTTTGTATGGGTTCAGCTGATACGGATCGGCTGTATATGTGTATTGATTTGAAGTGTTTTTACGCGTCTGTAGAATGCGCCGATTTAGGACTGGATCCGTTTATGACGCCTCTGGTGGTGGCCGATGGTTCTCGTGGCAAGGGGGCTATTACGTTGGCTATTTCTCCTGCCTTAAAAAAGTTAGGTGTTAAAAATCGCAGCCGATTATTTCAGATTCCACCGCATATTGAGTATTTGACGGTGAAGCCACATATGAAGCGGTATATGCAGGTATCTGCTGAGATTTATGGAACCTTGCTCAAGTATGTGGCGCCCGAAGATGTACATGTGTACTCTATCGACGAGTATTTCATCGATATCACGCCTTATTTGCCATTATATAAAAAGACGCCTCGTCAGTTGGCGCAGATGTTGCTTGATGCGGTGCTAGCGGCAACGAAGATTTATGCCACCGTTGGGATTGGAACGAATTTGTTTCTCGCCAAGATTGCCCTCGATATTTTGGCGAAACATGCACCTGATTTTATAGGTTATCTTGATGAAAGCCTTTTTAAAGAGAAAATTTGGTATCATCAGCCCTTGACCGATATATGGCAGATTGGTAAGGGCATAGCTAATCGTTTGCATAAGTATGGTGCTTATGATTTACATGGTATTACCATGATTCCAGAAGCGAAGTTGTACAAGGAGTTTGGCATTAATGCAGAGCTCATCATTGACCATGCTTGGGGCCGTGAGCCTTGTACGATTGCGGATATCCATGCGTATCGCCCCATTAAGCACTCTATCTCGCACAGTCAGATTTTGTTGCGCAATTATACCTATGAAGAGGCATGCGTGCCTATGCGTGAAATGGTAGAGTCCTTGGTGTTAGAGCTTTTACAAATTAAAGGGGTTACAAATCATATCTATGTTCATATCGGCTATGCTAATGAAATGATGCGCTCTACAGGAGGTTCTAAAAAGCTTAAGCAGTATACAGATTCTCTACAGACCTTGACGACGGCGGTTATTAAATTATACGAGCAGCATTGCCATAAGAATGAGCTCATACGGCGTATAGGGGTCAGCTTTGAGGATTTAGTCAATCGATCCGCCATACCTCAAGAGGTGGACCTATTTAGCACTCTTACTACAAATGAAGAGGAAAAAGAGCGACAGGTACAAGAGGCTATGCTATCCATTAAGGAACAGTTTGGTAAGAATTCTATATTGCGTGCCTCTAGCTTGCAGGAGGAAGGAACTATGCGATTTAGAAATACCTTGGTAGGCGGGCATAACGGGGAATAAATAGTGTAATGGATATATTGGGAATAGATTAGTCGCATAAGGGGAGGTATACATTAATGAAACATCGTATGTCTCGTTTACAACGGGCAAAACAATTTATGCCCTTTGCGGCATTGAGGGGCTTTGAAGCATTATTAACTGCTGTAGCAAGGCCAAAAGAAGATCGGGCAGAGTTGTCAGAGGATCAAATAGATGAGTTAAATACAGTTTTACAATCTGTACGTTGTGGGGAATGGGTACGAATTGTTTATTACAACAAACAAAAATATACGGAGCTTATAGGCGTTGTTGATATGATTAGTGAGCAATTACAAATTCTCTCTGTACAAGGGACTGTTATTCCTTTCAGATATATTAAAGAGCTGAACTTGTATGATATATAAATATAAATGATGGCTTTTACTGTGTATGGTAAATAGACTAGAGTTAAGAAATAATTAGGTATACAATAGTATCATGGGTAAATATAGCTTGATAAAGATTTCTTGCATTTTATTGACTCTAATATGCCTATATAATTTTTCGTGTTTCTTGACTTAGAAAGGCGGTGTATGTAATGCATGATGTCATATCATTACTTATAAATCGCTATGATTTTTTCCTCCAGCTATTATGGGAGCATATAGAAATTTCAGTATTAGCTTCTGTTGTTGCGATCATTATCGGCGGATTGTTGGGTGTTCTTATATACGAATATAAAAGGCTAGCTGCGCCAGTTATGGTAATGGTCAATTTCCTATATACGATTCCTTCTATATCGATGTTAGGTCTCTTATTGTATGTATCCGGTGTTGGTAATACGACCGCTATTATTGCATTGGTTATATATGCTTTATTACCGATGGTACGAAATACATTTACTGGTCTTAACCAGATTGATAAAGCCATGTGTGAAGCGGGAATTGCGTTGGGACTCACGCGGATTCAACGCTTGTGGAATATAGAGATTCCTTTGGCTATGCCGACCATTATGGCTGGTATACGGACCATGCTCGTTATGACCATTGCCTTAACGGGTATTGCATCCTTTATTGGTGCTGGTGGTTTAGGTGTGGCGATTTATAGGGGGATTACAACAAATCAAAGTGCTTTGACTATTGCAGGTAGTCTACTGATTGCCCTATTAGCCATTACGGTTGATGCGCTATTTTCTCTAGGTGAAAGAGTAACGCGTATTAGCCCTCATATGAAGCGTTATACGATTATATTTGTTTCGATTATGACGCTAATTGCAATGGGTATAGGTGGCTGGGCTATGTATTGCCGTCATGTGAAGACCGATGTTATTCATATTGCAACGAAACCTATGACGGAACAGCTTATTTTGGGGAATATTTTAAAAGAATTAATCGAGAAGCAGACTGATTTAACTGTAGAGGTTACAGAAGGTGTAGGTGGTGGTACATCAAATATTCAACCAGCTATGCTTTCTGGCCAATTTGATATATATCCTGAATATACTGGTACGGCTTGGTCTGCTGTGCTGAAACGTACAGATGCGTATGATGAAAGCCTATTTAATGAGCTTTCACAGGCCTACAAAGAGAAATATAATTTTGAGTGGGTCGGCATGTACGGCTTTAATAATACCTATGGCATAGGGGTGCGTAATGAAATCGCTCAGAGTTATGGCGTAAAAACATATTCCGATCTTGCTCGTATAGCACCATCCCTAACATTAGGAGGGGAATATGATTTCTTTGGCCGTGAGGATGGCTATGCTGGATTACAACGTGTGTATGGCATGAGCTTTAAAGCTACTAAAGATATGGATATAGGACTAAAATATACGGCTATTAGTCGTGGTGAGGTGGATGCAATGCCGATATTTACAACTGATGGACAATTAAGTATGGCGCCAATTACGGTGTTACAAGATGATAAACATTTATATCCATCCTATATGGCTGGTAATGTGGTGCGTAGTGAAGTGTTAATCGCTCATCCCGAACTGCGGCCTGTATTAGAAAGTTTAAATCATACGATTACAGATCAAGAGATGGCAAAGATGAATTATGCCGTTGAAACGGAACATCAATTACCAGCTGATGTAGCACATCAATTCTTGGTAAAACGAAACTTGATATAAACTGAATATAGTTAGATCTAAAGTAAATAAAATTTGATATATAGTGAATATAATTTTGTATTGACATTTAATCTCCTTTAATGTAATATAAACATATGAACAGATATTCATATAAATAAAAATATCTGATGAATAATGTTTAGGAACATATATAACAAGATATGAAACAAGATATGTCTAATAAGTATTAGAAATAGACAATAAATTAACTTATAATACAGGATAGAAACTTTCACTATTATCAAAGGAGATATCATGGAAGAAACATTATTGTTGAAGGATTTGAACTGTCCGAACTGCGCAGCAAAAATTGAAGATCGTATCCGTAAAATGGATGTTGTAGAGACTGCCAATTTTACACTTGCTACACATCAATTAAAATTAACCGGCTCTTGGGAAGACCGCGAAGCTCTTAAACGTGACATTCAAGACATTTGTGATGCCATCGAAGAGGGCGTTACAGTAGCTGATTATGAACGTAAATCTAAAGCGACTATGGATGACCATGGTCATGATCACGACCACGGTAGTGATGCTGTAACAATTGCAGTCATCGTAGCAGGCTTGTTATTCATGCTTTATGAAGTTTTGTCATCCTTTGTCCCATCCATCAGCTTGCCAGAGAGTATTGAGACTCCAATTTACTATATTGCCTATATCTTACTTGCGTTCCCAGTATTGCGTATCGCAGGTCGTAATATCTTAAAAGGTCAAGTATTTGATGAGAACTTCTTGATGTCTATCGCTACATTGGGCGCCATTGCAATCGACGCATTGCCTGAAGCAGTAGGCGTTATCTTGTTTTACCGTATTGGTGAGTTCTTCGAAGAAAAAGCAACTGATCGTAGTCGTACAGAAATCATGAACGCTGTCGATATGCGTCCTCAAGAGGTGCGCGTTGTAGATACAGACTGCGGTGGTGAAATCGTAGTTATGGCTCCTGAAAAGGTTGAAGTAGGCTGGACTATCGAAGTTCGTCCTGGCGATTTAATTCCTCTAGACGGCACAGTGCTTGAAGGTGAAACACGCGTTAATACAGCACCTGTAACAGGTGAACCTGTACCTGTTCGCGCCGTACCTGGCACTCAACTTATGTCTGGTTGTATCAACGAATCTGGTCGCATTACAATGCGTGTAGATAAGGTTCTTGAAGAATCCATGGTTACTAAAATTCTTGATGCCGTGGAAAATGCAGCATCCTCTAAACCTAAAATCGACCGTTTCATTACTCGTTTTGCTCGCGTATACACACCAATCGTTGTAGCTTTTGCATTGGCTGTAGCTATCATCCCATCCCTTATTACTGGTGAATGGCATAAATGGATCTACACAGCCTTAACATTCCTCGTTATTTCTTGCCCATGTGCATTGGTGCTTAGCGTGCCACTTGCATTCTTCTCCGGTATCGGCAATGCGTCTAAACACGGTATCTTATTAAAAGGTGGTCGAGTTATCGAGGCGTTGGCTAATGTGAAAGCAGTAGCTCTTGATAAAACTGGTACTATCACATCTGGTGAGTTCAAAGTTCACAGCGTAGAAACTGTAGGCTCTCATGTAAGTTCCAGTCAATTGTTATCCATGGCGGCAGCTATCGAAGCCGTTTCTACACATCCAATCGCAACAAGCATCGTGTCTGAAGCAAAAGATCAAGGCCTTACAGTGGAACCTTCTGATTTCGTTCAAGAGTTAGCTGGTGAAGGTATGGTAGGTATGGCAGATGGTCAACAAGTACTTATTGGTAACCGTCGTCTTATGGAACGCTATAATGTGCAAGGCTATCCAACAGAAGCTGCTGAATATGGCACAGAAGTTCTTGTCGCAGAAGGGAATACATACTTAGGTCGTATCATCATCGCCGATGAAGCTCGCCCAGACTCTGCTGAAGCGATTGCTAATCTTAATGGTCAAGATATTAAAACTGTTATGCTTACAGGTGATGCTGAAGCAAGTGCAAATTACATTGCTAAAGAAACTGGCGTAAGTGCTGTACGTGCTCAGTTGTTGCCTCAAGATAAATTGTCTGTTGTACAAGATATTCGCTCTGAATATGGTCCAACTATGTTCGTAGGGGATGGCATCAACGATGCTCCAGTACTTGCAGGTGCTGATGTAGGTGGCGCGATGGGTAGTGGTGCTGATGCGGCTATCGAGGCGGCAGATGTTGTGTTCATGCGTCCATCTTTGACTGCCATTGCACATATCCTAGACTTGTCCAAAGCAACATTGCGTGTTGCTTGGCAAAATGTAGTATTCGCTATTGCCGTTAAAATTCTTATCATGGCGCTAGGCCTTATGGGCTATGCATCCATGTGGTGGGCGGTATTCGGTGATACTGGCGTATCCATTCTTTGTATTTTGAACTCTATTCGTATCTTGCGCCGTTAATTTGGTGAAAGTAATCTTATAGATTAATGCAGAAATATAACAAATGACATGATTCTGATTTGACAGAGTAGGATAAAACAAATAACCTCTATATTAGCGATAAGCTAGTATAGAGGTTATTTTTATAAGATTTAACCTAATGATATATTGCTGATTATTTGTTTGCATACTTACTCACTGTAAGTTTTAGTGGTTTAATCTTTTGGTGGATTTTTTAGTTTAGCAGCTTTATTAATCTATGTGCTCGCTAGATTTTTTGGTAGATTTGATAAAAGGATGTTTTGAGATGCTTTTAACATATACAATTGTGCATTGTTAATAGACATAAAGTGGTTTATGTATATACTACATAAACAAAACTTTCACAATTGAATTGAATAATAGCTATAAAATAGTATATAATTTATTAGATGATTACTATATGTTCGTTGGAAGGAGGGATAGCATGATCACGGTGTACAAACACATAGAAGAAGAGTTAGTTTCAGACTGCACTGTATCAGATGCCACAAAAGGTTCTTGGGTAAATTTGGTGAACCCAGACCCCGATGAGTTGTCCCTCATCAATATTTTGACGGAAATTCCAACGGACGTTTTAAAGACCGCCCTCGATATGGAAGAACGTTCTCACGTGGAATTAGAGGATAATTATATTTTCGTGGTTATCAACATTCCTGCGATTCGCGGCAATGATATGTACGATACGGTGCCGCTCGGTATCTTTTTGACGCCTGACTTCTTTATTACTGTATGTCTTGAAGAGTCCGAAGTGTTATATCCGTTCATTTCAAATCAACTGTCTACATTCTATACATATAAAAAGACGCGGTTCTTGTTCCAAATCTTGTACCGTACAGCTACATTGTTTTTACGTTACTTGCAACAAATTAACCGCCGTACCGACGATATTGAAGTTCAGTTGCGTCATACGACGAAGAATAAAGACTTCTTCCAACTATTGGAATTGCAGAAATCCATGACATACTTTACCTCTGCGTTGCGTACGAATGGAACTGTTATGGAACGCCTATTGCGCTTGCGTGGTCACAGCACTTATAGACATTTGCTCAAGATGTACGAAGAGGATGAGGACCTACTAGAGGACGTTATCATCGAGAATAAACAGGCCATCGAGATGGTTGAAATGTATTCCAATATCTTGATGAACATGATGAACGCCTTCACATCTATCATCTCTAACAACCTCAATATGGTTATGAAAATGTTGGCAACCCTAACTATTACAATGGCGGTGCCAACCATCATATTTAGCTTGTGGGGGACAAACGTGCACTTGCCGTTCCAAGATGATCCAGACGGTTTTGTGAAAGTTGTTGTTATTTCTGTTATTTGCTCTGCCGGTGCTATCTTTGGTATGTGGAAAAAAGACTTGTTCTAATGGTGATGAACAGTTGAAATTTCAAATTCATATCAACTGTACAGGGTAACACTACATATATGGCGACCATAAGTCTATATGGAAGCACTAAATACACATGAAAAAAGCTGGCCATGAGTCAGCTTTTTTTGATTGCTTATATTCTATTATTGCTTATTATTCGGCCAATCTGATATAATAATACCGTTATGGAGAGGTGTCCGAGTGGTTTAAGGAGCTGGTCTTGAAAACCAGTGACTCCGCAAGGGGCCGTGGGTTCGAATCCCACCCTCTCCGCCACATAATAAAGCCCTCTAGGTTTATGCCTAGAGGGCTTTTCAATCTTTATTCACTATGGTATGCTATCGATATATTTATTAGGTAATCTTTAGAAAGGAGCTCGTATGAATCGACTTAGTTTCTCGCGAACTCAGATTTTAATTCTCCTTAGTGTGTGGCTCACGTTCTTGTTGAGCTTTGTTATGCGCTTGTCTTGGGCATCTGTTATGCCTATCCTCAATGAGGCGTTGCATTTCACAGCTAAGATGGGGGCTCAACACATTTCGGCCTTTTACTTTGGTTATGCGTTAACGGTACTGCCAGGTGGTATTTTAGCGGATAAAATAGGTTACAGACGTACCATATTGTTTAGTTTAATCGGTATGGCCGCTGTAACGGCTTTGATGAGTACCATTACAGACTATACCATGGCTTGGGGTTTGCGCTTCTTATTAGGGGTTATGTCTGGTCCTGTACAAGCTTCTTGCTTGAGTGCTATCGGAGATCACTTCGGTCCGAATCAACGGGGTGCGGCCGTAGGTATCTTTATGAGCTGTACGTCCTTTGGTATTACTACGGTAAACCTTTACGCACCATATGTGGCGACACATTACGGCTGGCAAACGGCATTCCTTGCTACAGCAATCTTGCCATTGTTAGTACTTGTATTATGTTACTTCACGGTGCGTAAGCCGAGTGCAGAAATTCTCGCACAACGAGAAGCTGAGGCTTCTGAAGCGGCTGCTAAGCTTGGCGTAGGTCAAACGTCTTTAGTAGAAAACTTGAAGCACATCATTTCTAATCGTAACATTCGTTGCTTGGCTATTGCAGGCTTCTTCGCCACAGGTACGACTTGGGGCGTAACGCAATGGGCGAACTTATACATGGTTAAACAATTAGGTGTAACTGCTATCTATGCAGGCCAAGTCATGAGCGTATTCGGTACGGCTGCGCTCATTGCGAAACCAACGATCGGTATTTTATCTGATATTTTGCCAATTAAGAAGAACCATTTAGCGGCGCTCGTTATGTTCTTATTTGCGCCCGCTTTAATCTTGTTTGCAAGTACGGCAAATCCAAACATGCTCTTTGTAACAGGTCCAATCCTCGGTATTGGTGCCTTTATGCATAGTGCGTTGACTAATGCTCTTGTAGTTCAATCGGCAGCACCTCATTTACGCGGCACTACAGCGGGCTTTGTAAACTTGTTTAATCAAATTGGGGCTCTCTTGGCACCACTGCTCTTGGGCAATGTCCTCGTAATGACGGGCAGTTACCAAATGTCCTTGATGTCTATCGCTATAGCACCTATTATCGGTGCATGCGCATTGTTCTTTATTCGTCTTAAATAATATAAAAGGATCCGTAATAAAAATTGTATCTAATTGGAGGGCAGTTCAAAATGGGTCCTTTTTGTAATTAATATGTATATTGTGTATGGTGTTCTTTTATTATATGATTGAGTCATATTACAGGAGGAATGTAAATGGAAATCATCTGTTTTGGCGATAGCATTACGCGTGGCTATGATGTACCCTATGGACGCGGTTGGGTCGAAATCTGCGATGCTTCCATAGAGAACGTTAATTTTACAAATTATGGTGAAGATGGCTGCTCCGTACAGGGGATGATATATAATATTGAAAATTGGGCGGTTACTGCTGTATCCGATCCAACACGTCATATTTTCTTGATGTGTGGCACTAACGATATTTTACAAGGTCGAGATAGTACCTATGTGTACAAGACTTTGGTGAAAGCTATTGAGCTGGCTAGTACAAAAGGGACGGTAATTATCGGTTTAGAAACTCAAATTGATAGCGATATGGACGGATTGAATCTTGTTGTACGAGAGGTTAATGAACAGCTAAAAGCCTATGCAGAGGCGCGTAATATTAAGGTCATAGATTTTTATACCACCTTGTTTGAAGCGGATCAAATTGGACAAATTGTCTTTGCCGGAGAGGTACACCCCAACGAGCGCGGTTATCGATTAATGGCGTATAAGGCATTAGAGGTCTTTACGCGATTATAACGGCACTATAATACGACTGTAACGGGACTATAATGCAACTGTAATATAAAGAACATAAAAACTCCCCTAATGAGTTGCCTCATTGGGGGAGTTAGTGATTTATAGCCTTTTGTGCTAGCGAAAGTTGGGGGCTTTCACCAGATACAATTAAATTCGTAACGAATTATTTTTTAGATTTAGTAGATACTTTATTGTTGGACACCTTAGCAGATTGTGCGATTGCATATGCAGTGCCTTTTACTAAATCAGAAGCTTCAGCAGTGTTGCCAGATACGGTTACAGCTGCTACAGTGTCTTCGGTTACTGCGAATAATGCAGTTGCATAAGGGTGTTGCGCACCATTTGGTACAGTTACAGCACCGGATTTAACAACGATGTAACGACCGTTGTTGTTAAAAATATCATAATGAGCTGCTTGTTTTACACCATCATAGCTTTCATTGTAAGCGAACAATGCAGCTACTTCACCACTTGCTACTTGACCAGATTGTTGCATGGAACGCAATTTAGCAGCTGCTACAGCTGTTGGTTGAGTCATGTTTACAGTGATGCGCAAAGAGTTGTTGTTTACAACTGCTTCAGTGATTACGTTTGTAGAGAATACATTCGCAACACCGTTGCCAGCACGGTTGTAAGAGCTAGCAGTTTTCACTTGGTAGCCGTTAGTGTATGCAGGCAAGTCATATGTGTAAGTTTTACCATTTAACAACAAGTCGAAAGCGTTCAATTGGTTAGCTTTGTAGCGAGAAACGTAGGAGCTGCCGTTGCCATTAGCTGTTACGGAGTTTACAGTTTCTTGGTATACAGGTTGGGCTTCAGTAGGGATAGGATCCATGATTTGAAGACCTACAGCTGTTGTTTGTGGTGCCACAAAGATTGGATCACCTAATTCTTTAGATACAGGCATTTGTTGAGCCATATCACCTGCTGTATAAGGCACTGCTGGCAATGGTTTGTAGCCAGGGCGTGGTGCACTTGTAGCATAACTAGTTTGGTAAGCTGGCGTAGCCGCTTGTGGTGCAGGATAAGAATATTGTTCTGCTGAAGCACGTTCGTAAGCGCGTGCATTAGCATCAATAGTTGCAGCAAAAGCAGAGAAAGACATCGTTGTCGCTGCAAACACTGCAAAAGCAGTTGCTAAATGTTTTTTGTTCATAATAATTTACTCCTAAATACATGATTTTACAAATAACACAGATACTAACTTGTATTATATAGGAATTCATGCTAATTGTAAATAAAATATAAAATATTATCTTAATTATAAATAAATATAATCAAATGAGTCAAATATTGTACAATTAGCCATAGAATGTCATATTACTATATAATAATAATCAGTATAGTAATTTATTATATCGAAAAATTTCGTTTAATGCTATATCTAATTCGTATAGTGCTACAATTAATTTGTGTAGTGCTATATCTAATGCGTTAACTGATATGAGCAATATAAATTTGTGGATTATATCAATTGAGATGGTGAAAGTTTCACTAGGGAGGTCTCATGAGTATTAGCGTCTATTATGGACGGGCTGGATCAGGCAAGACACGTGCCGTATATGAGCGCATACGTCAGGTCATGACAGACTGTCCAGGGGAACCAATAATTTTGCTTGTTCCTGAACCTGCTACCTATCGGGTGGAACGGGAGCTAGCTGAATTTATGCCTGAAAAAGGCTTTACTACGGTTCGCGTTGTAGGCTTTGGTCGTTTGGGTTATCAGGTATATCAATCTATAGGCTCAAAAGGGGTCGGTCAATCAAGTTTATCAAGCTTTGGCCGGTCTATGTTGTTGCGCCTTGTAATGAAACGAAAGCAAAAGGAACTGGGGTTGTTAGAACAGGCCACAAAGCGACCTGAGTTTTCCTCTGTATTGCAACAACTCTTTTCTGAATTTCGCGCCTTCCGTGTAGGCCCTGCTGACTTAGAACGAGGGGCAGAATCTGTTAAAAATAAAGTATTACAAAAGAAATTGCGCGAGCTAGCTATTTGTATGGCTGCCTATGAAGAGGAACTCAGTCGCCATGGGGAGCGCGACATCGATCCTATCATGGAAATCGTAGAGGCTTTGCCACAATCTCCTCTCATGGAGAATAGCCACGTCTTTATCGATGGTTTCCATTGGTTTACACCGACTCACTATGAGTTGATTTATACCTTGTTTGACTTGGCGAAGGAGGCCGTTATTACTATCGATTTACCGATGGATCCAAAGACGTTAAATCTAGCTCGTCGAGGGGAGCATCTCTTCAGCCGCCCTTTAGAGATTTACGACACCTTAGTCGCTCGTTATGGCTCTAGTATCAACTGGGTTGGCTTTGAGGGAAAACGAGGCCCTCAAATCGTTCAAGCTCTAGAGTCTAATTACTTTGCTAGTCCTAGTAAGAAAAACTCTACAGATGAAACGATTCCGCTTATTCGCGGCTATAACCGGGAACGCGAAGCAGATGCTGTGGCTCGTCACATTTTAGCCTATGTAGAATCATCTGAAGAGGCTCGTTACCGAGATGTATGTATCATGCTCCGCGAGTCTGAAACCTATGGTGACACTTTAGAAAAAGTCTTTACTCGCTACGGTATTCCGCACTTTATCGACCGTCAACGTCCTATGAAAAACCATCCATTAGGCGAGCTATTGACGGCCCTATTTGATATCGTGCGTCATAACTATAGTCGAGATAGCATGTTCCTCTTGCTCAAGACGGACTTGATGCCGCTTACTCGTGAGGCTGTAGATGAGTTAGAGAACTACGTTCTTGAGTTTGGTATCGACCATTATAAATGGGAACGTGAAAGCTGGCCGTACCTACGAGGCTTTTATGAGGGGCAAGATGAAGAAAGCCACGTAGATGCACCACGCAGAGCACGTGTTAACAAAGCAAGACAAACCATCATGGATGTTCTATCTCCGTGGTTTGATTTTGCAGCTCATAGTGATGGACATACGGGCGCAGAATGGGGAGCCCAATTATATGGGTTGTTAGAAATATTGCAAGTGCCAGAGCGCCTCTATGAATGGGCGAAGGACGCAGAAACTGTAGGTGATCAAGAATCCAAAGCTAGTCATGAACAGATGTATAATGCGGTCCTTTCCTTTATAGATGAAATTTCTATGGTTATGAAGGACGAAATATTGACCTTGGATGAAATGATGTTACTTCTCGAAGAAGGTTTGAGTGATGTCAATTATTCTATGATTCCGCCGTCTTTAGATCATGTGGTAATCACCACTATCGAACGTGGTTACAGCCAGTGGTGGCCTAAGGTATTTGTAATGGGCCTCAACCAAGGTGTGTTCCCTCAAAGTATGGGCGATGAAGGACTCATCAAGGATAAGGAGCGTCAAGAATTGGCCGATGCAGGCATTACCTTAGCAGAAGGTGCCTTGCCGAAGGCTTTCAACGAGAATTTTCTATTATACCTCGCCATGACGCGGGCATCTGACTCGTTAACTCTGTCCTATGCTGGTTCTGGTGAGGATGGTACAGGCCTTGAACCATCTCTTATTGTGAAGCGATTAGAATCTCTTGGTTATGTAGGGGAAACTGTAGATATACCACTAACCATCGCGCCTGATACAGAGGCGGATTACGTGTGGCGCCCACTTCAAAGTCTATCCTTATTATCCGAGCGCTGGGGTGCTCTCTTTAGCGGACTTGAGGTCAATCCTCTTTGGTGGGGCCTCTATAACTGGGCTCGTGAAAGCGAAGCCTATCGTCCTCGTTTAGCGGAGGTGTCACGTGGCATTCGAGATAACAACGATGTGCCTGTCATTACGCAGGATTTAGTAAATGGGTTGTTCTTGTCTAAAGGCTATATGTCTGGTTCTGTGACGCGCCTTGAACGATACCAACAATGTCCGTTTAAGTTCTATGCTCAATATGGTTTGAAACTAGAGCCACGTCCAGTGCGCTCCTTTGGAGCTCCTGAAATTGGTACGTTCCTACATGCTAATTTAGAGCGCTTAGGAAATTATCTATTAGAAAACAACAAGCAATGGCGTGACCTTGACGAAGAGGAACAAGAAAATCTATGTCGCGCCGTGGCAGACGAAATCTTACAAGAGAATCAACTAGGTGAAGAAACGAGCGATGCCTACCAAAAGGCCATCGAGCAACGTGTACAGAGAACATTGCATGTGACGGTAGACCGCCTCGTAGAATGGTCTAAGCGCAGTGATTTTGATACGAAGTATTTAGAGCAAGACTTTGGTCGTCAAGGTGGTTGGGATTCTATTCGAGTCCCTCTTGGTGAAGACCGCTACTTGCGCCTCATCGGTCAAATTGACCGCATCGACGAATATACGCGGGATGGTCAAATCTATGGCATGGTTATCGACTACAAATCGGGTGGCGCTCATGTGACGGCCCAAGATGTGTACTACGGCCTTAAACTGCAACTCATGACCTATCTATTGGCCTTAGAATCCGCTTACGATAAAACGCATGGCACCTCTATGTCGCCGGCAGCCGTGGTTTATTCCTACGTGAAGAACCCTAAAATCCCTGCTGATACGCCTATATCTTATGAAGATGCCGTTTCGTTGGCTAATGAAAGTGATGCTTGGCAAAACAGTGGGTATTTCTCCGATGATATTGAGTTATTGACGCATATTGACAATAAGTTTTTATCCTATGGTTCTAAACGAGGCCCTTATGTGCCAATTGCTACGAAGAAAGATCAAACCATTTCCAGCAGAGATTTGCGTAAGGTTAAGAGTACTGGTGAGTTTGATGTAATGTGCCGTTATACAAATCACGTGATGGCTGAGACGGGCCGTCATATTGGGGAAGGACAGTTTCCGATTAAGCCATATCAATTAAATGGCTTTAGACCTTGTACATACTGCGATTATAGAACGGTATGTCGCTTTGACTCTAGCCGTAATCGATATAATTATTTGTCTAGATTGTCTGAAGATGATGCATTAGAACGGATGAAAGAAATCTTAAGCGACGGAAACAACGGAAACAACTGTAACGACAGAAATAACAGCAACGAAAAAAATAACAATAATGACGGAAATAATAGTAGCGAAGGAGGTGAAAACCATGGGTGTTAAATGGACGCCAGAGCAGGAGTCTGCCATCATAGCACCTAAGGACTCCTCCTTAGATAATCAGACCTTACTTGTTGCGGCTGCGGCCGGCTCTGGTAAAACAGCAGTTCTCGTAGAGCGTATTATTACGCGTCTTAAAGATATGGATAATCCCTTATCGGTTCAAGAACTCATGGTTGTAACTTTCACAAAGGCTGCAGCTCAAGAGATGAGTGCTCGTATTGGGCTTGCCTTGGCTAAAGCCATGGAATCCACTGAGGATGCAGCAATGCAAGAACGCCTTGAACGACAGCTCAATCTATTGCCGTCTGCTCATATTTCTACATTGCACTCCTTTTGCCAATGGGTAATCCGGTCCTATTTCTACAAGCTCGATATTAATCCAACGGCTCGTATCGGCAATGAAGCAGAAATGGCGTTGTTACAACAAGAGGTATTAGCCGATTTATTAACTAAGTCTTATGAAGAGGGCCTTTATAATATCTATGAGCTAGCGGACTTCTTCAGCGACGATAAATCCGATGCGGGCTTAACGGCAAAGATTATGTCCTTATATAACTACGCCATGTCCCTTGCTAATCCTGATGGATGGCTACGCAAAGCCTTAGAGCCTTATAAAGAGGCGATGACCATAAACCCTAGTGATACGATGTGGGGCGAATATATGTGGTCGAATCATTTAGCTGTTATCGACCGTATTCGGGAGCGCTTAGAGCGGATGGAGCAAATTTTACTTGATCCCGTAGGTCCTCATAAGTGGCAAAATATATACGATAATCAACTGGCTGCGCTAAGTATGCTTTCAGCAGCTCAATCTTGGAATGATATGGGCGATGCTTGTAAGCATATGGATACCTTTATTAAGAATCAATTCCGTATGGGTTCAAAAGAGGCACAAGCTTATGACCCTATGTTGGTAGCAGAGTTTAAATCTTTAGGTGGTCAAAATAAAGATGACCTCAAAGCCATGCAAACCGCTATATTCACCGTTCCGGAAGCTATCTTGCAAGAGCAGTTTAAGGCTCAATATCCAATCATAGAAGGCCTTGTAGAGCTGACGATTGCTTTTCATAAAGCCTATAGAGACATGAAGCAAGAGCAAGGCATCATGGATTTCAGCGATCTTGAGCATCTATGCTTGGCGCTTCTCGTTGAACCTGGCACAGAGGATGACCCTCAGCCATCTGAAGTGGCAAAGGAACTGCAAGACACTTTCAAAGAAATCATGGTCGACGAATACCAAGATACGAATGGCGTACAAGAGACGATTATCAACTTGATTTCTCGCGTCGATAATAGGTTCTACGTGGGGGACGTGAAGCAGGCTATTTATAGCTTTCGTATGGCCGACAGTTCTTTATTTATGGAGAAGTACAATACTTACGGTGGTACTGATGCGGTAGAACGACGTATCGACTTGGCGAAAAACTTCCGATCTGATGCAAATATTTTGGCTGCTACGAACTTTTTGTTCTATCAAATCATGACGGAAGACGCGGCAGAGCTTAATTATACAGAGGCTGAATCGCTCATTCCTGGCCGCATCGTAGAGGATGCACCAGAGGATTGGGTTGGAGGCGACGTGGAATTGCAGCTCTTAGATGTGAGTAAGGATACCCTTGGTGCTAGTGAAAGTGACGAAGATGAAGGGGATGACCCTGAAAACAACGAGCGTGAGTTAGATTTCATCATTCAAAAAATCAAGGAAATCCATGCTGCTAAGAAACAGGTGCAAAATCCAGATGGCACATTCCGTCAAATCGAGTGGCGAGACTTTGCTATTTTGCGCAGATCCTTGGCGGGTTGGGGGACGCGTGCCGTAGAAGCCATGCGTCAAGCGGGGATTCCTGCGGTTGTAAATGAGCGAGACGGTTACTTTGAAGCACAAGAGATTCAACTTTTATTGGCATTGTTATCCATCATAGATAATCCGGAACAAGATTTGCCGATGGCTGCCGTATTGCACTCTGGTCTGGTAGGCCTTGATGCGAACGAACTAGGCGCATTGCGCCTGTCTGGTGAGGGCTCTCTATGGTCTCTCATGCCTGCCTATGCAGAAGAGGCTCAAGATGAGCGTTTATTAGCCTTTATTGGGCATATGGAAAGATGGCGCACCTTGTCGCGTCGTCATGGCGTGACTGATTTGTTGTGGGATATTTACGAATCTCAAGACTATGTAAACTATGTAGGGGCTATGCCGAATGGCCTCGTGCGCCGTGCCAATGTGCTTGCCTTATATGATAGAGCTAAGGGCTATGAAGCCTCTGGCTTCCGCGGGCTCTTTAGGTTTTTGCGCTTTGTGGAAAGCTTGCGCGACAGCAACCAAGATATGCCACTTGCCAATGTGGTGAGCGAGGCGGATAATGTGGTGCGCCTCATGACCATCCATAAGAGTAAGGGCCTTGAATTCCCTGTAGTATTTTTATCTGGTGTACAGAAAAGATTCAATATGATGGACTTACGCTCAGAGCTTCTTATTGATAAAAATGCAGGCCTTGGTTTGAAAGGGTATTTTCCAGATATTCGCGTGTCCTTCCCGACCATGCCTTGGTTCTATGTGAAAGACATAAAAGAGGCGGCCCTCAAGGCGGAGGAGCAGCGCATTCTCTATGTTGCCTTGACACGGGCACGAGATAAGCTGTTCATGACAGGATTTATTAAAGGCTTTAAAAATTCTAAAGGTGTATTAAGCACCATGGGTGAGCTCATTAAAAATGCGGCTTCCGTAGAAACTCAACAGTTACCGACAGATATTATCACGCAAGCTAATAGTTATCTAGACTGGATGATTATGGGCTTTGCTCGTCACTTAGATGGTGGCAATCCGTTGCGTGTAGCTATTGAATACGAAGGGCCTACCTATTTTGATTTGTCTGATAAAAAGTGCCGTATTAAGGTTGAAGTTCATGATGGTTCTCTCTATGGCGACCTCGATTATAAAGCAGATGTCGATGAGACTACAATCAATAAAGTTCGGGAGTTGAAAGCGGTTAATTCTGTAGAGTTGCCACAGGAAATCGTGAATCGCTTTAACTATAACTATCCGTACAGCGATGCTACTCGTCGGACAGCGAAAATTTCCGTTAGTGAATTGAAACGACGCTTCCAAGAGCGAGAATTTGAAGTAGGAACTATTGATACTCTAAATGAACCGATTGCAACGGTAGATTTGAGTGCTAAACGAGCCGTGTCGGATGCGGTTCAGGCTATCAAGCTAGATACAACGAACCCGAATCTTAATGCCGATGACACTAGTAATATTAGTGTTCAGCCTGTTATAGTTTCGGAGGATGAATTAGCAAATTCCGTATTCGGTAGAAAGCCACAAGCACTACAGTCCGAAGAAGATATATTGACAGGTGCCCAATGGGGTACCTTGATGCATGAGGCTATGCAATGGTTGCCTCTTGTTGAGTATACGCAAGCTTCTTTGACAAAAGAACTAGATGCACTGGTGGCGAAAGGGACTTTCACAGAGGAAGAGAGAAATTTATTAAGCGATATAAGTTTGTATAAATTTTTCAGCTCTGATCTTGGTAAGCGCCTTATTAGGGCAAAACGTATCGAGCGAGAGTTGCCATTTAGCATGCTCTTTGAAGGAAAACGCGTATATGATACTTTAGAGGACGGGGAAAATCTATTCCTTCAAGGTATTATTGATACGGCCTTTGAAGAGGACGGTGAATGGGTTCTCGTAGATTACAAAACGGATCGCGTTATATCCGGAGAAGACCTCATCAAGCGCTATAAAATTCAAATGGACCTCTATAAAGAGGCCTTACAGCGATTGACGGGGATGCCCGTGAAAGCTTGCTATATTTATAGCTTCCGCTTGCACGATGCAATTATTGTGGACTAAAGTGTATAGATTCTTATAAATTAATAAACACAAAAGCTCTCTATTCGTTGATAGAGAGCTTTTGTGTTACCAATTACTTGTTATATATGTGGTAGTTTAGGCAGATTTAAGGCTTTTTTCTTTTTATGCTTTGCAGGTGCAAATACTTTGAGTACGCGCGGCAATACTTCAATGTCTACTGGCATAGCAGGACCTGCATCACCATCCATATTGGTCGATAAATCATCGACGTCAGATAGAAGTTCGATATGAGCTTTTTTCACAGTTAATGTCGTTGTATAACGAGAGTTATAGATGGCACCACTGATAATGAGTGGTAATACGCTGAGAATATCGAGGATAAAATATTCTTTGAAGATGATGATACGCATATAACCATCATCTACAGAGGCTTCTGGCATAAAACGCTCAAAGCTAGATACTACATTGGTAAGTAGGGCTAAAACGAGAGGAGATTTGCAAATGAAATCATCGTCCTCTGTTTTGATGCGGTACGTGTAGTCCTTTGTAGTGAACAACGCTTGGCCTGCTCTCAAGAAATACGCGAGAGGGCCGAGTATGCTCTTTTCCTTTGGTGTAACTTCATCTACAACCTTAGGAATAACGCCAGCTGCAATATTATTGCAGAAATACCGATCATTACAACGGCCGATATCAATGGTTCGAGTTTCATTGATATCGATACGTCTGATAGCTTGCGTTGGATTTTGGTGAATGCCGAGCGCACGAGACATATCATTTACTGTACCAACGGGGATAAACCCAAAGGTACAGGAGAATCCACCTTGGGCAATACCATTAACGGTTTCGTTAACAGTGCCGTCACCACCCATGCAGAATACGGCATCAAACCCGCGTTCACAAGCGTCCTTAGCAAAACGTGTAGCATCGCCTTCGCCTCTGGTGAATTTGACCTCAATCGTTTCGAACAAGGTACTCAATTTCCATTGTAAATCGAGGGCATAACGGCGCGCTGCACCTCCTCCTGAGACAGGGTTGATGATAATCAAACAACGGCTCATAGTATACTTCCTTACTTTCAAAAATGAGATATAGCTATTATCTATAGTTAAATTGACAGTCTTAATGATGAGTTCTATAATTGTAATGTATGCACTTAATTTCGCACAACATACTTTCTAAGATATGTTGTATACTATATTATACTCATTTTAACCGTTCTTTGAAAGTGTGAAAGCACGAATGGTTAGTAAGGTTTAGGGGATAGTAATGGGAAGACAAAGTTCAAAAGATAAATACAAATTGTCCGCAGTGGATTCTATCGAAAGATTACCTCTCAGTGAACAAGTATATTTAACATTAAAAACAGCTATCTTAACAGGCAAATTGATGCCTCAAGAGAAGCTTAACGAAGTAAAAATTGCAGAACAATTGCAAGTGAGTGCTACACCTGTGCGTGAAGCATTCCGTAAATTGGCTAAAGATAATCTCGTAGTTATCGTTCCTTGGAAAGGTGTTACTGTAAAAGCTGACACTCCAGAGGAAATCGTAGCACTTTACCAAGTGCGCGAAGTAATGGAAGGACTTGGTGCTAGATTGTGTGCTCGCCATGCTACGTCTGAGCAAGTGCAAGAGTTAAGAGCGCTTTGTAAAGAGATGCACGAAATCGAAGATGCTACAGAGCGTGTTGATGTGAATAGCCGATTCCACACAATGATTGCTCATTACTCTGGCAATGAACGTATTGTAGATTATTTAGCAGGTTTCCGTGAACGCGTTAATCGTGACATGTACATCAGTTCTTTCAATGCTGTACGTACACATGACTGTGATGATGAACATGACCAAATCGTAGACGCTATTGAACGCCACGACGAAGTAGCAGCAGAAACGGCTATGCGTCAGCATATCAACAATGCATTTATCTTCAAAAAAGCAAATGCGGAAGTACAGCATAAAAAACTTAATGAAGTATAATGTTTGCTGATGCTGATGCTGATGCAATGGGCATAATGACATATGAGAGGCTCCGCCAATGGTGGAGCTTTTTTGATTATTATTTTGAATATCTAATCCAAATTTAATATAGATTATCTTAATATAAGGTAGTTATCATTTGTTGTACTTAATTAACAGCTATATTAGATCATTAGATTAGTTTGCTTTTGTTTGGTTTCGAGACGTTCTCTTGGTGTGGTTCAGAAACTCTAGCCGTTTATAGTGTGATGTTAGGTGCGCATTACAGTTTTTATAATCTATAACACGCAGTCTTACGAGCTGACTTACGTTGATTTGAAAGGCTTGAGCGATTTTAAAAAGAATTTCTAAAGACATGCCCGAGATGCCTGTACCACATTCTAATTTACTTAAATAACTACGACTGATACCAATGTGACGAGCTAACTCTTGTTGAGACATATTTAGGGACACACGAATAATGGCGATTTTATGACCTAAACAAACATATTGATGTTGTAAAAACGGGTCTTCGTACGTGTTGATCCGCAGTTCGGTGAGCGGTGTAGACGAGGGGTTCATAGGGACTCCTTCCTTTTCCCTACTCTCTAAATATAGTATACTGAGATTATTAGCATCTGACTAATATAGAAAACTAGATAATTATCGGCTATTACAGATAATTACACGAATTGTGAAAGTAGTATTACATGTATGCTATAGTAATGTGATCATACCATCTAGTATGTTATCGTGAGTAAAGGAGGCAATATGGAAAAATACATAGCCGTTGCCCTCGGTGGCGCTACTGGGGCCTTATGCCGTATGGCTCTCGGTGAATGGGTTATGACAAAGGTCAGCTCTTTTCCGTATGGTACGGTAGTAGTAAACCTCGTTGGTTGCCTCATTATCGGTTTAGTCTTAGGCCTTTATATGCAAAAGCCAGATCTACCTCAGTGGGCGAGATTCTTCCTCGTTGTAGGTGGGCTCGGCGCATTTACCACCTTTTCAACCTTTGCCTTTGAAATGCTACAGCTTATGATGGCTGAATCCTATGTACAAGCATTATGGTACGGTGTGGTACAAGTAGTGGGTGGTTTAACCCTCTGTTGGATTGGTATGCTAGTAGTGCGTCTACTCTGTACTATTTAAACATATTAGCATTGAATAATAGTATTAAATACATTTTGATGTTATACAATAGCGTATTTTGTTATTAATGACTTGGGAGATATTATGAAATCCATTAGAACACAAGATGCCGTAGGGCAAATATTATTACACGATCTCGTAAGAATCGTCATCGGTGAGGTGAAAGACACGCCCTTCCGCCGTGGACATGTAATTACAGAAGAGGACATTCCTAAACTCTTGGATCTTGGCAAGGAACATGTATTTGTAATGGAGCCAGAAGATGAGGGGTTCTTGCACGAAGAGGATGTAGCTCGTGCTTTGTACCATATGGCAGGCGGCGAAAATATGCACGATGGCCCTATGGCACAAGGTAAAATTGAAGCCATTGCAGATGTAGATGGTCTTTTCAAGGTCGATGTGGAACGCTTACATGCTATCAATAGCATTGGTGAGCTGACTATTGTAACGAGATTTAATAATACACCTGTGAAAGCTGGTGATAAATTAGCAGGTATGCGTTGTATTCCATTATTGTTAGAAGAACAACAAGTAGAAGATGCAAAGAAAATTGCTGATGGTAAGCCTTTGTTACATGTAAAGCCGTTCGTGCGCAAAACAATGGGGATTGTTACGACTGGTTCTGAAGTATTTGAAGGTCGTATTAAAGATGCTTTCACACCAATCATTGAAGAACGTTGTGCTGAATTTGGTGTTACAAAGGTAGCTCACGAAATTGTAACGGATAATACAGACGATATCGTGGCGGCTATCGATGAGGTGAAAGCCGCAGGCGCGGATATAATTTTCTGTACCGGCGGTATGAGCGTTGACCCAGATGATCTCACCCCAGGAGCCATTAAACGCTATGCAGATCGCGTAGTTACCTATGGATTACCAGTGTTACCAGGGTCCATGGTTTGCATTGCTTACTGTGCAGATGGCACACCAATCCTTGGTGTACCAGGGGGCGTATTATTCAGTAAACCGACTGCCTTTGATGAAATTGTGCCACGTCTTGTTGCAGATGATGAAATCACCAAAGAAGATTGTATAGCTATGGGCCATGGAGGATTCTTGGGCTAATAGGCTAGTATAACAAGATTAGCTAAAATAACCAATATAGCTATTTTAAGTAATATAGCTAAAGCAAACAATATAACTAGAATAATTAGTATAGCTAATATAATGAATATAGTTAATATAGCCAATATAAGGAGATAAGATAAATCTTATCTCCTTATATTGTTATTATGCTATTAATTTATAGTATGATGAATTTGGTAGAATTTTTATTTATCGATAAAATTGATATTTTTATCGATTTTATTAAAAATTTCGTTTACTTCATTTAATATTTAAAGTACAATAATAGTTAAGGATAATGATAATACATTATTTAATAACGGACGTATTTTATGCTGAGTTTTGTTGAATATATATTATAAATGATAATATATTATCCGTTGTATTTATAATTTTAGATGTAGGGAGGAATAGTAAACGATGAAAAGCAAACAAGTTGCATTATCATTGGCAATACTACTTGCGTTAGGCACGGGAACTGTATTACATGTAGAAGCACAAGGAAATCCGACAGAGTATTCACGTCACTTTGGTGATGAAAACACGGTTACCAGTGACCATAGTTTGGCAGTAGGCTTCAGAAATACGGTATCCGGTTCGTATTCAACTGCTGTAGGTCAGTCATCTACCGCATCTGGTGGAACCTCACTGGCTATCGGACGAAGTGCGCAGGCAACCGCTAATAATAGTAATGCTATCGGTCGGAGTGCACGGGCGGAAGGCGAGAATGCCACTGCAATAGGCCATGGATCTGTTTCTTCTGGACGTAATTCAAATGCCTTTGGTTCATCCGCGAAAGCATCTGCTGAAGGTTCTACTGCAGTTGGTAATAGTACAAAGGCTAATGGTATTTCAAGTACCTCTACTGGCTTTAATGCTGAGGCATCTGGTAATTTCTCTTCAGCATATGGTAATGATGCTAGAGCAAAGGGAAATCGTTCAGTAGCTGTTGGATATAATGCAAAAGCTGAAGAGAGTGCAACTGCTGTAGGTAATAATGCTAATGCTGGTGCTGCAAATGCTGTTGCACTAGGTTCAGGTAATACGATTACTGCACGTGGTGGAGTTGGAATTGGTAGCAGTAATTCTGTCTCTGGCATTGATTCTGGCGCTTTTGGGGTTAGAAATAACGTAGCGCAAGCAAATACATATGTACTGGGCAGTAATGTGACGTCAACACAAGGAAATAGTGTTCTCTTAGGCAATGCATCTACCGATAGAGCTACCACAACAGAAACACAAGCTAATATAAATGGTATTAACTATTCCGGCTTTGCTGGGGTAGGGTCAGCTCGTAACGGCGTTACGAGTGTTGGTGCATCTGGTAAAGAACGTCAGGTGATTAATGTAGCATCTGGGAAAGTATCTTCTGATAGCACGGATGCTATAAATGGTAGTCAATTATATGCAGTAGCAAATACAGTGGGCGGAATTCTTAATAATCACAATACATTAATTCAAAATAATATTAATGAAATCGATAAAAATAAAGAAAAAATTGCCGACAATGAACGAAAATTAAAAGATCATACAGATGTCTTACAAAAACATGAAGATATTTTAAATGGACATAGTCAAGAATTAGAAAAACATAATAAATTAATTGTAAATCATGATAATCAAATTACTCGTTTAACTAAAGAAAATCTTCGTCAAGATGCTGATTTACTTCGTCATGAAGATCAAATTCAAAATCATGACATTCAATTAAAAAATCAAACTGAACGTATGAATAATCAAGAAAAACGTATTGACAATCAAGATAAGCGTTTAGATTATTTAGATAATCGTGTTGATAATCATGATGCTCGAATTGAAAATCATAGTGAGCGTATCGAAAGTCATGAACGTCGTATTGAATATAATAAGACTTTAGCCACAGAAGCATTAAAAGAAGCTAAAAAACATACTAGCATTTCTGCAGGTAATAATGTAACTGTAACTACAAGCACAAATGCTGCTGGTGGTACTGATTACAAAGTATCTGTAGATAAAGTTAAATTTGGTAATGTTTCTTTGGACAATAAAGGTCTAAATAATGGTGGCAATAAAATCACTAATGTAGCCGATGGTGAAGTATCCGCTACATCTAAAGATGCCGTTAACGGTAGCCAATTGTATCAAGCTACTAGCGGTATTAGTAATGGTGTGAACCTATTAAATAGCAAAATAGGAAAAGTTGGTGCTGGTGCGGCTGCATTAGCGGCTATTCATCCATTGGATTTTGATCCTGATGATAAATGGAATTTTGCGGCTGGTTACGGTAACTATGCCGGTGAAAATGCGATGGCATTAGGTGCTTTCTACAGACCAAATGAAGACACTATGTTCAGCGTAGCTGGATCCATGGGTAACGGTGAAAACATGGTCAATGCCGGCGTTTCATTGAAATTAGGTCAAAAAAATGGTGTATCTACTTCTAGAGTAGCTTTGGCTAAAGAGGTTCAAGACTTAAAGGCCATTGTAAAAGCCCAAAATGTAGAGATTCAACAAATGAAGGTATCCATGGGAATGGCACCTCAGTATGACAAGAAAGATGTGAACTTCCCTGATATACCAGCTAATCATTGGGCTTATGAATATGTAAAAGACTTGGCTGATAAAGGTCTTGTTGAAGGCTATCCTGATGGCGAATTTAAAGGCAATCGTGCGATGACTCGTTATGAGTATGCTGCGATCATTTACCGTGCTTTACAATTGGGTGCCCCAATTGATGGCAAAATGGGGCGTGCGATTAACGAATTTAATCCTGAATTGGCTCGTCTTCGTGACTTGGATCGTACTCGTGTGGATCGAATCTCTGGTAAAGACAATGATCGTCATAAGGTAGAACGACTTCGTGTAAACAATAAAGACAATAAGCAAACTAATGATTACAGAGATGTTTACGGTAGTCATATCGAGCGTAATGCGAAGTAATTACTTGTCTTGAAATAACCTTTTAAACTAAAAGGAAGACAACAAAATAGTTCTTTTATAAACTAAAGAAAAAACAAAAGAGGCCGTGATAAACAGCCTCTTTTCATCTAGCGGATAGTTGAGTTAATAACAATCTGCACTTTCAGAAATCAGAAATTATGATCCTTTTCTGGAGTGCAGATTATAGTCAACTATCCGCTATTTTATTATTTTGTTCAATTAATTACATTATTGATGGCGTTATTAAAATGATTTTTTACCTAGTGTAGGGTGGCTACAACGTTTTAGTGTTAGGGTATCAATCATATGGACTGCTTCGTCCAATGTAATATCTTCGCGCTTCGTTGGTGTTTCTAGGACTGCTAACGGATGCTCCGTGCCTACCTCACCAGAAGGCAAGTAAATATATTCTTGGTTAACATTGTCACCAAAGATATAGCCAGCTTGTAAATGTTCTTTATGAATACGACTCATGGTCTCTCCTTAGATAATTTGCTTTAGCTTAAAATCTAGATAGTCTGCAGATACCAACTCTAGTTTTGTCGTACCAAATTCCTTTGGAATCCGGTTAAAAGAAATTTGATCGTGTAAGTGGCCAAAGATACAGATATCTACCATATATTGCTCCATGAGATCCGTAAAGCCCGAAGGTGCGTTGGACTCGTTAAATGGAGGGTAATGTAGCAACAATAACTTTGTTACAGGAATATTCTCTATATCTCTAATTGAATCAGGTGTTGGTGAATAGGACTTTTTAGAACCGGATGATTCTGTTATACAGACCTTTGTTTCCGTCCTGAGTTCCTCAAGTACTTTATGTATTGCCTTATCCATTTCCTGTAGTGCTGCTTCGGTACGCATCAGTTCTCTATCGTAAATGGATTGGTCCGTTTCTGGGGAGAAGTGGGAGTCTCCAGGACAGAGGTAGGCGCGCGTTCCACCGAATGCAATAAGGCGCGGCCCTTCTTCGGTTTGGATAACTTCTGCGGTGCCGTGACCTTGTATAAAGGTAATAGCGTCACCCATGAGATTATGCATCTTGTTTGCTGATGCCCACCAATAATCATGGTTGCCACGAATCATATATTTTTTACCAGGTAAAGATGCAATTTCTTGTAAATCGCAGGCAGCTTCATTGAGACGGAGCGCCCAGCTCATGTCACCTACGAGAAAGACGATGTCTTCATCGCTTACATTGGCATTCCAATGCTCTTTGATGCGGGACCAGTGATCATTCCAGTGAGGACCAAAAATATCCATCGGCTTCGTCGGAGGATGGCCAGATAGATGGAGGTCGCCGATGGCAAATACTTTCATAAAAATCCTTTCAATTATGTATGGTTAAAACCATATAAAATAATATATCAAATTATATACGGTATATGGTTAGAGCTATTTAGTAGCTTGAAAATAAGGCGTAATATCGTGCTTGATTTTAGCAGCTCGTCCCTCATCACAAGTTTGAGGAATTTTGTAGCCTACATAGAGGGGCGTCGTTACATAACGCGCCACTACCTTGATGTAATCATAGCCGTCCTCAAGATTATATACGAAGTAATTATAGGACTGGCTAAAGTTTGCTACACTATGCAATACATAGCGCAAAATTTGCTGTAGTCGAAGGGCTACAGTACGAACCGGTGCATCTGGTTTGAAGCGAATGTTGTACTCAAAGAACCCGATAATCGGATGGGTAGACAAGGTGATGCGTACATCTTGATCCTCGTGCAAGAGCCAACCCTCCATATTTTGGGCCGTAATATCTTTATGGTAATCGTAATTCTCAAGCCCTATGATTTGGCTGTGAGGATGGCGAATAGAGCCACCGGACATATAGCCATAATTTTTGAAGAAGAGTACGGATTTAAACTCTTTACGTTGACGAGTTTCGCGCCATTTATCGAGACCAAATTGGAGAATGTGGGCGGCTTCGTCTGTAGGTAAGGTAGAAAATTCGCCTTCGTCAGTTTCCGTTTCGATAATGACGGTAGGCCAAGTTTTTTCTAATACAGGATACTTGTTCATGAGCCATATAATATGACCTGATGTATCGAGAATATCCGTTAATTTGGAACGATCACAGAAGGGACAACGCACTTGTTCATTGCGAATATTGACGGGCTTTGTTCGTCCTAATTCGATATTAAATCTAAGTGGTTTGTTCATCATGTGCCTCCTTCCTTGTAAGAAATTCTATACTCTTAATCATACCACAACTAGCACATTCGTACATGAAATAATGGTATAATAATAGTGTGTTATTTTTGTGACTAAGGAGGCCCTATGAAACCAACGACGCTCGTATTTCCCATTGATGAACAAAATCGTATATTGTTAGGGCGTAAGAAGCGTGGTTTTGGGGCTAATAAATATAATGGTTTCGGTGGTAAACTTGATGATGGTGAAAGCTTCCGAGAGTGTGCCATTCGTGAACTCTATGAGGAATCTGGCCTTCAAGGACGTGTCGAAGACTTAGAATGTGTAGCGGCTTTTGATTTTCAATTTCCTTTTGATGAGAGCTTAACGCACGTAAGCTATGTGTATTTCTTGCGTACTTTCACAGGTACTGTAGAGGAAACAGACGAAATGGAGCCTCATTGGCTAGAACCGAATCAAATTCCTTATGAACATATGTGGGATGGTGACCGCAGATGGTTGCCGATGTTGTTAGAAGGTAAGAAATTAAAAGGACCTATTGTGTTTGGACGAGATAATAATATGGTGGATAAGATGGATTTGACCACTGTTGATACCGTTCTTGAAAGCGAACACTTGGCGCGCATTGATTTGTATATTAATGGCTGATACGTATAGATTATTTGCGTTATATTGTCGAATATAGGTATTCTTTATACTATGCCGACGAATTTTAGTGTATACCTATTTAATTATTAACATAAATTTACTAACATCAAGATGATGGTTTGGTGGATTTTAAAATGTAAAAAGGGGCTATATGACCATGAGAGTGGTAATATGCTCCATAATTTATACTATTTTGAGGTAATATGACTGATAAAAAGAACCCAAAGTGGGTACCACAGCTATTGGCGTGGTATGATGTGCATAAACGGGAGTTGCCGTGGCGCGATTGTGGGGACCCTTATAAGATTTGGGTTTCCGAGGTGATGAGCCAGCAGACGCGCATTGAGGCGATGAAGCCTTATTACGACAACTGGATGCGTCTATTCCCAACTTTGGAAGACTTGGCAAAGGCTTCCGAAGATGAGGTGGTTCATGCTTGGCAAGGGCTTGGTTATTATAGCCGTGCTCGTAACTTGCGCCTCGGTGTAAAGGACGTAGTTGAAAATTACGGCGGTATCGTGCCTCACGATCGTAAAACCATGGAGTCCCTAAAGGGCGTAGGTTCTTATACGGCTGGGGCTGTACTATCTATGGCGTACAACGAACCAGAAGCGGCTGTAGATGGCAATGTATTGCGCATCTATGCTCGTCTATATCGCATCTTTGACGATATTTTAAGCACTAAGGGTAAAAAGACTATTACAGCCATCGTGGAGGAGACTTTGCCTCACGATCGACCTGGTGATTTTAACCAAGCCTTGATGGACTTTGGCTCTGCTGTGTGCATTCCAAAAACGCCGCGTTGTGGGGAATGTCCTATTGTAAATATGTGCGCTGCCTATCAACATGAAGATACAGATAAACTGCCTGTGCGCATCAAGAAAACAAAGGTAGTAGAGGTGCCTTTATTCGTGGGCATCTTGAATTATAAAGGCTATTATTTGTTGCATAAACGGCCGAATCGTGGACTTTTACGGTCCATGTGGGAATTTCCATCTGTGGAAATGGTATCTGCCTTTGAGGACGGAGAACGAGGCCTTGAGGAATTAGTTCAGCCCCTTGGCTTTGAGTTATCTTTGCAACCAGTACTTGTGAAAGAAATAACACATATTTTCTCTCACCGAAAATGGTTTATGAAAGCATTCCGCGGTGATTTAACGTACACAGGGAATGCGAATAATATATCGATTGCAGATATCCAACAGCAATTGCCAAAGGACTGGATGCTCATCAAGCGTGATGAGTTCTCCGACTATGCTTGGGCGGGTCCTCATGGTAAATTGACGGAAATCGCAAAATAATTTGTAGGAGTAATGAATGAGAATTCTATTTAATATTACTTTTTCTGCCATCCTCCTAATAGGGTTGGTAGGATTTTGGGCTCTATTCCTCAACTTGTGGAAACCCAAAAAGAAATGGCCTGCCTGGGTGGGCTATATAATCATTATCGGTGCGTGGTTTGCTGCTATCCGATACTATATACTCAATCAAGTGGATTTATATGGTACGATGTACTATCCTTTGATGAATATGTTCCGTACCGAAAGCTACGGATTCCTTTTTGGCGTATTTCTAGCGATTCCTGTATTTATCATACTTAGTCTATTATATTGGACAATCAATAAGATTTGGAGCAAAACACCAGAGGAAAATAGAACAGGCCGTCGCGCCTTCTTTAGAACTGCTGCAACTATAGTGCCGTTGGCTACTATTGGTGGCTCTAGCTATGCTGCCTTTGCGGGTCAACAAGAGGTAGTGGTAACTCATGAAAGCTTTGGCTACACGAACCTACCACCTGGTTTGAAAAACTATAAAATTGTTCAACTTAGTGATATTCATATAGGACCGAGTATCGATTTAGATGACTTTGATGAAATCCTGAAACTAGCGCTTTTACAAAAACCTAATCGCGTTGTTATCACTGGCGACCTCATTGATAAGCTTGCATGGTTACCGCAAGTCTGTGAAAGACTGACAACCTTTGCAAAACAAATCCCAGATGGGGTTGACTTTATTTTGGGAAATCACGAGTATCATCACGATGTAAATAAGGTACTTGACGCACTTAAACGAAATACACCTATGAATATTCTCGTGAATAGTAATATTCAAATCATGGGCGGCAAACAACCTGTATATATTGCGGGCGTTGCGTACGATAACGATCGTAAAAAGGACAACCGGGAAGCCATGATTAACAAAGCTTTATCTGGAATTCCAGACTATGCCTTTGTTATTCTATTGGCTCATCACCCTGAATTCTTCGAAGAATCTATTGAACGAAAGATTCCGTTGACTCTATCTGGACATACCCATGGAGGTCAAATCGTATTCATGGGTATGCCGTTAGTACCAACGGGCACACCATATACAAAAGGTCGCTATGTAGAAGAACAAAGCGTGTGCTACGTTAATAATGGTACAGGACACTGGTTTCCAATCCGTATCAACTGTCCACGAGAAATTACGGTTATTACATTCTTTGATGGAGTAGCTTAGTTTGAAAGACAAACTCACTATAGGTATACATTAATGTATAGTAAATCCTTTATTTATAAAATCCTTATATGTATTATTGTGCTTATGCTATTTGATATCTCTCTAATCTACGATATGACAGCGGATATATATAAGAGATATCTCAAAATAGCAATACTAGTGGCAATTGGATGCCATTTAGACTTATATTTGGAACTCAGTAAACAAGAAATACTGCTAATACAGGCGTTTAAGGATGATACATTTAACGAGACCTATGAACTGTTAAATACAAAACAGGCTATTTTCATTATATTCTTGGTTGTGTTAATGACTATAAATATTATGAAATATTAGAAGACCATAGGGGATAAACTAGAAGAGGTACTGTATTTTAGATACAATACCTCTTTTTATTATATGAATTTATATAATAATTGTGATATATTAGAGTTAAAATTTTTAGTTGTGTTGTGAAAATATAGTTTTTATGTTGGGAGTAATTATATATTTCTAAAAATATATAATTATTTTGTGCGAGGCTTAGTACTTTTTTTACTTATATGTATTCCATATAGTCTTGTCACAAATCCAGAGTTGATTGAAGATGAATTAGACTTTTATTTCTTTGTTATTGCATATGTCATAACACTTTTGTTTTATGTGGTATGGAACTATATTTATAACTATTTAAGACGTAAAAGAGGGTAGCATTTGTGCACATTCATTTACCATTAGTTCTGAAATCTATCTTTTTTCGGTGATTGTTTTATATTGGCTTATATAAAATACTGTTAAAAAACTTTCACCATTATTGGTATCTATATGATAATTAAAAGTATGAAACAGTTTTTAGTTGATGAATTTTGTAAGTTTAAGATTGAAGTAATAGCGTTAATTCAATATGTAAGGAAGCTTAAAACACTTACGATGAATGTACAAACTTATCTTTCAATAAATATTTTAGTTTTCTTGGGCATAGAAGCAAATATTTTCATGCTTTCTCTTCCTTTTGATAGAATATATAATCAAGAATACTATAATATGTTATTTTATGTAGGGCATACTCTTTATATTCTTTTTGTTTTTATTACAAATTACATGCGGTTGAATTATTATAAAAAGGCTTCTTTTAATTGGCTTAATGTCATTATAATGATTTCTTTAGTAATGGTTTTACTTTTGGGTAAAAGTATTACTATTTCTAGTTCTAATTTTAGCTTTAGAGGCACTACTGATTATATATTGGGGAATGAGGTACTATGGAGCGTAGATACACCTGAGATGTTCTTTCCTTTTCTGATGGGGTTGATACTATTTTGGGCATTTGGAATCGATAAATTATGGTCTGCTCATAATACTATTGAAACTAATGGGATTATTTTTGATAATAAAGTTATTGATGTGTGGTGGGGCAATAGAAATGATTTAACCGATGGGCAAATTAAGACCTTAAAGTTATATTATAGTCGACAGGAGTCCTACCCTTTTTGGATTGATATCTATAAAAGTATTTTAATAGATAGTTTATGGTTTTATGGACGCAGTACTGTTCGTCAGTGGCATATGTTTAATGTGTTTTTAGCTTTTATTATGTATAATTTTGTTGTAACTTATACTATTGAGCCATCCATTCTAAGATATACTTTATACATTTATCTTACATATACTGTAATTACTATGATATGTAGACGCTTGATGGATACCAATAGTAGTATTTTTTGGCTTATTTGCTTATTTGTACCTTTAGTTAATATATATGTGCTGTATTTACTATATAATAAAACATCTGCATTATATGATCAGGAAAGTAACTCTATTTTTTATTATCCTTTATAACTAATTAACCTCTGCTATGATAGTATCCTAGCAGGGGTTATTGTATTTATTTATAAAATCCAGAGTTTAAATTAGAAATATCATTATTTCTAATGTTAAAATAAAAATGAAATATATGTTGCTCTTATCTTTGAGAAGAGTAAAGTACATTGTTTATTAAAGTATGATTATTATTGTATGTGCTGTAGATTTTTAGTAAAAATCAAAATTAGTGGGAGAAAATGAATAAACTAGAAGAGATAAGAGGTTATCTAGACATGAATGAAGAGATTGAATTTAGGTATAACGGTTTAGAGTGCTTTGTGACTCCAAATAATGTTGTTTGGGAATTTTGGATTAATGATGAATGTGTTATTAAAGAGCCAGATTTAGACACTTTTTTAATGATACCTTGCTTAGAAGGTCACACAATTAGCGATATTTTTGCCAATGAGTTATATGATGAGAAATCTCTGTACATTTTTTAAACCTTTAGAGAAAGTATTATATGTGTAATTGGTTTATATTCGATTAAGCAAATGACTTGAAAATGCCAAGCGTACTAATTAGTCTGTTGCGTTTAATATCAGTATTTATAAGGTGATCGGTAGATCCTTAAGGATAAGTATGTTTGACTAGAAAAATTAGGAAGGAGTAAACATCAATGAGTGGTTCAGATGTTTCTTTATATGACGAAGTTATTGAAGGCTTGAGATGTAACAGGGAGTTAGAACTATATTATAATGATTCTACATATGGGATTGTTACTTATGGTGCATTATGGCAACTATGGAAAAATAAGGATCTTTTAGATGAATGTAATGATTTTTTACCGTTATTAGAAAATCCAATAATAAATGGTAGGAGTTTAAAAGATATTATAAAGACGAAAGATTGTGGACTACTTTTAATGTAAAAATGATTGAATTATAATCTAATAAAACTATAGAAGGAATATAGATGATAGACTTAGAACCTATTAAACAGATAAAAAGTCCAAGTTTAGAAAATGTTATAATTTTTGCTTTGCGATGTGTAAATTATATGATTATAAATGATAAACTTAATGGTTTCATTGTTATGGACCTGGCGTGGAAAGAAGTTAATACCTATTCTTAATAATATTAAGGAATTCTATTTTTATCAATTATACGAATTTAGTGATGACATAATTTTAATGTGTACCAATAAAGGGATAGTATCTTTGTCATTGATTGATTATTCTGTTCGTATTATAGATGAAATAGCCAAATATGATAAAAAATTTGCATACTTTGTTTATGAAAGTGAAATAAAAGAATCCTTTCCTCGTAATGAAAAATTAGTTTGTTTGGATACAAATAATATTACGATATTAGATGATCTTAAAAAGATTCAGATTCAAAACCCTATTTCTGTTCCGTATTTTGACGTATCTATGACCGAAAGATATGGTTTAGCTGTTGCAGAGAATCAATTGCAGATTTTTAATCTCAATGGAGATACAAAAAGCAAGATATTATCCTATAAAAGACCATGGTATGGTGAATGAGCTGATCTATTTGAAAAAGATGATGGACTTCATCTATATGTTATAAGTCGTAATGATTTGGACGAATTAACAAGTCTTTCAGAATATGTAATTCCATTTGACAAGACGCCTAGTTATGTAATTTTATTATAAGCTTTATACGACTTATTAAAGGTGAGATTTGATTTAGATATTTTGTAACTCTACGTTTAGAATAATTGCCTAACTAAAAGAAGGACTGTAAACGAATGCTTTAAAGTAGTATTTCGTTTACAGTCCCTTTTATATTTCGTTCATTTGAGGTATGAGAGGATGTTACAGATATGTCATAGATATGAGAGAGATTTTATTTCATGCGAACTGCTTCGGCAAATTCGTCTTCGGTCATGAGTTTTTCTTCCAAGATGATTTCTTTAATAGAGCAACCGCGTTTGTACGCTTCTTTTACCACCTTGGCGCTCTTGTCGTAGCCAATATATGGTGTTAAGGATGTAGCAATCATGAGAGATTGTTCTACGAAGAAGTTGAGCTTTTCAGGTACAAATTCTACGCCGTCGATGCAGTGTGTTGTGAAAGAGTTCATAGCGTCTGCGAGGAGGCGACAGCTTTCAACAAAGTCATAGATCATGATAGGCATGTATACGTTCAATTGGAACGCACCGCTACCTGCACAGAGCGTCATAGTTGTATTGTGGCCGAATACTTGGGCGCATACCATGGTCAAAGCTTCACATTGAGTAGGATTTACCTTGCCTGGCATGATGGAGGAGCCCGGTTCGTTTTCAGGAAGATGCCATTCGCCGTAGCCACAGCGAGGGCCAGAGCCTAAGAAGCGCACATCGTTAGCGATTTTGAATAGGGTAGTCGCTAATGTGTTAAGTGCACCGTGAGCCATCATAAATGCATCTTTGAGAGCAAGTCCTTGGAATTTGTTATTCTTAACACGGAATGGAGCACCTGTTACCTCTGGCAATACAGTTTCCATAACGTCTAGATAGCCCTTAGGTGTGTTCACACCTGTACCGACCGCAGTACCACCGAGTGCTACGTCGAGGAGGTGGTCAGCATTTTGAAGGAGCATAGTTTTGGCAGTTTTTAGGCCGTCCACAAAGGCGCTAATTTCTTGGTCTACCATGATAAAAGTAGCATCTTGTAGGTGGGTACGACCAACTTTTTGCAATCCTTTTCCTTTTTTTTGCAATTTTTCAAAGGATCCGATAAGGCCGTCCAATGCAGGAATTACGCGTTTTGTAATTTCAAAGTATGCACAGATATGCATTGCCGTAGGGAATGTATCGTTTGTACTTTGACCGCGGTTTACATCGTCGTTAGGATGAAGCGGATTGGATTCATCTAACTGTTTAGCTCGGTGAGCGATTACCTCGTTCACATTCATGTTAGTTTGTGTGCCGGAACCTGTTTGGAATACGGTTAACGGAAATTCATCATCCCATTTTCCGTCCACGATCTCATCTACTACTTGAGCGATGAGTTTCGCTTTTTCCTCAGTTACTGCGCCACACTTTGCATTGGTTAAAGCACATGCTTTTTTTACAAGCGCAAGCGCCTTGATTTGTTCAATAGGGATGCGGTGGTCACCGATTTTAAAATTATTGAACGAGCGTTGCGTTTGAGGTCCGTAAATTCGTCTAGTGTCGACTTCGACTGGTCCCATTGAATCATATTCAATTCTTGTTTCCATAATGTTTACAACCTCCTTAAAAGACATGCCGACCCTACTGTCGGTACTTTAATTATATAAAATCCTGTATATTTGTACAGAATAAAAGAGAATGATTTCTATTTTCATATAATTGATAGGTGTATATGCATAATGCGCATATAAGAAAGGGGACGCATATTGCGCACTCCTTTTCCCCATACCTTTATGATTTCAATCTATATGTAAGATTGATAATGTGTTATATGTAGAAAGATTATAAGTTAAATATTTTATTTGGTGAATAATGAAAGGTCTATTCTTATAGTAAGACGATTAGGTATATATTAGCGTGGTGGTCCTACAAAAACGACTTAGCGGCCCCACGAAGCGGGGTAGGTGGCTTTGGAGGCTTTTGGAGGGCTACCACGCCTAATAAAGTGTTTAGGGTACAGAATAGACCTTTTAAGATATCTGTTGGAGAAAGCTAAATTTATAATCTTTTATATGTATACATTATAAATATCGCATATATATTGAAATCATCGCTTTAACACGATAAAATGAAAGTAGCTTAGTATATTGTTTTAAGTTTATGATTTCACAGAGGAGGTAAGTACTTATGAAACATGACTTTACGAGCCATGACCTTCATCTGCCGGAACTGACGTTGCGTGGGATGCTACTTGGTGCATTGATTACTGTTATTTTTACAGCATCTAACGTATATCTCGGTTTGAAGGTTGGTTTGACATTCTCGTCATCCATTCCGGCAGCAATTATTTCAATGGCGATTTTACGGTTCTTCAAGGATTCTAACGTTCTTGAAAACAACATGGTACAAACGCAGGCTTCTGCCGCTGGTACATTGTCCGCCATTATCTTTATTTTGCCAGGTTTACTCATGCTTGGGTATTGGAATGGCTTTCCGTTCTGGCAAACATTTTTGCTCTGCGCATGCGGTGGTTGTCTAGGTGTATTATTCACCATTCCATTGCGTCGTGCTATGGTAGTGAATAGTGATCTACCATATCCAGAAGGCCGTGCAGCAGCAGAAATTTTGAAAGTTGGCTCTCACAATGGTGAACAAGGCCCTCAATCTAGCTCCGGTATGACCGATATCGTGTCCGGTGGCTTTGTAGCTGGCCTTATTAGCCTTTGTGCAAATGGTTTCAAAGTGCTTGGCGATAGCATGAGCTTCTGGATTCCTGTAGGTAGCAATGGGATTACTCAAATTCCTTTGGGCTTCTCTACAGCGTTGTTAGGTGCTGGTTATCTTATTGGTATCGCCTCTGGTATCGCTATCCTCGTTGGTGTACTCATCGCGTGGGCTGGCTTCGTACCTTACTTCACTAATATGTTTGCTCCAGATGGCGGTGCTACTGCCAAGTTTGCAATGGCTGTTTGGAAATCTAAAGTTCGTTTTATCGGTGCTGGTGCTATCGGTATTGCTGCGATTTGGACTTTGATTACCTTAATCAAACCTATCATCGAAGGCATGAAGATTTCTGTAAAATCTATGAATAGCAGTTCCGCTGAACGTGAATTGCATCGTATGGATACAGATATGAGTACAAAATCCGTTTTAGGTGTATTCATACTTATTCTTATTGGATTAGTATTTACATTCTGGGATTTCGTATCTGTCGTACCTATTAGTGCAGGTTTAATGTGGACACTCGTTGTAGTAGGTATCGTAGTAGCTTTATTGATTGGCTTCTTCGTAGCTGCAGCATGTGGCTATATGGCAGGCCTTATCGGTACATCTGCTTCTCCAATTTCTGGTATCGGTATTTTAGCGACTATTATTTCTTCCTTGGTTGTATACTTTATCGCAGCGGAAAATAATTTATTTGCTACACAGGAAGGTGTTCAGTTCGCTACCGCTATGGCTATCTTTATGACATCCGTAGTTATTGCGATTGCATCTATTTCTAATGATAATTTACAAGATTTGAAAACTGGCCAACTCGTTGGTGCTACACCTTGGCGTCAACAAATTGCCTTGTTACTTGGTTCTGTAGCCGGTGCCATTGCAATTGCTCCAGTTCTTAACTTGCTTTACCAAGCATATGGTTTCACAGGTGCGTTACCACGTGCTGAAATGGATCCAAACGCTGCATTATCTGCGCCTCAAGCGACTTTGATGACTACCATTGCGCAAGGTATCTTCAACTCTAGCATGGATTGGGATTATATCTTAATCGGCGTTGGCGTTGGCGTTGTGGCGATTATCGTCAACTTGATTCTCAAGAGCACAACTGCTACCTTAACATTGCCTCCGTTGGCTGTTGGTATGGGTATTTATTTACCACCTACTTTAGAAGTACCGCTTATTATTGGTTCTTTCATCAGCTACTTCGTAGGTCGTTATCTTGTAGCTCGTGCTAAAATGCGTGCCGGTGAGCTTGCTGACTACGATGTAGAGCAATCCAATCGCCGCGGTGTTCTCTTTGCTTCTGGTCTGATCGTTGGTGAAAGCTTGATTGGTGTAATCATAGCTGTTATTATTGTATTGTCTGTTACAACTGGTGGTGGGGAAGCTCCACTTGAATTAGTAGGTCCTGAATTTGAAAGCACAGCACAATGGTTAGGATTGCTTGCATTCATATTCGCTGGTCTCTATCTTGTTCGACGTGTTGTTACACACAAGTTCAATAAAGAAGAAGCTCTTGCTATGAAAGCTGAGCAAGAACAATAAGAGGTTAAACAATGAAATTAAAACAGTCTGTACTCATCATTATGGCTGCTGCATTGCCAGTAGTCTCCTTCGCAGCAAGCGAAGTAATACCTGTAACGCAAGATACTGTAAATGTACAAGCAAATCAAACAAATGCGAAACGTGTAAATCGTAATGATTTAACATATCGTATTTCTAGCACTGCTACACCTGAGCAGAACCGTGCGTTGCGCTCTAAAGCGTCTAAAGTAGATCGTAATGCAGTTGAAGTGGTAGCTCCAAATGCGGACCGTTATATGGATCGCAAAGAGGTTGCTGTATCACCTGTGGAGTCTACTACAGATCATTTGGATTTAGTATTCCCAGAGGTTAAATCTGTTAGCCCTACGGTAGAAAAAGCAATCAATACGACCATCAAAAAGTATGTTTCTAAAATACAAAATGATGTAGAAAAGTTAAATGCTAAAGAATCTGATAAAACAAATGTAGTTATGTACTATGATGTTAAAACAGATAAAAACGGTATTTTCAGCGTATTGATTCACACATATACTATGCGTGATCATGATGCCAATGGTGTAAACTATGTAAAAGGCTTCACATTTAACACCACAACAGGTCGACAATTGTCCTTGTACGATCTTGGTGGTCTTAATAAAAAAGAATTGGTGAATGCGATTAATAATAATCAAGATGTGAAAGATAAATTAGGTGGCGATGTAAATATCGATAAAATGCCTACTGAATTCTACACAACAGATGATTATTCCGTTGTAATGATCTTGCAACAAGACGTAGATGCAATCCATAGTGCAGGTACGGTATATGTACCAGTTGGTATCTTGCGTGACCGCGAAAATGATGTAACAAAAAAATAATCGAACTGTGTAAATTCGATTATGTGTGTATAGTAACAGCTGTTTAATTGTGAAAAGAACCGCTCCTAAGGGGGCGGTTCTTTTTTTCTATGTTATTGTTTGTCGTTATAATAGTTTACGCGTGGCGGTAATGGGAATTGAATATTTCCGTCTGACTTTGTAAGCGGTTCCGGTGGTAATTGTAAGAATACATTATCATGGAATTTCTTTTTAAATGCTTTCAATGTCGATTTTTGAATAGAATCAACGGTAATGAGAAGGGCACTCGTATCAGTATTTGGGGAGATGGAAAGAATCTTTCCTTGAGGTTCTTTTTGTTGGTAAAGGGCAATGGCATCGGATTGATACTCCTCTAGTTGGGCCTGATTTAATTTACCTTTTGATACGACTACAGTTCTATCTAGCTGTGGGTCATGAGCCTCTGTAATTGCTTTGGAGACGAGGTCAGTTTTCTTTTGATCCGTTAAAGATGCATGTAATTGGCCTGCCTCCCAGAAGAGGGCCCCGTCTTGACGGAATTTGGTGAAATCATTGCCATAACCTAATGCTTTGTCGATGATATTAGCTGTTTTATTTTCTACTTGTTGCTTGAGCAATGTGTTGTGGAAGGCAAGTGCTTGTTCTGTTTGTGTCATGCGGTACGCAATTTCCGCTGCTTCTGCACGAGTTACATATTTTTCAGGGTTAAATAATGTACCTGGAGCGTAGTTTGTAAACCCAAGATAGGCAAGCTCGCGAACGGCATCTTGTGCCCAAGGAGCCACGAATTTTTGGTCTCCATAGGATATATTATCAAGAACTGTTGGGTCTTCAGTAGTATATCCTAAATAATGGATATAGTTATCCGCTACTACAGCAAACTCTTGACGGGACATATATTTTTCTGGTTTATATGTGTCATCACCATATCCGCTGATGATATTCTTGCGCGCTACAGATTCAATAGCAAGAGCAGACCAACGGTCAGATGTAATATCTTTAAATTTACTTGATAAAAAGGCGGCCGTACCATCATCTGTGATATTGTTGAAGAGCGCTGCTACTTCTTCACGTGTCATAGGTTGGTTAGGTCGGAATGTACCATCGGAATACCCCTTCATTAGGTTTGCTTTTGTTACAGTGCTAATCGAGTTAGCTGCCCAAAAATCACTAGGCACATCTGTAAAGATGTGGGCGCGAATTTTTTGAATATCTTGAGACGTACCAATAGAGGTGTTTACAATTGCAGGTGAGGCAGTATTAGTAGATTTGACGTTAGCCGCTTCTGTTTTAGTAGTCTCCATCTTCGTAGCATCTGTTTTAGCCATTGGTGCTTTAGTTGTTTCCATTTTAGTGGCTTCAACAGTAGTTGCAGGAGCATGAGTTGTAGTGGTTGTGTTTGCAGAAGCAAAACCAAGGACTGTTGTAGTCAATAATGTGCCGAGTACGAGGGCACGTAATGCGTGAGGGGTATTCTTGTACATAAAAATCCTTCCTAATCATGGTAAAGGCTAGCGCTTGATAGCCGTAGAATATAAACTTTCACCAGCATAAAAAGCTATATCCGTCGCATCATAGTCAATTAGTTGGCATGCATAGTGATATACAACAAAGCAGCGTAGTACTATCGAGTATACGCTGCCTTGGCTGGTTAAGTGTAACGCCGATTAGCGTTTTACTGTCATTTTTACTTTGGAACCGAATAATTTAGAGATCCCTTGTTGTGTTTCTTTAGATGCTGTAGATACAACTGCGTAAAGTTGGTTATTTTCTACATCAGGGAATGTAGCTAGAATTGTACCTGCTTTTTCATTTTTGTTGTAGTAGTTGCGGAAGTTTGTATCGATTGCATCGTATTCAGCTTGGCTGTATTGGGAGGATTCAACTACAACATAGTTATTTACAGTAGAATCACCACGGTTTGCAAGGTTAGCTTTTACTGTGGAAATATCGCTGTCTGTTTTCAAAGCTACGTGTAATTGATTGTCACGCCAGTACATTACGCCATAATTTTGGAATGCATCTTCTGTTTTATAAGTTTTATTTAATTCAGAAAATACTTTGTCTTCTAATGCAGCTTGTTGTTTTTGATCAAGTGCTTTTAGTGTGCTGCGACGAACAGGGCGAACTGTGTGAGTAGGCTCAGCTTTTTCCGCTACTGCAGCATTTTTGTTGCCCTTTAAGTCTTTGTCAGCTTTTTTTGCCTCAGCTTTGGCTACTTTATCTGCCTTTTCTGCCTCTTTTTTCATGTCTTTATCAGTTTTGGACATATCTTTTTTTGCATCTTTATTTACTTTGGAGGCCTCTTTTTCGATTGCTGTATCAGCTTTCTTTATATCTTCTTTTACAGTTGTTTCAGCTTTAGCTTCAGATGTACTGTGTTTCGGTGTTGCAAGGCCAGCACCATTAAGCATGCGGTTCAAGATTGTTGCCGCTTGTGCTCTTGTTACAGGTTGTTTAGGGTTAAAGTTTTCTGTTGCCCCAGATGCTACGATGCCACGTTGAGCCATGTATTGGATATCTGCCAAGTAAGCAGAGGAGATACTAGCTTCGTCTTTAAATGTTACTTTTTCTGCTTTTACAGGTGTAGAAAGATTTAATTTTTTAGCTAGGCTAGCGGCGGATGCAACGAATTGTTCGCGGTCCATAGTTTTGCTAGGTGTGAAAGCTGTTTTAGATGTGCCTTCCATTACGCCTGCAGCACTAACTAATTTGATAGCAGAGCTAGACCAACGATCTGCTTCCACGTCAGAGTAGGAGGTAGAGGATTCTTTTGTTGCAATCTCCGCTAATTCTTGTTCGTTTAAGTTGTGTTGTAGCACTTTGCCATAAATAGCAGCTGCTTGCTCACGAGTAATTTGTGCACTAGGTTTGAATGTATTATCAGCATAACCAGAAAGGTAACCGGCTTGTGTCATTGCTTGGATAGCATCGCGAGCCCAGTTATCTTTTGTGTCGGGGTATATACCAGCAGGTAAGTTTTCTTTAGCTTTTACAGCTTTTTTACCTTCTACCTTTACAGCATCTTCTTTTACATCATTTTTTACAGAAGTATCAATGCGTTTAACGTCATTTTTTACAGAAGTGTTAACGCGTTTAGCATCGTTTTTTACGGATGTATCAGTGCGTTTAGCAGCGTTTTTAGCAGATGCATCAGCATGTTTTGCATCACGTTTTACAACTGTGCTACCATGTTTAGCATCATTTTTTACGGATGTATCAATACGTTTAGTATCGTTTTTAACAGATGTATCAACACGGTGTTCATCCGCTTTAGCAGAAACTTCAGCTCTAGTAGCCACATTAGATACTTCGGATTTTATATGAGTCGCAGTTGTTTCAGCGTGAGCCATGCTGAATGTAGAGCCAAGGGCCAATGTAATTGCTAAAGACAAAGATAATTTATTTAGTTTCATGAAAAGGGCTCCTTTCAAACTATACTTATATAAAATAAATTATAACACTTTTTAAATTTATACACTACTATAAGAAAATGTAATATATAAGGATAAAACTTACATGAATTTGAAAAA
Source organism: Veillonella parvula (assembly GCF_042850485.1). Lineage (GTDB taxonomy): Bacteria > Bacillota > Negativicutes > Veillonellales > Veillonellaceae > Veillonella > Veillonella parvula_Q. Next base: position 1,914,338 of record NZ_AP031417.1, on the reverse strand, counting down.
TTAAGTTTGATTATATAAATATAGAATGAAATATAGATAAAAGTTGATTTTCTAGTAGTTAAAAATGCAAAATGATAAACATTCGCAAAATCTAGATTTCATGGGGCTTTTACAAGAAAAAATGATAAATGAAATAATAGATGTGATAAAATTCAATGTTTACTATTACAAAAAGTCATAACGATATAAGAAATAAAAGGGTACATACGAATATAGCAATTCTTTGGACAATATCTACATGATTAATTTATAATTATAGCGATGAGCTTTTGAATATTTATTTGAAAGCATAAGTAATGTTCAGGGCAGAAATTTAGTCGAAAAATTCACTACTAAAAATTGCCATAACACATACATATCAAAATTTTTTATTAGGTTAAGTACTAGAAAAGACGAGGAAGATAATATGAAAATTCATCTTTTCCAACAGTGTTTGATTGACATGTTCTACCCTCATGTAGGTATGGCTGGTGTAGAAGTACTTGAAAGATTAGGTTGTGAGCTTGTAGTACCTAAGAAACAAGTATGCTGTGGACAAATGTTTACTAACTCCGGTTACAATGACGCAGCTATGGATGCAATTAAGAATACAATCGAATGCTTTGAGAACGCTGAATATGTAGTCAGCATGTCCGGTTCTTGCGCTTTTGCAATCCGCGATGAATATCATCATTTCTTAAAAGATCAACCAGAGTGGTTGGCGCGCGCAGAAAAATTGAGTGGTAAAATTTACGAATTCACTCAATTTATTACTGACGTATTAGGTGTTGAAGATGTAGGGGCTCGTTTCAACGAATCCGTAACATACCATACATCTTGCCACGTAACTCGTTTGATGGGCATTAAAGAGCCTCCTTTCAAACTCCTTAAAAACGTTAAAGATATCAACTTGATTGAATTACCACGTGCAGATCGTTGCTGTGGTTTCGGCGGTACTTTCTCAGTTAAAAACCCTGAAATCAGTGAAGTTATGACACGCGAAAAAGCATTGGAAATTGCTGGCACAGGTGCCAACGTTATCTCCGGTTCTGACCAAGCGTGCTTGATGAACATCGCTGGTATGCTTGATCGTCTTCATAAAGAAGGCGAAATTGATCGCCGTATCAAAGTTATGCATATTGCTGAAATCTTAAACTGCCGTTAAGGAGGAGACGACATGGCACTTATATATGACAATCGCCCCTATAAAACACGTATAAAAGAATGTTTGGCTGACGATTTCAAAGTTGCAGCTATTAAAAAAGCACAAGACGTGTTTTATGATAAACGTAATACAGTAGTTGCGGATGTTCCTGAATGGTTAGATTTCCGCGCTGAAGCGGCTAAAATTCGCGATCACGTACTTAACAACTTGGATTACTATGTAAGTCAATTTGCTGACAACGCTGAAAAAGCTGGTTCTAAAGTTCACTTTGCGTTCGATGACAAAGAAGCAACTCAAATTGCATTAGATATCCTTCGCCAACGCGAAGCAAAAATGATCGTTAAATCCAAAACTATCTTAACTGAAGAAATTGGTTTGAACGAAGTGTTAGAAGAAGCTGGTATTGAAGTTAACGAAACTGACTTGGCTGAATTTATTTTGCAAACTGCAGTAAGTCCTCCATCTCACATCGTAGTACCAGGTCTTCACTTTGAACGTAACAAAATTCGCGAAATTTTCGCTGAAAAATTAGGTTATACAGGAACTGAAAACCCTACGGAAATGACTCACTTTGTACGCGGTTATGTACGTGAGCGCTTCTTAAAAGCTGATGTAGGTGTTAACGGCTGTAACTTTGCAGTTGCTGAATCTGGTACATGTACAATCGTTTCCAACGAAGGTAACGGTCGTATGGCTAGCTCTATTCCTAAGACTCAATTGATCTTCTTAGGTACAGAACGTATTGTTCCTGATTTTAAAGCTCTTGATGTTATGATGGAAATGTTGAACCGTTCTGCAGTAGGTTCTAAAATTTCTAACTACTTCTCCATGATGACTGGCCCTGCGCGTTCTGGTGAAGCTGATGGTCCCGAAGAAACTCATATCATTATTATCGATAACGGACGCTCTGGCATCTTGGGTGGGACATTCCAAGAAATGCTACGTTGTATCCGTTGTGGCGCATGCATGAATATTTGTCCTGTATACCGTCACGTTTCCGGTCATGGATATGGTTCTGTATATCCAGGTCCAATGGGTGCTGTATTGACTCCATTATTCAAAGGTTACGATGTAGCCGGCGATCTTCCATATGCTTCTACATTATGCGGTGCATGTACAGAAAACTGTCCAGTAGCTATTCCATTGCATGAATTGTTGATGGAGCACCGTCATATCATGGCTGATATTGAAAAGACTCGTCCAAAAGCAGAAGAAGCTATCTTCACAGCAGCTGCTAAGATGTTTGGTAATGCAACATTATTTGATCTTGGCACAAAAGCTGGTGCTATCGGTATGAACTTAATTAGTAATAAAGAGGGTAACATGCCTGAATGGACTCAAGCTATTCCAGTTATGAACGGTTGGACTAAATCTAAAGAATTGGGTTCCTTGAAATTCAAGAAATTCCGTGATTTGTATGCTGAACATGAAAAGAACAAGAAGAAGGAGAAAAAATAATGGATGTAGCTAAACGTAATCAATTTATTGCACGTTTATCTCGTGCATTAGGCCGTGATCAAGAAATGTGCCCTGCTTTTGTAGAAGGCTTTGATTATAGCCATGGTCCTCAAGAAACTATGTTCCAAGATTTGAATCGCGATCAAATTTTGACAATGTTTAAGGAACAATGTCAACGTGTTGGTACAAAATTCGTTGAAACTACACCTGACAAACTAGGTGAAACAATTTTGGCAGCTATCGACGACTGGGGAAACGGTAAAATTGTATTCCCAAGCTCTCCTGAAGTAGAAGAATATAAATTAAAAGAATTGTTCGAACAAGATGCAACTAATAATGGCGGCACTCGTACATACTTCCAATGGGATCCAGCTAAAGGTCGTGAAGAATGTATTTCTAATACTGCTAATGCTGATATTGGTATTACATTCCCATACTGCGGTATTGCGGAAACTGCTACTGTAGTACAAGCTTCTGGTGAGGATTCTGGCCGTGTGATTAGTTTGTTGCCTACAACACATATTGCTGTGTTGTATACTGACACAATTAATCCACGTATGACACAAACAATGGAACATTTGGCTGAACGGTATCATAACGATCCAGCTAAGTTCCCTACAAATATCTGCTTGATTTCTGGTCCGTCCCGTACAGCGGATATCGAATTGGTAACTGTAGATGGTGCTCATGGTCCTATCCAAGTAACCTATATCTTAGTTAATAGATAATATAATAGCTAGATTTACTAAAGGCGATTTTCTTTTAGAAAATCGCCTTTTGGTGCATATATTACAGAATACATTAAATGTTATCAAAAATTAAATATTGTACTTGTATTTTTTTCGATATATGCTATACTAAGTTCATAACCTATTGTTGTGATATGAATTAAAGAGGTGTATTATGAATATTCCATTCTTTACAGATTACCTCATGTTAAGCAATCCATTAAGTATTGGTATTATCGCGGTGTTCGTGCTCGTGTTAATAGGTATTTATGTATTGCAACGCAAGGGCACATCCTTCGGTAATCTCGTTATTATTGGTACTATTGCTGGTGCCGTACTTGGTATAGCGGTCCAAATTATTGCAGGCTTCCCTGATGATCCATCCAAAGTGGTTTATATCAAGGAAAGTACAAAGTGGTTCTCTCTCGTAGGGGGCGGTTTCATTGACTTAATCCGCATGCTTGTTATTCCTATCGTTTTTATCTCTATTGTTCACGTTATTTTGCACATGGAGGCAGGTGCTAACCTCAAAAAGTTAGTAGTTGCTATGATTTCTACGAATCTCGGCATGGTAGCCGTTGCGGCTATAGTCGGTCTAATTTTGGGGAATGCCTTCGGTTTAGGTCAAGGTTTTGATATTGTTGAATCTGGTAAGAAGATTCGTGAAATCAAACCTATGGTTGATACATTCCGAGCACTAATTCCAAGCAATCCAATTCAAGCGGCTGCTGAAACAAATGTTATCGGCATTGTTGTATTTGCAATTATCTTGGGTAGCGTAGCTCGTCTATTAAAACAAACAGGGACAAACTCTATGGAGGTATTCACAAAACTATTTAATGAACTTCACCAGTTGATTTCCTGGGTAGCTGATTTCATTATTGGTCTTATGCCATATGGTGTAGTTGCCTTATTAGCTTCTACATTGGCAACACGCGGTGTACAAGCTATTCTCGATATGGGCTTGTTCGTAGTATTGCTTTACGTTGGTCTTTTGATTATGTTTGTTGTACAAGCGATCTTGATTACTAGCTTTGGTTACAATCCGATTACATACTTCAAGAAAGCGAAAGCACCACTCTTATTGGCGTTTACTTCTCGTTCTTCGATGGGGGTATTGCCATTAACTGTAGAGACCTTGACAAAACGTCTTGGCGTAAATGCTACAACGGCTAATACGGTAGCTTCCTTCGGTACTACTGCGGGCATGCAAGGTTGTGCCGGCGTATTCCCTGCACTTGTTGTTGTTTACATTTCTAATGTAGCGAATATTCCATTCGATATGACTATGTACATCATGAGTGTTATCGTTATCGCTATCGGTTCCGTTGGTATCGCAGGTGTGCCAGGTACGGCTACAATGGCTGCATCCGTATCCCTTAGTGGGACAGGCCTTGGTGCATACTTCACCTCCATTAGTCCAATCTTAGCTATCGATCCATTGATCGACATGGGCCGTACATGCTTGAACGTATCTGGTTCCTTAACAAATGCTCTCGTAGTAGATAAAATCATGGGAACTATCGATAAAGACGCATACAATAATCCTAACGAAGGTCGCGTATAAAAACTAGCAACACTTAATCATATAATTATTATAAAAAGGGGCTGTAGCTGAATGTGGTAAAACCACATTTGGTTACAGCTTCTTTTGCCTTTTTAAAAGTGATAATTATTACAGATTGTAAACTATATTATTAATAATCGATATTGAAATTGTGAGCTTAGCTACTAACATACTTATGCATATATGGTATACTAAGCGTTATAAAGTTACGAATTATGCTTAATAAATATAAGCCAAGAGGGTAATAGTATGATTACACAAGAATTGAAAGATCGATTAATTGCAGATTATCCAAAGTTTGAGGATATGACACATAAGTTCTATAAGAAAGAACTATCCATTGCAGACTATAAAGGACAATCTGGTGCTTATGGTAGTTACGCTGAGCGCGGTGCAAATACTGGCATGAGCCGTTGGCGCTTCAACGGTGGTCGCATGACGCGCGAGCACATGCAGTTTTTAGCGGACTCCATTCGTAAATATAACCTGCAACACGTACATTTCACTACCGGCCAATGCTTACAAATGCATGGCCTTGATGGTGATACTATATTGAGTCTCTATAAGGAATGTTATGACCACGGTATCTATAACCGTGGCGCTGGCGGTGACAATCCCAATGTGGTGGCTAGTATTTTACGTGGCATTGATCCTCGTGAAACTTTAGATATTACGCCATATGCAACAGCTATTAGCGTATTTCTTATGGAGCAAATGTTCTATATCAAGATCCCTCGCAAATTTAAAATGGGTATAGATAATGGTTTTGATAGTACCCCACATTCTACGTTCAAGGACCTAGGTTTTAACTTAACAAAACACAATACTTTTGATGTGTATGCTTGTGGTGGTATTGGTCCTAATCCTCGCATTGGTATTCCGGTGGCACATGATGTAGCGCCTGAGGATGTTTTGTACCATGTGAAAGCTATGCTTATGGTTTTTGCTAACCATGGTAACTTCAAAAACCGCGGTAAGGCTCGTACCCGTTATATGCCTGCTGAAATGGGTGGGGCGGAAACTTTCATCAAGATCTATGAAGAAACTCTAGCTATGGTAAAAGAAGTAGAACACCTAACTATTAATCCAGCTGATTATGCTTATGAAATTACAAAAACTGGTAAGCGTGATGATTCTGTGGAAAATTATCGTATTCACCGTCAAAAACAAGAAGGTTTATATTACGTAGAATACCATCCAGCAGGTGGTGATGCGAACGTAGAACACTTGTTGGCTGCCCTTGACTATGCAGTGACACTTGACCAAGTAGAAGCACGTATTGCGCCAGACCAAGCATTGTTCTTCATTAATCTTACAGCTGATGAAGCACGCAAAATTGCGGAAATAACTGATGATAGTGCCGAAAATGATTTCCGCCGTTCCGTATCTTGTGTTGGTTCTACTATATGTCAGATTGGTATGCAAGACTCTAACGGTCTGTTAAAAGATATCTTCGCACACCTTGAAAAAAAGGGTGTAGACACAAGAAAACTACCTCGTTTACATATATCCGGCTGTCCACATTCTTGTGGTACACACCAAATCGGTGAAATTGGATTCCATGGTGCTGTAAAATTAGTAGATAAAAAACCTATGGTAGCATTCATCCTTGTAGATGGTGGATCAGAACACATGGGTTCTGAAAACTTCGGTAAAATGGCTGGCAATATTGTAGCTACAAAAATTCCAGAATTTTTGGAATCTTTGGCAAATATTCTAAACGAATCTCCAGAACCAGACTTTGGGACATGGAGAATGACACACAAAGCGCAATACATGGAACTTATAAAAGCATTTGAGTAAATGTGGTTTCCGCTTGTCATGGGGCCCTAGCATATAAGTAGTTTCTACGTCGATTGCTATGTGGACCCGTTTCATTGCGACAACTTAATTAAAAATAAAACTGGGTACCTCTTTGCTCCGTCCTTCGTAAAGTCGCTGCAGGGGTATCCAGTTTCATTTTTATAACACCTGATGTAAATTAGTCCCATAGCAAAGCGACTTACCCTACTAATATACAGAGCGGCCCCATGACAAGCTACATTCGATATTTACTCAATATGCTTTTATAATTAGAGGAGCGGAGAGGCGAGAGCGGTTAAGTAGTTTTGACTGAATTTGCATCAAGACAAGCCAGTAGATTAGCCTCTGGCTAGTCCTTCCCATACGGTGGGCATGGCGCCACTACTATAAAGTTTATTATAATGTGTAAAATGATAGTGTTTTCTATGATTTATTTCAAGGTGTAATTGTAATGACTCTATATAAGTATTAGCTAGATTATTTACGCTTTTGGATGGGGCATCTTTATAAATACAGTGATAAAAAAGTAAGAATACGCTTGTGCAACGACTTTGCGAAGAACGGAGCAAGCAAGCGTATTCTTACTTTTTTTACCAAGTTGTATTAATGAAACGGGGCCCCATCCAAAAGGCAAATATAGGAACAGGGATTAGCTCCATTACAATTAGAATAATTGTTTAAAACTAGATATGACTTGATTTTGTATGTTATAATAGGCTTTATAGTAGTATTTGGAGGATATTCAGATGTTATTTACCGTCAATACAGAAGTCTGTACACGATGCGGCCTTTGCGTTGCTGACTGTCCGACCGGATTGCTGGTGATGTCCGATGCTGGACCTGTAACTGGCAGGGGAGGTTGTATCTCCTGTGGGCATTGTATTTCCGTATGCCCAACGCTTGCTCTTGATAGCGATATGACACCGCGTAAGGAGCAAATCGATATTACAAAGGAACCTAAGTTAACGCCTGAGCAAGCTGAGCTATTCATGCGTAGTCGTCGCTCTATTCGTAACTATCAAAATAGACCAGTCCCTGTAGAGCTCATTCGCAAAGTGCTAAACGTTGCAAGAATGGCGCCAACAGCGACTAACACACAAGGTATTTCGTATATAGTAATCCGAGATAAACAAACGTTGCGCCGTATTGCTGATCTTGTTCTAGAGTGGATGCATCTGGCTGCAAAAACAGTACCGATTATGCGTCTCTATGCTCGTGCTGCTCAAGCAGAGGTAGATAAAGGCAAGGAGTATATCTTGCGCGATGCGCCGGCTCTCGTAGTGGCAATTGGCTCTAAAAAAGATATTCATCGTACCCATGATAGTGGTCACTCTTGCTTGTCTTATGCTGAGCTATATGCGCCGACTTTAGGCCTTGGTACTTGTTGGGCTGGTTTCTTTGAACATGCTGGAGAAGCTGAATACCAACCATTATTAGATGAATTAGGTGTACCTGATGATAAAATTGTAGCTGGTGGCATTCTTATGGGATATCCTAAAGTACGATATCGCAATATTGTAGAGCGTCAACCATTAGATGTTACATTTGATACAGAAGAGTAAAAAAGAGATGCCCCAATGATTGTAATCATTGGGGCATCTCTTTTTAGTTATATAGTGACGATATAAACTTTATTAGTTGGCAGTTGTAATAGTGCCTTTGAATGTTTCGTCGATGTATTGTTTAATAGCATCAGATTTGTAAATATCTGCAATTTTTTTGTATGTTTCGTTGTCTTTGTCTTCACTACGAACTGCAAGTACGATAACTGTTAGTGGTTCATCTTTAGATTCGAAGAAGAAACCTTGTTTTTCTACACTAAGACCAGCACTTTGCACATAGTTCATTGGAATAACTGCAATTGTTACATCATCTAGACTACGAGGTAATTGAGCTGCTTCTAGTTCTTGAATCTTTATATTCTTCGGGTTAGATGTGATATCTGCAACTGTTGCTTTGAAGCCGACACCATCTTTTAACGTAATTAATCCAGCTTTAGCTAATAATGCTAATGCACGACCACCATTAGTAGGGTCATTTGGGATAGAAACAGTAGCGCCTTCAGGTACATCTTGTACGCTGTGTACGCTATTACTATATAAGCCCATACGCACCAAAATTGTTTTACCGATTGCTACTAAGTTGGAACCATTTTGTTTGTTAAAGTTTTCCATAAATGGTACATGTTGATAAGCATTCAGTTGAATATCGCCATCTGCAAGGGCTTTATCAGGTGTTACATAGTCTGAGAATTCAACTACTTTAAGATCGATTCCTTGTTTTTTAGCTTCTTTTGCTACAGCTTCAGCTACTTGTGCATGAGGACCAGATGTAGCACCTATTTTGATTTCTTTTTGTGTTTGTGTTGATTGATTTGATGTACTACCACAACCAGCGATAGCAAATGCAAGAGCACCGATAAGTAATGGTGCTAACAATGTTTTTAATTTCATATAATCATCCCTTTCAAGTCTTATAATGGTTATATCCTATCATGGATGAAGGGGATTTGTATATGATAAAAGCATATCAGTTAGCTATAGATTAAAACTATGGTGAAATTCTAGCTCATTTATAATACAATTCAATATAATATATTGATTAATGTGTTATATTGAATGTGTGATCGCTAGGTAGTAAATTTATATTTTAAATATTTTTGTATAATTCTAATATGGATTCATATATCTATATGTCGGATTAATGGAGGATGTATGTATAATTTTGATTTTTATAACCCTACACATATCGTATTTGGTAAAGACCGTTTAGATGAATTAGATACATTGGTACCAAAGGATGCAAAGGTGCTCATTACTTATGGTGGTGGCTCCGCTGTGCACAGTGGTCTTATTGATCGCATTGTGAAAGCTCTTGGTAACCGCAAGGTTGAGCAGTTTGGTGGTATTGAGCCAAACCCATCTCTTGAAACTTGTGAACGTGCGGTAGCTTTCATTAAAGAACATGGCGTAGATTTCGTTCTCGCTGTAGGCGGCGGTTCTGTAGTAGATGCTACAAAACTTATCGTTATGGGTGCTACCTATGATGGTCCCGTTATTGAGGTAATGAAAGTTGGTGTGCCAGAGGTTCCGGTAGACATGGTACCAAATCCATTACCATTTGGCACAGTTATGACACTACCTGCAACTGGTTCCGAAATGAACAATGGTGCTGTTATTACGTATGGAAATGGTAAATTTCCTGTATTTAGCAGCTTAGTATTCCCTAAGTTCTCCATGCTTGATCCAACATTGACTTTCACCTTGCCTGAAAGACAAGTTAAGAATGGCGTTATCGATACCTTTGTGCATACCACAGAGCAGTATTTAACATACCCTGTAGAAGGTCGTATTCAAGATCGTTTCAGCGAAGGTATTTTAAAAACTATGATTGAAATCGGCAAAGAAACAGTAGAAAATCCAGAAAACTACGATATTCGTGCTAACCACGTGTGGGCCTCTACATTGGCATTAAATGGTTTAATTGGTGCCGGCGTGCCACAAGACTGGGCAACTCATCTGATTGGCCATGAGTTAACTGCTGCGTACCATCTTGATCACGGTATAACATTAGCTATCGTATTGCCTGCATTATTGGAAGTGAAAAAGGCTGATAAGCTTGAAAAATTGGCACAATACGCTACACGTGTATGGCATATCACAGAAGGTACAAAAGAAGAAAAAGCGGATAAGGCTATCGCAAAAACTCGTGAATTCTTCGAATCCCTTGGCGTAGCTACTCATTTGAAAGACTATGGTATTGGTGTAGAAGCTGTGGATACAGTTGTGAAGCAATTAAAAGACCATGGCATGACACAACTTGGTGAAAAAGGTGACATAACACCAGAAGTGGCTCGCGAAATTTTAACACGTGCTTTATAATCGACATGATTGATGATTGATGATTGATGATTGATGATTGATGATTGATGATTGATGATTGATGATTGACGACTGATTATACGATATTGAAAGGAGATAGTCCCTTGAATGAGATAAAGCGTCAAAGTGCTTTTTCTTTTGCTTTTCCTATTATGGCTCCTATGGGCATAAGCTTATTTGTTATTGGTTTAGGCTTTGGTTTATATGCTACGAGCCAAGGGCTGCCTTGGTGGACGGCGCCTGTTTTGGCGTCTACTATTTTTGCGGGATCCATGGAGTTTGTGACGATTGGCATGTTGGTGGCTGGATTTGATCCTATTAATGCGTTTGTACTGACCATGTTTGTTAATGGTCGTCACTTCTTCTACGGTTTGTCTGCGCTCCAACGTTATATTCATATGGGGTGGAAATGGTTCCCCACTATTGCTTGGATGTGTGATGAAAGTTTTGCCATCAACATGGGAACGAAGCTGCCAGATGATGTAGATGAAAAGTGGTTTTACTTCCACGTGTCTTGGCTTAACTATATATTTTGGGTATTTAGCACCTTTGTAGGTGGTCTATTTGGTGATTTATTGGCTGACGTAGATTTACGGGGCATCGATTTCGTATTGCCAGGGCTATTTATTGCGGTATTCCTTGAAATGCTACTCAATGCGAAGAATAATAAGATTAGAGCCTTTGGCGTAGCTGGGGTACTAATGGCATTAATCATGCTTGTATTGGTTGGTAAATCACTCTTTATGCTGCTGTCTATGACATGTATGCTTTTCGTCTGTTATGTAGCGTACAAGTGGGGAGGTGTACATCTTGACTAGTACAGAAATGGTCATTACTGTTGCCATTGTTGTAGCCGGTACATTACTTACCCGATTTGGAGCCTTCCTCGTATTTCCTCCAGGAAAAAAAGCACCAGATTTTGTACTATTTTTAGGTAAGGCATTACCAGCCGCTGTTATGGGCATGCTCGTTGTATATACCTTTAAAGAGACTGTCGTGTTAGCATATCCGTACGGTATTCCGGAGCTCATAGCCTTGGTTGTTACGGTAGGTTTACATTTATGGAAACGTAACATGCTCATATCGATTGCTGCTGGTACAGTAATTTATATGATTCTTGTACAAGCTATATTTAATGTGACAAAATAAAATAAACCACGTATATCTATTCCTATGAAAGGTTAGATATACGTGGTTTTATTTTTACAAATACTATTTTGCTTATCGTGATGGCATGATTGTTATATTTATTGTAATTGTTATCAACAATTCATGTTACTTAGTATTTAATTAGTATATTATGTTTTATTTGAGTTGTAATAGCCTTTCAAGACCAGGCGCAGTATGATGATTTTCCAAGAAGGATCGTTGGTCTAGTAGTTCCATAACATCCATGTCGATGTTGGTGAGTTTGAAATCGAATACATCGAAGTTTGCTTCCATATGGCTCACGTTATTGGCCTTTGGCAATGGAATGATGCCTCGTTGGATGTGCCAACGCAAGATGATTTGATGTTTTGAAACACCGTATTTTTCTGCCAAGCTTTTGATGATTGGATGGTCAAAAATCGGTTGGCGGTCACGGGTAAATGGAGACCATGCCATACCTACAACTTGATGCTTTCTCATCAATTGTAAGAGGGAGTGACGTTGGTTGAACGGGTGGCATTCGATTTGGTTGACCACCGGTTTTACATTGCAGTGGTACAGCAAGTCAATGAGACGGTCTTCGTAAAAATTAGATAGACCTAACCCACGGAGTACATTTTGATCGTATAATTCTTCCATGGCGCGCCAAGAACCGTAGTAATCACCTAGTGGTTGATGTACTAGCATGATATCAATATAGTTGGTATCTAATTTCTTTAAGGAACTTTCAACAGCACGCATCGTATTATCGTAGCCTGCATCAGTGTGCCAGATTTTAGTAGTGATGATTATATCTGTTCGTTTAATACTAGATGCTTTGATCCCTTTAGCCACGGCTTCTTCATTGCCATAATAGGCGGCCGTATCGAGTAAACGATAGCCTACGCCAAGTGCATTGGCAACGGCTTGTTCAGTCTCTCCTTCGGTACCTGTTTTATAGGTACCATAACCGATGGAGGGAATGAAGCTACCATTGTTTAAAATTCTAAAGTCCATCCGTTCTTCCATGAGAACCTCCGTTATATCCATAAATTAAAGGAATTAGCTTTCATACAATTCTAACTGATTTTATGATATACTAAGGTATTGATAAAAATCAATATGATAGGAAGTGACAGAATGCAAATAAATCGTTTCTGCTCTGTAATTGCTATCCTTGGTGTTATGATTATGACACTCGCTATTGCGGGATGTGGTACGAAAACCGTATCCGTCGCAGAGGTAACGTACAAGGATATGCCGTTGCAGATTCATAATGATGCCAATGTAACGGCCCTTAATAAGGCGACGATAACGCCGACCTTGACGGGGCAGGTCGTGTATGCCGTGAAAGTAGGCGATCAAGTACAGCAAGGTCAAACTGTGGCAACTGTAGATACATCGGCTTTACAACAACAGCTAGCATCCTTGCAAGGACAATTAGCGCAAGCCCAATCACAATCATATGCCTCAGCTGTGACGACTACGACTGCAGCATCTATAGACAGTACTCAACTGGAACAGGCTCAACGCATGCGTGAAGCGGGCATAATCACACAAAAAGAATATGATCGTATTTTGGAACGATCTCAACCACAAACTACAACAGTTACAACCGGTGGTGGGGGAGGTGTCAATACGGCGGCCATTGAGGCACAAATCGCACAAGTATCGGCTCAGATGGCGGCATCTACAATCGTGGCTCCTATAGCAGGTACTGTAACATCTATCTATAACGAAGACCGTCAAATGGCGATTGCAGACCGTCCATTTATGATGATTCAGCAATCTACGCCGATGGTTGCATCCCTCAGCATTCCTCGTGATGCGGCTATGAAATTAGGTACACCTGAAGCGAAGAATGGCATGAAGGTACTTCTCAAGGTAGGTGACCAAGAATTACCAGGTGAATTGACTTACGTAGATATTACTCAACCTGAAAATGTGCCAAGTGTTCTTGTGAAAGCCACTTTCAATAATGAGAAAGGCCTAATCAAGGCTGGTGAATTCTATACACTCGTTATTGAATCTAATGTGAAAGCCAAGATGCTGACCGTTCCAACTAAGGCGGTTCGGGAAAATCAAGATGGGAAATATGTATATGTATTGACTGAGAATAATACAGTTGATGTACGTGTTGTTGAGGTAGGCATCACAGAGGGCGATGATGTAGCTATTATTTCTGGCTTAAACGAAGGTGATAAGGTTATTACGACGGATGGCACCTTTGTGTTAGGTGAATTTGTAAAATTGTAATTATGAGACCTAAGATTTTAGTACTAGATTGTTAGCATTATGTTTAAATGTGATGGAATCAAAACTTTTACAGATTGTGAAAGTAACCTCAAAAGAGGAATCTGATAGGAGGGATTATTATTTTAGAATTTAAACGTTTTGAATTGAGAGATAAACCATTAATCGACAAATATTTTGAACAACATCATTATGAAGCATCCGATAATTGCTTTACTACATTGTTTATGTGGCAAGACCCGTACGGTATTCGCTGGGCTGAAGAGAATGGCGTATTGTACATCCAAGGTGGTGGCAAGCGTGAGCCATTCCTATTGCCTCCATTTGCTGGTAAAGATGCAAAGTTCCTTGATGGTTTGTTGCGTGCTAAAGAATGGTTCGTAGAAAATAAATTGCCGTTCCGTTTTAAAGGCGTTAGCAAAGATGTAAAAGAACGCATGGAAGACCTATGTCCTGGTCGCTATGCATTTACACCTGACCGCGACAACTACGAATACATTTACAAGTCCGAAGATCTTATCAACTTGTCTGGTAAGAAATTCCGTCAAAAGAAAAACCATTTAAATCAATTCCGCATGCAATATTCTAACTATGAATATGTGCCAATTACAGATGATATCATCCCATTATGTCGTGAAACGGCAGCATCTTGGGTAGAAACGCATCATGAAGAAGGTATCGAAGATGAATTGGTAGCCATCAATTTGTTGTTTGATAACTGGGATGTGTTGGGACTTAAGGGCGGTGCTATTAAACTATTCGGCCGTGTCGAAGCCTTTAGTATCGGTGAGCTTCTCAATGACAGAATTGCTTTGATTCACATTGAAAAAGCAAATCCAGATATTCGTGGTTTGTATCAAGCTATCAATAATGAATTCATTCGTCATGAATTTAGCGAAGTAGAATTTATCAACCGCGAAGAAGATATGGGTTTGCCTGGCCTTCGTCAAGCAAAAGAATCTTATAACCCAGATCATTTTGCTGAAAAATATGACGCAGTATATGCTAACGAAGCTGATAATGCGACAGGCGGTAAATAAAAATTTGAGCTATGAAGCCGATGTGCTCCATAGCTCATTTTGTTATAATAGAATTGTTAGCCTATCTATTTGAATGTAACTATCGTATCATCATAGCGATATAGCGATATAGCGACAGGTTAGATATTATACGCTGTGACGCGATAGATAGTGGCTCTTATGATATAACGAGGACATAATTATGGAATTTAGAATTGCGACGGCTCAAGATACGCCTCATGTGGAAAATCTATGGGCGTACTGCTTTGAACCAAAGGAAGATCCATTCTTCCAATATTATTTTACAAATTGTTATGAACCAGAGAATACAATGGTCGGCCTAGAACAGGACCAATTGTTGAGTACCGTTCATTTGCGTCAATACAATCTTAATGTACGTGGTGCCGTATTGCCTACGAGCTATATGGTAGGCGTTGCAACGCATCCAGCAGCCCGCCGTGGTGGTGTAGGCGGTGCACTGTTAACTGCTGCACTAGAGGAGCTTCGTAAACGCGGTCAAGCTATGACGATTTTGATGCCATCCAAGGCAGCGTTCTATCAACAATATGGTTGGGAGCTTTATGCTCATCAATGGGTGAATACCATATCGCTAGAAGACTTGCGCCCTATGACAGATAAAACGTTGAGCTTTGGCTTACTAAATAGCGTAGATCAATGGACTTTGTTAGATCCAGTATATAAAACATATACGGCTCGTCTTTCTGGCTACGCAGAACGTGGTGAAAAGGAATGGAAACGTTTGTTAGGCAGCTTTTTTGCAGAAGGCGTAAATGTTGCTGTAGTGCGCAACGATGACCATGTCATTGAAGGCTACGCAGTGTATCGTTTAGGTCAGCCTGAAATTCCTGTTACTGAGTTGGTTTACACGACACGCCGTGCACAACGTGCATTATTAAATTATTTCTATAATCACCGTTCTCAAGGTACGTCTATCCGTTGGAATGAAGGCCTTCACGATACATATTATCGCTTCTATCCTGATGGTAGAACTGGCCACGCTACCATGCCATATATGATGAGTCGTATTGTAGATGTAAAAGCTGCTTTTGAAGCAATTCCTGTCAATCAAGAGGCATTGATGATGCCTATAACAATGACCTTTGCTGTAAAAGATGGGCTTTGCAGTTGGAACAAAGGTCGCTATGAAGTACAATATGGCAGTGCATTAACTCCATCCGTTAAAAAGATTTCTGATACGATAGAGGGTGAAACAGATATTACCATTGAGGTCGGTGCGTTGAGCCAGTTATTAATGGGCACACTTACGGCTCGAGACCTTGCGTTTGAAGGGAAACTTTCAGTAAGCGAAGAATGGTTAGACTATTTCGATATTCTCTATCCTGAACAAAAAACGTATATTAACGAATGGTGGTAATATGAGCTGGAAAACATATACGGTGAAAGAACCAACTGAGTTGACGGTTTCTAAATATGTAAAGGAACGATTTTCCCTATCCTCTCGGGATATACAAATGATGTTTCGCAAGAAACGGGTGAAAGTTAATAGCCGTGTGGCTCATTCGCAGCGAGTACTTAAAAAGGGTGATGTATTAACTTTGGAGTTACCACAAGATAAGGATTATGGGGTAGACGTAGAACAGGGGCCGATTACCGTTCTCTACGAAGATGCTCATACTCTAGTTGTGAATAAAGCTCCTTTTATGCTCGTTCATCCTGCAGGGCAAACGAAGTCTTGTACATTGAGTAACTATGTGGCAGGGTATTATGCGAAGAAAAACGTAGTCCATAAGGTTCGACCTGTGCACCGCCTCGACCGAGATACATCGGGTTGTATTCTATTTGGTAAAACAAAGGAAGCACAACAATACTATACTGATGAGCTACAAGCAGGTCGTATCGACCGCATTTATACAGGTCTTGTAGAAGGTCGCATTGATGCGGATGGCATGGTAGATGCGCCTATTGGCGTAGATCCAGTATTCGATAATCGCCGTGTTATCGATGAGTTTGGTCAGCCTGCTCAAACGGAATATACCGTTCTCGGTTATGAAGGAGACAATACGCTGTTACGTTTTAAATTGTTGACTGGCAGAACTCATCAAATTCGGGTTCACATGGAACATATTGGTCATCCTATCGTAGGTGATGCTATGTATGGTACGCGCAAGAAGTCCTATACACGCCAATGTTTGCACGCATCAGAGCTAACTTTCGTGCCGTATGGTAAAGACGAAGCTATTACGATTACCTGTGAAGTAGGGTATAATTTTGATCGAGAAAAATAACTGTTGATTTTTCCACTCTAAATAATAAGACTATCGTATTTATTGGATGAGAAGCTTATTATCCCTGTGTCCTTGTATACAAAAAACAATAGTGATAAAAACTCATAGTCTATGCATGAAAAGCATAGACTATGTTTTTTTTATATTTTCAATTCACAGTGGACAGGAGTATACTGTGTATAGACATAAAATTCTATAGAATGTTAAATTGATAATTTTATAGAGAAATAGTTTGTTAGTTATACTTTTACCAAGACCGAACGGAACGATGCCGCAGTGCTTGGAATGATCAAGTGATATGAAGGAGTGCACGTTATGGATATGAAGCAAAGCACAATAGAGCAACAACGTCTAGATCAAGCTAGACTTGAAGCCAATGGTATGTACAGCAGCCAATTTGAAAAGGATGCGTGTGGCATGGGCTTCGTTGTTAATATTAAGGGAAAAAAATCTCATGATATTATCGACGATGGTTTACGCATTTTGGAGCGCTTGGAACATCGTGGTGGTGCCGGTGCCGACAAGGATACTGGGGATGGTGCCGGTATTTTAGTACAAATCCCGCATGAATTCTTCAAGCGCGAGTGCGAAGTGCTTGGTATTAACCTACCTGCAGTTGGCGAATATGGCGTAGGTATGGTCTTTGCACATAAATATGAAAGTCTCCGTAACGAGCAAAAACGAATTCTCGAAGAGGTCGTACGCGAAGAGGGGCAAGTTGTCCTCGGCTGGCGTGAAGTACCGGTTGATGGTACAAAGGTCGGTAAAGAGGCAGCTGCGATTCGACCTTGGATGATTCAAATCCTTATCGGCAAAGGTCCCGATGTAACTAACAATAAGGAATTTGAACGTAAATTATATATCATCCGTAAACTGGCGGAAAAACGCATCATTCCATTAAGCAAGGAATTATCTAGCGATTTTTATATCGCATCTTTGTCTTCTAAAACAATCGTATATAAAGGTATGTTAACACCTGGTCAATTGCGAGACTTCTACCTTGATTTGAGCGACCTTGACTTTACATCTGCGTTGGCAATGGTGCACTCTCGTTTCAGTACGAATACATTTCCAAGCTGGGCTAGGGCACATCCTAACCGTTTCTTAGTTCATAATGGTGAAATCAACACCATTCGCGGTAATGTAAACTGGATCAACGCTCGTGAAGGTAAAGCGGAATCTCCATTGTTCCCAGATATCAAAAAGGTATTCCCCGTAGTAGATGATAGCGGTTCTGACTCGGCTATGTTTGATAACACATTGGAATTCTTGCACATGACAGGCCGTTCCTTGCCTCATGCGATTATGATGATGATTCCTGAGCCTTGGGAACGCAATAACCTCATGAGCCGAGAAAAACATGATTTCTATGAGTTCAATAGTTTTATGATGGAACCATGGGATGGTCCTGCGGCTATGGGATTTACGGATGGTACAGTTATCGGCGGTGTCCTTGACCGCAACGGTTTACGTCCTGCTCGTTACTATGTGACAACAGATGACCGCGTTATTATGGCTTCCGAGGTTGGCGTTGTAAACGAAAATGCTGAAAATATCCGCGCTAAAGGCCGTTTGGAACCAGGTAAAATGCTTCTCATCGATACAGATGAACAACGCATCATTTCCGATGAAGAAATCAAACATCGCGTTGCTACTGAATTACCGTACAATGAATGGGTAAAAGAACACGTCATTCACTTATCTGAAATTACTCAGGCCGATGAAAGTACCATTCCAAAGGTAGAGGATTTGTTCAAGGAGCAACAAGCCTTTGGGTATACTCAAGAAGACCTTGTGCGCATGATTGTGCCTATGGCAAAAGATGGTAAAGACCCTGTAGGTGCTATGGGTGCCGATGCACCTTTAGCTATCTTGTCCGATAAACCACAATTGCTATATAGCTACTTCAAGCAAATGTTTGCGCAAGTAACAAATCCTCCTATCGACTCTATCCGTGAGGAGATGGTTACATCTACACGGGTTATGCTTGGTAACTCTGGTAATCTAACAGAGCCTAACAAAGCAGGAACCTATGCGCTGTCTATGCGCACACCAATCCTTACGAACCAAGAGTTGGCGTCCATCAAAGCTCTTGATTGTCGTCGCATGAAATCCGTAACCTTGCCAATTCTCTTCGATCCTACTAAGGGTGCTGAAGGCTTGCGCGATGCGCTAAATGATTTATGCGAAAAGGCAGAAGAAGCAGCTCGTACAGATCAAAATGTGTTGATCTTATCCGACCGCGGTGTCGATGAAAATCATACACCAATTCCAGCGTTGTTGGCTGTAGCTGCTGTTCACAATCACTTGATTAACAAAGTGTTGCGTACAGAAATTGGCCTCATCCTTGAATCTGGTGAACCACGCGAAGTTCATCACTTCTGTACATTAATCGGTTATGGTGTAACAGCTATCAACCCATACTTGGCGCTTGAAACAGTTCGCGATTTGCAAGCTCGTAAACGCCTTGGAGATATTACACCAGAAGAAGCAGAAAAGAACTATATTAAAGCCGCTGTAGGTGGCATCATGAAAGTTATGTCCAAAATGGGTATTTCCACAGTTCGTTCCTACCACGGTGCACAGATCTTTGAAGCTTTGGGCTTGAATACTAACTTCATTAATAAGTTCTTTGTAAATACGCCAACACGTATCGGCGGCATTGGTCTTGGCGGTGTAGCACATGAGGCATTAGCTCGTTATGAACGGGCTTTCAAATCCGACGAAACTGTACTCGAACCAGGCGGTTGGTATGGTCCAGTAAAAGATGGGGAAGAGCATCTATTCAATCCTAAGACAATCGAGCTTTTACAAGAATCTCTTATCAACGGCGACTACGCAAAATATAAAGAATATTCCAAAGCGATTCGCAACGATTACCACGTAACATTGCGTTCCTTGATGGAATTGAATTATCCTGTAGGTGGTGGTATTCCTATCGAAGAGGTTGAATCGGAAGAATCCATTGTAAAACGCTTTAAAGCTGGTGCTATGAGTTACGGTGCCATCAGTAAAGAGGCGCATGAAGCCATTGCCATTGCAATGAACCGTTTAGGCTCTACATCTAACTCTGGTGAAGGCGGCGAAGACGTAGCTCGCTTCAAACCGTTGCCAAATGGCGACAGCATGAACTCCGAAGTAAAACAGATTGCATCTGGTCGTTTTGGCGTAACCGCAAACTACCTCATTCATGCAAAAGAATTGCAAATTAAATGTGCGCAAGGTGCTAAGCCAGGTGAAGGTGGTCAATTACCAGGCAAAAAAGTATATCCTGAAATTGCCAAGGCTCGTCACTCCACTCCAGGTGTTGAGCTCGTATCTCCACCACCGCATCATGATATTTACTCCATTGAAGACTTGGCAGAGTTGATTTACGACTTGAAATGTGTCAACAAAGATGCGCGTATTTCCGTTAAATTGACTTCTGAAGCAGGTGTTGGCACAATCGCTGCTGGTGTTGCGAAAGCAAAAGCAGATAACATCTTGATTTCCGGATACGATGGTGGTACAGGTGCAGCAGGTCGCACGTCTGTAAAACATGCAGGTGTACCTTGGGAACTTGGTCTCTCTGAATCTCATCAAACCTTGATGCTCAACAGATTGCGTGACCGTGTTCAATTAGAGGTAGACTCCAAGTTGATGACGGGATTCGATGTGGCTGTGGCAGCTATGCTCGGTGCTGAGTTATTTGGCTTTGGCACATTGCCTCTCGTAGCAGTAGGCTGTAAAATGGCTCGTGTATGTAATCTTAATACATGCCCTTATGGTGTAGCTACACAAGACGAAAAATTGCGTGCTCGTTTCACAGGTAAGCCTGAATATGTTGAAAACTTGATGATTTTCATCGCACGTGAATTGCGTGAAATCATGGCTCGTCTAGGTATTCGCTCCGTAGCTGAACTCGTTGGGCGTATCGATCTTATACGTCAAAAATCGCAAGACGATAACTTCAAGTTGTCTCGCGTTGACCTTAAACGTATATTGTTCCGTCCGTACATCGACGCCTCTGTAGGGCATATGCACATGGTTGACCAAGATCACGAGTTAGAACGCACCTTGGATATGTCCAAGCTCTTGCGTATGTGCCGTCCTGCTATTGAGGACCAAAAACCGATTCGCGCTAAATTGGCTATCACTAACATCAATCGTGTTGTAGGTACCTTGGTTGGTTCTGAGGTGACTCGTCGTTATGGTGAAAGCGGTTTGCCAGATAACACAATCAAGTTGAACTTTGAAGGCTCTGCGGGTCAATCCTTTGGTGCTTTCATCCCTAAAGGCATGACCTTAGAACTCGAAGGGGATGCAAATGATTACCTCGGTAAAGGCTTGTCCGGCGGTACTATAACGGTGTACCCACCTAAGAAATCTATCTTTGAAGCGGACGAAAACATCCTAATTGGTAATGTCGCCTTCTATGGTGCAACCTCTGGTACATCCTACATCAACGGTGTAGCTGGTGAACGTTTTGCCGTTCGTAACAGTGGTATCACGGCTGTTGTGGAAGGTGTCGGCGACCATGGTTGTGAATATATGACCGGTGGCGAAGTGCTCGTACTCGGTAACATCGGCCGTAACTTCGGAGCAGGTATGTCCGGTGGCTATGCGTACATCCTCGATTGCGATGAACGCTATGTAAATCCAGGTCTCGTAGAACTACGTCCTGCCAATAATGATGACCTTAAACGCATTAAAGAACTAGTAGAACAACATGTATTGCATACTAACTCCGCTAAAGGCCGTCACCTTTTAGAAAACTGGAATAACTTTGTAAACAGATTTACAAAGGTTGTACCTGTAGCATACGAGGAAATGCAAGCTGCTATTGAACGCTTTAAAGAACAAGGCTTGTCCTTAGAGGAAGCTCAATTAGCTGCATTTAAAGAAAAATATGCATAATATATTTCTTCTTAGTTAATTTTTGTTATATAAGAATACAGTGAAAAGCCTCTATAGCTTTGACTATAGAGGCTTTTTCATGTATAATATTTGTATTGCAATATTGGATCATGGCAGTTCTCGGGCCTGTGCAATGGGGGCCTGTGAATCGTGTCAGGACTGAGAGGTAGCAGCACTAAGCGGTAACCTTCATGTGCCACGGGGAACCCGGGGGCTGTCGTGATCGAATATTGCAAGGCGGCCTGTGAGGCCGCTTTTTTTATGTCTAATATAGGAATGTATGATACTTTATTTTGGACTATACGATGTTTTATTGTGAACCATATGATGGAATTTTGACTAGTAAATATCTACAAAGTTTATAAATAAACATATCACTTTGAAAATGTGGAGAGAACTATATTAAAGAAGTCAGATTTTCTTGAATATGGTATAATAAAGTATTGTAAGTTTCGGAAAAAGGGGGTGTTCCAATGGCATATATTGCGCTATATCGTAAGTATCGTCCGCAGACATTTACCGATGTAGTCGGCCAGCATCAGGTGTCTGATACTTTGATGCGTGCTATCCGCGAAGACAAGGTAGCTCATGCCTATTTATTTGCCGGTCCTCGGGGGACTGGTAAGACGAGCATGGCGAAGATTTTTGCGCGCGCTATCAATTGCGAGCAGGGGCCAACGGATCACCCTTGTAACGAGTGTAGTGCTTGTAAATCGATTTTGAGCGGCCAGTCCATGGACGTTCTTGAAATCGACGCCGCATCAAATCGCGGTATCGATGAGGTTCGTGCTCTTCGTGAAAGCGTCAAATTTATGCCTGTTGAGGGGCGTAAAAAGGTTTTCATCATCGACGAAGCCCATATGCTCACTACAGAGGCGTGGAACGCGCTTTTAAAAACTATCGAAGAGCCGCCAGCTCACGTCATGTTTATCTTTGCTACTACAGAAATTGAAAAATTGCCTGTTACTATCGTGTCTCGTTGTCAGCGCTATACTTTTAGACGTATTACTTCTGATGACATCGCACAGCGTCTATCTTATGTAGCAGAAAAAGAAGGCTTTGACCTTGATTCTGCGGCGGCTCAGCTCATCGCTGTTCATGCAGACGGTGGTTTGCGTGATGCTTTGAGTATTCTAGACCAATGTGCAGGTATGGCAACGGGCTCTATTACACCGCAAGTGGTGGAAGAGTTAATCGGTCTTGTAAGTAAGGAATGGATCATTCATTTCTTAGATGCTTTGCGCAACGGAGATGGCCCGAAAGTATTATCCTACGTTCACGATGCATTGGCAGAAGGTCGCGATGCGACGCAAATTATGGAAGCCCTCATTCAACATGTGCGTGCTTTGCTCGTTGGTAAGGTGGCTCCTGATGCGGATGAACTCAAGGTATACGATGCCTTTAAGGATGAGTTCCTAGCTCAGGCCAATACTGTTGATTTCAATGAACTTAACCAATATGTGCGCAGTGCTCAATCCATCATGAATGATGCGAAACAAGTGGATAACCCACGAACCATAATTGAAATGGGCCTACTCGTGCTTTGTGCTAAATTAGGTTCTGTTGATGAAAGCATTGAAGATCGCGTGTATGCTCTTGAAAGCGCCGAGCGATCTGAACGAAATGATTTATTGAACCGCATGGCTCAATTGGAACAACGAGGCCCCGTAGCAGCTCCAACAATGTATGGTGCTAATGCATTTGTACCACCACAAGGTGGCTATGCGAATAGTTTTGTATCTGTTGATACTACTGTAACTACACAGGATGCTCCAATGAGCAGCACTCAAAATACTACTATTGATGCAGTGCCACCATCAAGTGGTGTGGGGATGACACCGCCTCCTATGAATGGGGTAGGTATGACGCCTCCACCGATGGGAGCACCAGGTAGTACACCTCCTCCGATGAATGGAGTGGGCATGGCTCCGCCACCAATGGGTGGCGTTGGCATGATGCCACCGCCAAACAATGGGGATACGGATTCCCGAAAACCTACAAGAAACCAAGCTAAGGGTCGTGCTAAAAAAGGTGTTAGTACACAGGCCATCATTAGTGAACAAATCTTGTCTGCTCAAGAGTATCGCAATGTACAATCCAATGTGATTAAATACTTGAAGGATAGCAATCGCAATATGACCTCTACCGTTATCGGTCAAGGTCAACTTGTATATGTAGACCAAAGCAAGGCGGTCATAGCCTTTAAAAATACATTGCATCTCAATGTGATGACCAATGAAGTGAATTTGGCGGAAGCGGCTGATGCTTTCACCTATACACTGGGCTATGCAGTACACGTAGAAATTGTGGATGCCCTCACGCAAGTTTATAAAGACTATAAAAAGGCTGCTGGTAGTACCACACAACGCCAAGTAAAAGCATCCCAACGACCACAAGAACCGATGGTTGACGTAAAGACGACCTCTGGTGGGCAACCGACACAAATGGATTTAACCAATGATCCTCAAGATAGTAAGCCTGATTCTGCGGCTGTGGACGCGGCTAAGGCTGCGGCGATGGCATTCTTAGCTAAGAAAACCGGCGGTGCTGTTGCAAATACAGTAGTTAGTGATAGTGTGAATACAGCTACAACAGATACTTCATTAAAAACTGCACTAGGTGCTGAAGCAGAAACAGTGTTAGTATCTGGTGGGGATGTACAAATCACATCCTTTGATGATACTCCATCTACTCAAGTTCCTGATGGTGAAATTCCTATTGAGTCTCTAGCTGGCTCTATTGAAGGGGATGATATTCCAGTTCACTCCTTTGATGATGTGCCTGTAGATGATATGGAGGGTTCTTATGTATCATCCTTAGATGATATGCCACCACATCCATTAGATAGTGTGACTGTTATCAGCGAGGATGGAGAAGTGTTAGAGCGTCCTATGGATAGCGGTGCGCATATCGAGGTGGAAGCTGTCCCAAAGTCTGATGGGGTTGAACCTCGTGAGGTAACCCCGCATCAAAGTGATGGAAATGGTATGCTTTCACAAAAACCTATTGAAGTAGAGGCTATCGATAGCGTTACGGTAGCTCGTGAATACGCATGGGATCCAGCGCATATGACCGAAGAGGAACGAAACAATCCTTTATTGGCAGAAACATTAGAAAAACTATCTGAAGACCATGACATCATAGTCGAGGTCATCGAAGAATAGATAAAAAAGTAATTGTTATATAATAACCGTTGGCTTTCGGGCTATTAGGTGACACATATGTTATAAATCTATGTCATATAGTATTAATGATATGGACTTAGAATATTAGTATAGGACGATGTCCTAAAAGGAGGAAATACAATGTTTGGTAAAGGTATGGGCAATATGACTGGCATGATGAAAAAAGTTCAAAAAATGCAAGCAGATATGAAGAAAATGCAAGAAGAGTTAAAAACTCGTACTGTAGAAGCTTCCGTAGGTGGCGGTGCCGTAACAGTTGTGATGAACGGCGAAAAAATCATCGAATCTTTGAAATTGAATCCTACAGCTGTTGATCCTGAAGATGTAGAAATGTTAGAGGATCTAGTAATGGCTGCGGTAAACGAAGCTAGCAAAAAAGTGGACGACCTCTTGGCTCAAGAAATGGGCAAAGTGACTGGTGGTCTTAACTTGCCAACAGGTTTATTCTAAATGACAAACGCTTTAGAACGGCTTGTAGAGCAGCTGCGCCGCTTGCCTGGCATCGGCTCCAAGTCAGCTAGACGCTTGGCTTACCATTTGGTAGAAATGCCAAAGGAAGAGGTAGACCGCCTCGTGGAAACCATCGTAGAAGCGAAAGGGGCTACGCGTCACTGTTCTATTTGCTTTAACTTATCAGCTCAAGATCCTTGCGAATTCTGTAGCAATCCAAATCGCGATCAAACGACAATCATGGTTGTTGAAACATCTCGCGATGTCATTGCTATCGAGCGTAGTGGTGATTATAAGGGCTTGTATCATGTATTGGAAGGTGCGTTGTCCCCTATGGAGGGCATCGGTGCCGATGATATTCGCGTAAAAGAATTGATTGCTCGTCTTCGCGATGGCATTGTACAAGAGGTTATCCTCGCTACAGACCCAGACGTAGAAGGGGAAGCAACTGCGCTTTATTTGGCGCGTTTATTAAGTCCAAGTGGCATTAAGGTAACGCGCATTGCCCGCGGTGTTCCTGTGGGCGGCGATATTGAATATGCCGATGAATTAACGCTAGGCGGTGCCGTAGTGAACCGTCAAGAAATGAAAGGATAGTAGTATGGGAGCTTTATTAGCATCACCGATTATATCGGCGGTTATTTCCATTGCTGTAGCCTACATTGCTTTCAAGGTAGCATTTTTCACCATTAAACGGGTGGCTATGAATGTTGTGATTGGTGGCTTAACCTACTGGGTATGTGTTCATGTACTTGAGATTCCAATGGATATTGGAGTTGGTATTTGGGCATTAACAGCAATTTTAGGTCCTATTCCTATGGTCTTAGCTGCTATATATTACGGCATTAAATAACAGGAGGTTTTTATGCTTATCAATCGTGAACAACAACGCGTTATTGATGAAGTGGAACAGAATATCCTCTTGTTAGCGTCCGCTGGGACGGGAAAAACGAATACACTTGCTTATCGAGTGGCTCATCTCATCGAGGGTGGCTATGCGAAGGCGGAGAATATCTTGTGCATGACCTTTACGAACAAGGCCGCAAATGAGATGAAAGGCCGCATTCAATCGCTCGTAGGCAGTCCTGCAAAGGCTGTGGAGGTTAGTACATTCCACAGCTTTTGCTTTTTCATTCTCCAACAAGAGGGAAAGCGCAACGAAACCTTGTACACAGATGTGACCATCTTTGACGAAGAAGACTGCAAGGAACTCTCTGAACCGTACCGTCCTGGTAAATTGCGAGAAATGTCCTTTGCTAATGTTATCGCTATGGTGAAAGAATATCGCTCTTTATATGGATTTTATTCTGATGACCTTCTAGGCGATTACAAGCGGACCATCGAACGCTTACAGAAGGAACAGCGCGAAGCCATTGAGCAGCAATTCTCCAGCTTTGGCAATGTCCTCTATAGTGAACTCAATGATTTCTTGAACCATGGTCACGAATGGATTGCTGCGTATGATGAAAGCTTAGCTTCCGTGCACGGTCTAGATTTTACAGACCTCATCTGCGGTGTTCATCGCCTATTCCAAGACCCTGTAGTTCGTGAACGCTGGCGCAGTCGTTACAGCTATATCTCTGTAGATGAAATGCAAGATACAGGCGTACTAGAGTACAAGGTTCTAGAAATGCTGTGGGAAGGTAATTACGTGCTACTATGTGGCGACTATTTCCAAACGATTTACGAATGGCGTGGCTCCGATCCATTCCGTTTGCTCAAGCAGTTTGATGCGGATTTCAAGCCCTTGAAAATCATCTTTTATGAAAACTATCGCTCTAACTGGACGCTTTTTACGATGGCTTTCAAGACCTTGCAAAATATGTTTCCTGACCTAGTTGGGGCTATTTACACTGAATTGCCTCGTGCCAATAGTGAAAGCAAGGGTAAGCCTGTTCTCGTTAAAGGGTGTAAAAATAGCTACCTTGAGGGCCGATATATCTACGAAGCTATCTGCGCCTTACCAAAGGATGCTAATATCGGCGTTCTCGTGCGAGATAATAAAAAGGCACAGCGATTGAGTGACTCCTTTGAACGCCTTAACGGTGAGCGTCCTGAAGAGGAACGACGTCACTTTATGATTATTGACGAGTATAAATTCTTTAGACGTCAAGAAATTAAAGATGTTATGGCCTACTTCAAGTTGTTGATGAATCCTAATGATTCTGTCAGTGCGAAACGAATTATTAAGCGCTATGTTGCTGGTATTGGTGACGCTCGTATTGCTGCGATTGAAAGCCCTGAGACGCGCCAAGTAGGTTTAAAATTGACGGACTTTATGGATATGCCTATCTTTGAGGCGGAGCCATATGCAAAGCTCGTAAGTGGTCTCGAACAGCATGAAGTAGTTGTTTATGACGTGGAGAGCACCGGCACAGATACGGCTCAAGACCGCATCATTCAAATTGCGGCCATCCGCATCGATGAAAATGGACAGGTTTTAGAGACCTTTGAACGCTTTATCAATCCTGGTGTACCTGTTGGTCAATCCGAAGAGGTACACGGCTTCTCCGATGCGTATTTACAAGAGCACGGCGAAGAGCCAGCTATAGTGTTACAAGCCTTTAAGGAATTCTCGAAGAATGCTATTATTGTAGGTCACAATGTAAACTATGATGTAAGCATTTTTACGAACGAATTGGCGCGTCATAACTTAGGTAATCCCGAGTTCAAGGCTATCTACGATACCCTCGATATCTACCGTCGTTTCTATCCTAATTTACCAAATCATAAATTGGGCTTCCTTGCATCTGAGTTTCCTATCCACCATGAGCCAACGCACAATGCGATGGACGATATATTAGCCACTGCACAGCTTTTAATCTATGCGGTGAAAGAAAATATCGTGCCTACTACAACGGGACGTATGGTAGCTATTAACAAATATAAGGCAGCTTTCACCAATATCGCATCTCAAATGGCGACGTTGCGTAGAAAAGCCTATACGGAGATGCCAACGAAATTATTGGCGTACATCATGAATCAAATGGGAGTTCTAGAATACTACAAATCTCATGGAGAAGCGGCTAAAGTAGAGCATATACGCGATTTATATCGTATCATGGAAAAATTAGATGAGGCTTATGAAGGGCCAGCAGGATTAGCGCGGTTAAATCAAATCTTGCAGCTCGCAGCTCTTACGGCGGGCGAGCCCGCACAACAGGTGCGAAACGAAGACCGCATTCCTATCATTACCATTCACCAAGCAAAGGGCAGTGAGTTCGATTATGTATTTTTAGCAGGACTCAACGAAGGTACGTTCCCAAGTCCTTTTGCCCTTGCAGAAGGTCGTGATGATGAAGAAAAGCGCTTGTTCTATGTGGCCATCACTCGACCTAAACAAGAATTGACCATTACCTTTGAACAGACGAATATAAGAGGTCGAGCTGTTCAACCAAGCTCGCTACTCAACTATATGCCACGAGATCCTGAACTCGTAGAAAGGAGATACTGATGGCGCGAAAAACACATCGTCCTGATGATATTCTGTGGACCGTGACCGCTGTAGATATAAACGCTGTGCTTAGTCAGAAATATGCAAAACAAAAGCTGTCTAATAACGGTCGAGACGTATTTAGTAGCAGTCGAGGTATATCGAGTAGCAATCAAGACATGTCAAGTGGTGATCTAGAACATACTGGCGAAGCATGTGATATTTCACTCGGTGAAGTGTTAGATACTAAATATCCTCGAAAGTCCTTAGTTAAACTCTTTGAAGAGAAATTAATCCACATTAATGGGCATAAGGCTACACCAAAGGATGCAATCTCCGTAGACGATGAGATCTGGATTGCTATGGCTAAAGAGAAGATTGACCACGATCCAATCGAAATGGACTTATCCGTTTTATACGAAGACGAGGATCTTTTTATTGTGGATAAGCCAAGTGGTGTGACGGTGAACTCTAAAGATCAACTATCTCTTGCCAATGGTGTGGCGCATTATTTTAAAGATCATGGTATCAAGCGAAAAGTACGTTTCTTGAATCGTCTAGATCGAGATACGACGGGATGCATTGTCATTGCAAAAAGTGGGTTAGCTCAAAGCCTTTATCAACAGCAAATGGATGATAATACCTTTGAAAAGTGGTATATGGCTACTGTAGAAGGTATTGTAGAAGCTGATGAGGATTCTTTAGTATTCCCTATGGAACGCAGTGCTGATGGGATTCATTACGAAGTAAATGCAAAGGGAAAAGAGACTCGTACAGATTTTTCCGTCCTATGTAGACATGCTTCCCAATCTGTGGATAACTCTGTGAATAAGTTTAAAAATTCTGTGGATATAGGACTAAAAAATGTGGATATAGAATTAGTAGATGTGGATAAAAATAATCCAAATGTGGACAAAACTGTGTATAAGTCCAATAAATGTGGATATTCTGAGGTTTTAGTTCGTTTGTACACAGGGAAAACACATCAAATTCGAGTAGCTTTCAGCTATATAGGTCACCCTCTTGTAGGGGATACCTTATACGGTGCACAACCTACGGGACAGCCGTTCCAATTGCGCGCTCAAAAGGTAGTATTTACACACATGCGCACAGGAGAGCGTATTACGGTTACGGCATAATCTGCCTTAAATCATTATGGGAGCCTAAATACTGGTTTGATAATAGGTTTGTACTATATATTGTGAAGTCACAATACATCAAAATTTCTAATTGAGAAATGAGAATTATTGATAATTCAGCAAAATCAATAAGTTTAAAAATATTTTTCAAGAAAAATAATGACAAATGATAATCAATAAGCTATAATAGGATTATAAGTAAATCGATATAGTTCTATTTATAAACTATAAATCAGAATGTAAGAGGTGTAGTATGATTTTACAAGATAATGGTGCAGCACGTAATCGGGGGATTACGCTTGCTAGTATAAAAGGCATTATAGGTAATGTCGTTCTCGTTATTTTTAAAATGATTGTGGGCCTTGCGTCTAATTCCATCGCCATCATCCTTGATGCAGTAAATAACTTAACAGATGTATTGTCCTCTGTATTAACTATTGTGGGTACGAAATTAGCCGCCAAAGGGGCTGATAAGGAGCATCCATTTGGTCATGGTCGTATAGAATATATGACTACTATGGCCATAGCTTTCATCATTCTCGGTGCTGGCATTGGATCCCTTAAGGAATCTGTGGAAAAAATTATTCACCCTGAGGTATCTACCTTTGATATTCCAGGCCTTGTTATCATCGCTGTTGCCATCGTGGTGAAAATCGTGATGGGCCGTTATATAAAGGCACAAGGTGAAAAATATAAATCCGATGCGCTCGTAGCATCTGGTATAGATGCCCTTTTTGATGCGGTAATTACCTTTGCCACATTGGTATCTGCAGGCTTAGTATTTTTCTTTAACTTTGATATTCAAGGTTATGTGGGCGCTGTTATTTCTGTTTTAATTTTAAAAGCGGCGTATGATATTTTACGTGAAATGTACAACCATTTGCTTGGTATTCGAGCAGATGATAATTTAATCCGTAATATTAAAGAAACTATCGCACAGCATCCGAATGTGGGTGGTGTATATGACTTGGTATTAAATAGCTATGGTCCGGGAGAAACAATTGGTTCTGTTCATATTTCTGTACCAGATACGATGACAATGGCAGAAGTTCATCCCCTAACAAAGGGCATTGCGGTTCATCTTTATAAAAAGTTTGGCATCAATATGACCGTTGGTGTATATGCTGAAAACCAACCAAGTGTAGAAGTACTTGAAATTAGAAAAGCTCTTGATCAAGTTATTAGTTTATATACACATGTAGTACAAGTACATGCCTTCTACGTACAAGAAGAAAAGAAGGTTATTTACTACGATATTATCTTTGACTTTGACGAAGAAGATCCGCATGGCACATTGGAAAAAATTAAGGCAGAAATGCAAAAACGTTACCCTGACTATACACAATTCGCTATTGTGGATACGGATTTTAGTAACTAATTTTATAAATTGTAATTTGTTTTGATAAATTCTCTAAGGAGAGATGGAATGAAAAAAATTGCTCTTACCGCATTAGCTGTAATGGCGGTTGTTGGTGTGTTCGCGGTTCAGCCTGCAGATGCAAAAAAGGTAGAACAAGATCCAGTAGTGGCATCTATTGATATGCCTATGAATGATGAGATTCAACAGGTTAATGGTGTTTCTAAATCAACAAATAAAGAAACACGACGTTTGTCTAATACTTTAGCAGAAGCTACAAAAGTGATGATTAAAAAGAATTGGAAGATCATTTATATTAAAGCAGTTCCTACGGGAGATAAGGATGCTGTACGCTTTTATTACAAAGATAATAGAGGTCAAGTATACAATGGTCAAGTCATTAGAAATACAGGCCTATCCAAGGGTAAATATATGGCTGGTTCTTTACGTCAAATAGAGGCCTTGCAAGAATTAGTTAATCACTTGCAACAGAATGGTCAAGAAGTACCATCCTCTATTGATATCATGATCACTCAAGAAGGCTATCGCATCAAGACTATTTTTAATTACAATGAAGATACAAGTAATTTACCAGCATATCTAGAACAATATGAACAACAGAATTTCCCTACTATGAAGTAAAAGAAAAGCTCGTGCTATGCACGAGCTTTTTTGTTAGATTACGTAATCATCGGAATCGTCTTTCTTAGGTTTTTTGTAAATTTCTTTTACACCAGCCATTTCGATGAGTTCTTCCCCAAGGGCATCTTCATCGTCTGTGTTAAGCATGGAGTAGAACGCCCAAAGAATAATAAACCAAATTGGTGTGAACAAGAGGGCAATTCGCGTATCTTCATTTAAGGCTAGGATGGCTAGAACAAAAACGAAGAAAGCGAGGATGATGTAATTCATTATAGGGTATAGAGGCATTTTAAATTTAGACTGTGACGCTACTTCAGGATTTTTCTTGCGATATTTGAGATGGCAAATAACCATCATGCCCCAAATAAAGATAAAGCAGAACGTGGAGATTGATGTAATCATAACGAATACTGCTTCAGGCATTACGTAGTTGAGTACAACCGTAATCAATAATACGGCTGCCGAAAAAATCGTTGCTTGGTATGGCACACTGCTGTGAGTCAAGCGGCGCATCGAACTCGGGGCGTGGCCGCGTTTTGCCAAGGCATAAATCATACGACCGGTACTGAAGATGCCGGAGTTTGTAGCGGATGCTGCAGAAGTAAGAACCACGAAGTTTACGATACCTGCAGCGGCTGTAATACCAACGGCGGTAAATACCGCTACAAATGGGCTTGCAGCAGGGTTAACGGCAGTCCAAGGGTAAATACTCATAATGATGGCTAAAGAGCCTACATAGAATAAAATAATACGCAATGGGATATTATTTATGGCCATCGGAATAACCTTTTCAGGATCTTCCGTTTCGCCAGCCGTTAAACCTACAAGTTCTATGCCTGTGAAAGCAAATACAACCATTTGGAATGATAGAATAAAGCCCATCGTTCCGTTAGGGAACCATCCTCCGTAATTCCACATATTGCTAAAGGCGGCGACGCCAGCATCTGTGGTGAAACCTGTAACAATCATGATGATACCGATAATGATAAGAGAGATGATAGCGATTACCTTAATCAAGGCAAACCAGAATTCCATTTCGCCAAAATATTTTACCGCTGTTAAGTTCATTAACAGCAAGGCGACTAGAACAAGTAAGGCTGGTATCCATTGAGGAAGCCACGGTATCCAGTATTGCATGTAGAGGCCTACGGCTGTCAAATCTGCCATGGCTAGTGAAAGCCAGCAGAACCAGTATGTCCATCCCGTGATAAAGGCTGCTCGATCCCCTAAGTAATCTTCTACAAAGTCGATAAAAGAGTGGTGATTTAGGTTAGATAACAATAACTCGCCTAGTGCTCTCATAATAAAGAAGCACATAACACCTGTTATTAGGTAGGCGAATATGATGGATGGACCAGCCAAGTGAATAGCGCGACCGGAGCCTAAGAATAGGCCTGTACCAATAGCACCGCCGATGGCGAGCAGTTGTACATGCCGGTTCTTAAGACCCCGTTTTAACTGATGCGTATCAGACATAATAAAGACCTCTTTTCTACAAACTATCTATAAATATAAAGGCTATGGATTACCATAGCTTTAACAATCTATAGAATCTTTAAAACTATTTTTTTATAATACAGTATCTATTCTAAAAAGTCAAATGTATTTTTACAGTAGACAAAAGGCCTGATGATTTTCTGATGAGAGTATACCCTTATATTGACAAAAACATAGAATATCCTTTTCTTGAAGTTAATTGACGAATAATATAAAATATTTTATAATAAGTACACTTATAATAAAAGGAGGATATAAAATGGAATTTACTTTTAATTTGAAAATAAAAGCAACAAAAGAAGCTGTGTGGGCGTACTATGCGAATATCGAAAACTGGTATGACTGGGAAGAGGATCTAAAAAATATTACATTAAACGGTAAATTTGAGACCGGTTCATGTGGTACAATGGAGCTTGAAGGCATGCCACCTATGGAATATCAGCTCACTCTTGTAAAATCTTTTGAAGAGTTTTGGGATAAGACTGAAACTCCATTTGGAGCTATACTTTTCGGACATCAAATAATTGATAATCATGATGGAAGTGTAAATGTAAAGCATACTGTAAGTTTAGAAAGTGAAGATAAGCAACATTTGGAATTTTTAAGTCAAGTTTTTTCGGATGTTCCTCAATCTATATTTATTCTAAAAAATTGTTTAGAAAGATAAGGTGATTGCTGTTTGTTTACATCAAAATATAAAGACAATTCAGAAAAATCAACAGGATTATTGTTCATGAGGGTGTACAATAAATGGCATTTTACTATAAAACAAGCGTTAAAAGAGTTGAACTTAACACATCCTCAATTTGTTGTTTTAGCGTCTCTTGCTTATCTGTCACAACATGATAACGAAGTTACACAAGTTATGATTTCAAAACTTTCAGGGATAGATGTTATGACGGTATCTCAAATATTGAGCTTATTGGAAAAACGTGGTTTTGTAGAGCGAAAAGAGCACTCTAGAGATACACGTGCGAAAGCTGTTCTTTTAAATGAAGAGGGCGGTGCAATATTACAAAAAGCAGTTCCATTAGTTGAAGAAATTGATGAAGTCTTTTTCGGAAAGCTAAAGAGTGATGAAGCTCAATTTAAACATCTTCTTGGCAGATTACATGAAGAGTAAGGTGTATTAATTTTCCGATTCTTGTGGAGGCTATTATGAGACGTCAAGATCGTATGGTTACAAATATAGATGAAATTAAAGGTATTTTAAATAGCACTCGCATCATTCACTTGGGTATGATGGATGGTAATTACCCTTACGTGGTACCTTTGCATTTCGGCTATGAATTTATAGATGATGTACTTCATATCTTTGTGCATGGACATCATGAGGGGAAGAAGTTTAGTTTGATTCAAGCGAATCCTCATGTATTTATCGAAATTGATGGTGATGATGAGGCTCTTGTTTCAGGTGGAGATATTCCTTGTAAATATAGTTCAGTCTATTCCAGTGTAATGGGACGAGGAGAGGCTACTTATTTAGAGAATATTGATGAAAAAGTTCATGGTTTACAAGTGTTGATGAAGCATCAGACCGGTCGAGAATTTACTTTTACCGATGCCATGGTAAACTCTGTGGGCGTAGTTCAAATTAAAGTTGTAGACTATACTGCAAAGAGACGAAGACAGCTTGAACAAGATATTATTATGCCTTCATTAACTAAATAATGACAAAACATCCTATTGAACTCTATTGTAATATAGCGTTTAGTAGGATGTTTTATTATGTATAACTAATAAGCATTAAAGCAGCTAATGGCTCATAACTATACTTTCACAATAGGGAAGATAAAAGTTTTATGAAGTAGCTAGGGCAACAGAATCGGCAGCATGTTTTTGATATAAATAAGAAAATATATCATTATATGTGTAAAGTATATATCAAGTTTTTATAAAAGGAGAGAACATGAAGAAGCTTCTATTTAAGTCCGTTTTATCTGCTATGGCTGTAGGTTTATTGTGTGTAGGATATGTTTCAGCTGATGTTGTTAATGATTCAATATCTACCGATAATGTTGGTGTTTCCGCTACTGTTACAAATGATATGCCTAGAGTTCATCCTGATTCAGCAATCAAAGCATTACCAAGAAAGACTTTATTAGAGTGGCCTATGAAAACACAAGAAGGGGCTCGTAATTGGAAGGGAATAGTAGAGGCTGCACAGCAACTGCCATATGAGGTCAAGGCACCTAGTTATATACCTTATGGTTATCAGCTCTATACAGCGCGTCAAGATCGAAATGATGTATTAGAGGTTGTATATTATAAAAAAGGTGTGACTATTTATCGGGATGGAAAAAAATATATAGATAGTATTATGGCTTATAGAATGGGATATTCCTTGGATACTGTAAGAAATACACCATATGTTCCATCTGAGTATGGCGATCTTGAATGGTCTAAATCAGGTGATTCTGGTGAGGTTTATTATACAGGGAATCCTGAAACCCATATGGTTCGCAGTATCACGTGGGCGAAGGATGGTATGGCTTATTTCCTATTCTTCTTAGAACAGGTGAAAGAGGCTGATGCGGAATTCTATAAGGACCATGTGGTATCACTGAAGAGTATTGATAGCTCTCGTTATGAACTAGTTGGTAACTATCCGGTAACACCGATTAAACCTAAAACTATTGAAGAAATGAAACAGGAACATGTAGTGCCTATGAAAGCAAAGACTGGCGTGTTTTATTAAGATTACGTAGTACTATTGAAAGTCAGTGATCTGAGTTAAAAATGTAATAGATAAGTGATTACTTCGGTTATATATACTTATAAAATATCTAAATTTAGAGAGAGATGAAATTATGAGATTGAAAACAACAAAATCATTATTAGCCATGGGAATACTAGCTGCTGTGGTAAGTAGCTTTGGAGTACAACCAATTAGTGCGTTATCCCCTTTAGTGGATGAAAATGGAAATACTGTTACCATCGATACAGTGGAAAAGAATAAAGAGCTAATGAATCGTTATCGGTGGTATGATCAAGTTGATAATGGTGATATAGTACAGCTTAATGTTGACGCAATTACAAATTATTTTGGATATGATTTACAAATTCCATCTTATATGCCTGAAGACTATGCAGTACGCGATGTAAAGTCAAGGGATCATGACGTATTAGAAATTGTATATACGGAAACGGGCCATAATGGAGAATATGGTCCGAAATTAACTTTCTCTAATACAGATATTGTATATCGTATGGGTTGGGCTATCGATACCGTGGTAAAGCCTATATTGGAAAAGACAAAATACAATGCTGATGATGCCGTTAACTTTACTACTCCTAATGGAATCCCTGTACATACTTTAGGCTCTAGCAACGATTCTGTTCAAATTGCTTATTGGGAAAAAGATAATAAAGTTCATATGCTCTACTTTGCTTCTTCAAGAAACCAAAACTATGTAAGCAAAATTGTAGATTCAGTAGGGCCGTTAAGTAACGTGGTTTCTGATGACACTAGATTACGTGGTGACCGAAATGATAAGCAAAATGTTAAACGAAATAATGTGCAAAGTGTTAAACAAAATGGTGAACAAGATAGACCTCATTTTGAAACTATTGGGTTGCCATTGCGTACACATACGAATTCTGAGTGGCCTATACTTACGAGTAAACCCATCGGCTTACCTAGCGGTGTAATCGATGCATCTCGTAAGATGTCCTATGACGTATCTGTACCAAGTTACTTGCCTCTTGGCTATACATACTATGCTACACATTTTTATGATAATGATGTATTAGAAACTGTATATTGGAAGGAAGGGCAAGAATATCAAGAACGCAGCGGACGTTGGGTAAATCATACGATGGTCTTTCGCATGAGCTACTCTACGGATACGGTATGGCCTAAAGAATATGTTCCAACGGAATACCATGACGTACAGTGGACTGACTCTACACCAACAGGTAATGTGCAGTATACAGGTGATGTAG
The DNA here is from genome assembly GCF_042850485.1 of Veillonella parvula. Classification (GTDB taxonomy): domain Bacteria; phylum Bacillota; class Negativicutes; order Veillonellales; family Veillonellaceae; genus Veillonella; species Veillonella parvula_Q. The sequence continues at coordinate 1,876,546 of NZ_AP031417.1, read as the reverse complement.
ATAAGGGCTTAGTACGCAGTGTTGCGTGGAGCAAAGATAATATGGCATATTTCTTGTTCTTCCAAGTGCCTGTGAAAGCATCTGAAGCAGAGTTTCATAAAGATCATGTAGTACCATTAAAAGATATTGATCCAAGTCGTACAGACTTAATCGGTGTAAAAACAATTGGTTAATACTAAACTCTAATAAGACTCTATAGCGTGATTTGGTGTTGCCATACGACGTTAGCGTTTAGTAAAAGAGTACATAATAAAAAGCACCTATCTCCTAGATATTAGAGTAATATCTTTGGAGATAGGTGCTTTTAGTGTATGTAATTTACATATATTTTGTTCTTAGGTATTAGTGATTTTATAGCTATCGAATATAAAGTAGCTTTCACTAATAGCATAATTATGGGCATACGTTAATTAGAAGAATACGTAGCGGATGATAACAAGTGCGGCCAATACGTACATGATCCAGTTAACTTCTTTTGCTCGACCCGCAATGATTTTGAGTAGAGGGTATGCAATAAGACCTGCAGAGATACCGTTAGCGATGCTATATGTGAATGGCATTAATACGATAACGAGGAATGCAGGGAAGCCTTCAGTCCAATCATCGAAGTCAATATTGCGAATAGCACCTAACATGAGGGCCCCAACGATTATGAGAATTGGGGAGGTTGCAGCATTTGGTACGAGCGTTACCAATGGAGCAACGAATAGGCAGATTAAGAATAATACGCCTGTTGTAACAGCTGTTAAACCAGTACGTCCACCAGCACCTACACCTGCCGCACTTTCAACGAAAGCAGTAATCGTAGAAGTACCGAGCAAGGCGCCAGCACTTACACCAAGAGCATCTACGGTCATGGCTTTCCCAAGACCAGGGAATTTACCAGATTTAGGATCTGCGATTTTCGCCTCTGTAGCAGTACCAATCAAAGTGCCCATAGAGTCGAATAATTCTACAAATGTGAAGGAGAAAATAATCGTAATTAAGCCCATGTGAAGAGCACCAGGAATATCTAATTGCAAGAATGCTGCTTTGGAGAAATCAGGAACGGCCAATACGGTGAAGTTCTCAGGCATTGTGGAAAGGCCTGTCGCATAGGAGATGATTGTTGTTACTAAAACGCCGATCAAGAGCGAACCTTGAATTTTGTGAGCCATCAATAAAGCTGTAAAGATGAGGCTAAATAGTGCCAACAATGTTTCACCACTGTGCAAATTACCGAGCGTCAAAAGTGCCTCAGATGCTGGAGGAACTAGATTACCATGTGTCTGTACGACTTGACCCAAGGAGTTTGGAGACAAACTTATGGAGATAGCCATCAAGCCGGATAACTTTAAACCGATGATAGAAATGAAAAGACCAATACCAACGGTAATGGCAATTTTCATGGAGGCTGGGATACCTTCAACGATCATTTGTCGTATTGATGTCAATGTTAATACGAGGAAAACGAGACCAGAAATGAATACCGCACCTAATGCTGTTTGCCAAGATACGCCCATACCGAGAACTACAGTAAAGGAGTAAAATGCCAAGAGGCCAACTCCTGGAGCGAGAGCAATTGGGTAGTTTACGAATAAACCCATAGCAATCGTCACAAGACCCCCACCTAAGGCTGTGGCAATGAGGACCGCATCCTTATCCATACCTGCAAGACTAAGAATGTTTGGCGCCAAGAATAGGATGTACGCCATCGTGATAAACGTAGTGATACCTGCTAAAATTTCTGTTTTAACGGTTGTACCACGTTCACTGAGTTGAAATAATTTATCTAACATTAGATAAAATCCTCCCTATATGAAATTAAAATCATACCTAAATAAAGATATTTCGATATATGTATAGTGTATCATATTTCCCACCATTTTTTGTATGAATTTGTGATATACTATTAATATATTATGAATGATATAGAGGTTAACTTATGAAAATATCTACAAAAGGGCGTTATGCCTTACGGATATTGGCGGATATTGCAGAACATGGGGTAGAAAAAAATGTACCAATTCGTGAGATTGCAGAACGCCAAGGATTTTCCGATAAATATTTAGAGGGGATTGTATCTCGATTATCCTCCGCGGGCCTCGTTAAAAGTGGACGTGGCAAATACGGTGGATATCGTTTGGTGAAAGATCCATCTGAATACAATGTATATGAAATTTTATATGCCGCAGAGGACTCCATTGCTCTCGTGTCTTGTTTAGAAGATGATGTAGAACCGTGTCCTATGTTTAATGACTGCTTGACAGCTCCATTGTGGCAGTATTTACAAGATGAGTTCCGACATGTTATGGAACATGTTTCCTTGCAAGATGTAATGGATCATAAATTTCCTACGGAATAATTGATAGCTCGGAAACTTTAGTTTGAATGATCTTTGAGGATTACTACATTGTATACCTATATTTTAGGTATTTTTTATGGAAAGAGTCGCGTTTCGTATGCGGCTCTTCTTTATATATGAAATTAAAATGTAATAACATTTTATGAATAGTAACATAGATTGAAATCTAAGTAGAATCGTAATTTAAATGGAACTGTAATTAAAAGTGATTTATGTGTATATTAGTTTATCTAAACGATTTTATGCGGAAGGGAGGGTACCATGAGTACAAGTGTATATGATGCTCGAGGTGGCATGCGCAACGTGTGGATTATCACAACTAGTATGACGGTGCTAGCCATATGTTATACAATGATAATTCCTTTTTTGCCAATATATTTATTGGAACTCGGTGTTCCAAAGGATGATGTGGCACTTTGGTCTGGTCTCGTCTTTGGTATTACATTCCTAATCGCTGGCATTATGGCGCCAATTTGGGGCAAAATTGCAGATAATAAAGGGAAAAAGCGGATGGCTTTGCGCGCTGGTTTTGCCATTGCTGTCAGTTATGTTCTCATCGGCATGGTAACGGATCAGTATCAATTGTTAATGGGCCGTGCTTTAGTTGGGTTCGCTAATGGTTTCTATCCTGCAGCGATGACCATGGTCTCCCTCAGTGTGGATGAAAAACAGGTAGGCCGTGCCCTCGGCATATTCCAAACAGGTCTAATTTTAGGTAATGTCGTCGGTCCATTTTTGGGCGGTGCCGTTGAAAGTGTTGTAGGTATGCGCCCTGTATTTTATATATCTGGTATAGCCGTATTCATTGCTACTTTAGCGGTATTGTTTCTTGTAAAAGAACCAAAACTAGAAGTTGAAAATACAACTTCTAAGGAGCAGTCCAAACAGCCGGTAAAAGCTACATCCTTGCGAGAAGATTTTAAGTCGGTTCAAGAACAACCTGTATTAGTAAGACTTTTATGGATTTACTTCTTTATGCAATGTGTCATCATGATGCTACAGCCTATTTTGGCGCTTTATGTAGGTGATATGCAAGGCACTATGGAAGGGGCAGCCATCATTTCAGGTACAATCCTCAGTATCGGTGGTTTAGCCGGTTCCTTAACGACCAATATATGGGTGCGCCTCGGTGAGCGTCGTGGGTACTTTAGAACCATTTCCTACTGTATGCTTGGTAGTGGTGTTGTTCTCTTACTTCAAAGCTTACCAGTAGGTATTTGGTGGTTTGGTGTACTACAAGTGCTAATTGGTTCTTGTATTGTGGGCATCAACCCATCTTTGAGTGCAGCCGTAACTCTTAATACAGAACCAGGCTTTAGAGGTCGCATGTTTGGTATGACGACGACGGCCCAACAATTCGGTTCTATGGTAGGGCCTGTGTTCGCAAGTATTGTATCTACCTACATTGGGATATCCTATGTATTTAGTATTACAGGTTTGTTATTACTCTATATGGGATTCCAATCACGGAAACTATCCGTACAACATGATAAATATAGTGTGTGAATTAGAGTCTAACAAGCTCCTTACTAATATATATTGGTAAGGAGCTTTTACTTTTTTAGGCTATTTTTATAATACGAGGCTTTCAGATACAGACCGTTTATTGGTAAGAGGTCTTAATCTAGGGTATAAGAAAAAGTGATGTTAATCGTTAATCTAAGAATACTGTTTTAGTGCATAATAGCAGGCTTTCATACGTTTTTAGTGAATAGCAATCCAATATGGGCTGATTGATTGCTTTTACAAAAATATTGGTATATAGTTAGTTTAAGGTAAGTCACTAGTCTCACCGCGTGGGACAGAAAGGAGTTATTATGGTCCGTATCGGACATACTGTACTCGGAGAAAAGGGTACAAAAATATGCGTGCCTATTGTGGGCACAACAATGAAAGAGATTCTAGATGCCACCGCGGTAGCATGTAATACACCGTGTCATGTAGTGGAGCTACGCATTGACTATTTCGAGCGGGCCCACTCCATTGACGCTATTATTGAATTATTAATGCTCATCAAGCCACAACTGAAAGGTCGTGGGTTGCTCTTTACATGGCGCACAAAAGGTGAAGGTGGGGAAAGAACGATTTCTACACAAGATTATTTTACAATGCTGGAGCGCTTGATTCCTACAGGATTGGTGGATGCTATCGATATTGAGCTGTTTTTTGATCAAGATAGAATGCTTAAAACGATAGAGTTTGCTAAGGTTCATGGAATCACTATTATCATGAGCAACCATGATTTCCATTGTACGCCGAGCCGTGAAGTCATTGTAAATCGACTTATTCAAATGAAAGAGTTCTTGGCCGATGTGCCAAAGATTGCCGTTATGCCTCACACAACTGGTGATGTATTGACGCTACTTGAAGCAACTGCTGAAGTGAAAGCTTTGTATCCTTCGGATCCAATTATTACGATGGCAATGGGAGAACTAGGTGCTGTTACACGCACTGTAGGTGCTCTATTTGGAAATGCCATGACCTTTGCCTCTGCTGGTAAAGCATCGGCACCAGGGCAAATCGATGTACATGCTTTAAAACGAATTCTAGATACCATCGATGTAGATGGTGTATTTGACGAACAACAACATAAACGCGTAAAAGTGCATTAAAAAAGTCGGCGAGAGCCGACTTTTTTATATGTTTTGTATTTCTTGTAGTATATTCATTTTTGAAGGGCGGATATAAAAAATATATATGTTATTATTAATGACTTTATATAGAATAAGATATTTTTTGTATGATAATTTTCTGTAATTGGTATTACTATTTACAATAGGATAACGTTCAGGAAAGATAGCTAATGAAGAAATTTTTTGATAAATCAACTTTAATTCTTTTCTAATAAAGGAAGAATCTATAATCTGTTGTTCTAGTGAACTTTTGAGATTTACTATATCAGACTTAGCTGTAGGCGTCATAATTACTGTATACTTCATTTCAGCTCTCCAAATTTATAAATCTTCAAGGAGTTCATTAAAAATTTTTTCCGCAGGTTCACCAATTTCTTTTTCTGCTTGATTTAGCCCTAATTGTATTCTTGTAGTTAAATCTTCTTCAGTCCAGAAATCATTATTAATAGCATCAATCCATTCTGGACGGAGGATAGTAGGTGGAATATCCTTATTAAATTGTATTTGTTTAGATACAAGTGTAACTGTTTGTGACATGGTTAATCCCATTTCTTTTAGAATAGCTGTTGTTAGTGTCTTAACTTTAGGATTGATACGGATATTAAGAACTCCTGTCTTATCGATTGTATCGAAGGATATTTCTTGATTTTCTTCTCTTGGTGTACCATATGCACCTATATAATCTGAGGCTTTTAATGTAGTTTGTGGTTGTTCATAGGTGCCGTTGTTGAGTGTGCTTGGTGTAGGTGTTTCATCGATAGGTGCCGTTGGTAACGCAATGGCAAACGGAATGCGACGCTCTTTGATGATTTGGCGGAATAGTGCATCTAGCATAGAGGTGTATGATAGACCTTGTGCTTTTAATATGCTAGATACCTCTTGTTTTAAGTCCTCATTGATGCGAACTTGTAGATTTACAGTTTTCATAATGCCTCCTATTTATGGTCGTCACGTTAAGACTATTGCTTATAGAAATTAGTTCATTGTATTTTGATAGTTCCACGGTAAAAGCTATTTTAAATTCTTTGTGTAATTACATTGTAATTGCAAAAGTGATTTTCTACCAATATATATAATACATAGAAGACATAAAAAAAGCAGTAGTTCCCCTAAGGATAGCTACTGCTTTTCAGTTTATATCATTGATGTCATGATATGAGTTTTAGTTTTATCTAAGAATACAGATGTAAATGCTCTTACTTCTATAGATGTAGAAGCCCTTACTTATATAGAGGAAACAATCTTATAAATACAGTTATATAAACTCTTACAATAAGTTTGCTTCAAAGTCTTCGAGAATAGCTGCCACTGTTTCTGGTGTATTGCGATTATGTTCCACGATGCATTGTGCAAAGCTTTCATACATTGGAGTGCGAGTTTCTTCGAGTTCACGTAAACGTTCTATGCCGCCACTAGATAGAACACGACCTGAAGTAGATAGTTTTTCTACAGGTTGTGTTAATTGGTAAATACGCCCATTTTGGCGCAGGTGTGCATAGTTTTTAGGTACTGTTACACAACCGCCACCAGTGGAGATAACAAGGCCAGTTTGAGTGCCTAATTTTGTAATCATTTCTGCCTCTTTTTCACGGAATGCAGCCTCCCCTTGTTCTGTAATATAGGTAGAAACATTGCCAATTTCTTTTTCTAGCTCGTGATCCACATCAAACCAAGTACGGCCCATCTCTTTACCGATTGCTCTGCCCACTGTTGTTTTCCCAACACCAGGCATACCGATGAGGATGATATTTTCCTTTTCACGGCGCATATCTCGCAAGATTTGTTCTATCTCTTTGGTACCAAAGCTTTCACCTTGAAAATGATTAGCCGCCTCAACACCTTGTGCCACGAGGAAAGGTAGACCATCACAGTACGGAATATTCATCATTTCTGCTTGTAAAAGCAAAACTGTACGGCGCGGATTGTAGATGAGATCCACAACGCCTTCTAATTTAGAAAATTGCATAATATCTATGAGGTTAGCTGGATTATGCGGATACATACCAATAGGTGTGCAGTTAATAATAATTTGCGCTGTTTCATAGTAATTAGGTGCATCAGTATAGAGCGGAGCTGTTTTACGAGATAGATGCGTGATGCTCTTAGCACCTAGATCTTCAAGAGCCACGTGAACCGTAGCAGAGGAGGCACCATCGCCAAGGATGATACATTCTTTACCGGATACATCGATGCCAGCGTGTTTTAGAGTAAATACAAATCCATCGTAGTCTGTATTGTAACCGTGCCATTTGCCGTCTTTACGGACCATCGTGTTTACACAGCCAATGCGTTCTGCGCGAGGGTCTACTACATCGCAAGCTTCAAGGGCGTTAACCTTGTAAGGGAAGGTAATATTAATACCTTGTAATTCTTGGTCTGCAAAGAACTCTTGCAGTTGGCTCGGTTCTCGTTCAAATAATTCATAATTAGTATTTCCCAAAGCATTGTGGATGCGTGGGGAAAAGCTATGGCCCAACGTACGGCCAAGTAAACCAAATTTCATAGGACCTCCTAGGTCAATATACACAAAATGGCTAATAGGCTGTCACCTATTAGCCATTGGAGTTTTAAAACTATATCCATTGTACTATATATGCCATTAATAAGCACTACCATAAAGGAAAATATCAATTTTCAGGATAATTGCCGAGCAAGCGGAATTTATCTTGCGATGCGTGGAGCTCTGCCAATACGGAAAGTACTTTTGGATCTGCCAAGGATGCTTCTAAATCGAGGTAGAACAAGAATTCAAAGTTATGTCCTACGATCGGACGGGACTCGAGTTTTGTAAGGTTCACACCGATATTAGCAAACTTGGTGAGCAATGTACCAAGCCCGCCTGGAGCATGGCTTGCAGTCGTTACTACTGAGATTTTATTGGCCCCTGGGTATACGTGGAAATCCTTACTAATGCAGATAAAGCGCGTATAGTTGTTATCACTGTTTTGGATATTTCTCAATAATGGAGACAAATTATATAGGTCTGCACATTGAGGTGCTGCGATAGCCGCTACTCCAGGGTCATCACTAGCTGCTACGAGCTGTGCAGCTCGAGCTGTATTGTCATAGGAGCGTAATTCTACGCCTTCTAACTTATCTAGGAAGTGACTACATTGGCCCAACGCTTGAGGATGGGAAATTATGGTATGAATATCTTCTAGTTTTGTGCCTTTTTTCACGAGCAAGTCGTGAGATATCCAAAGGCGCGTGCCGCGAACGATATAGCATTTGCGCTCTTCTAATAGGTCATATACTTCTTTTACGGACCCATTGGAGCTGTTTTCGATAGGCAATACACCAAATTGACATTCACCGGATTCTACGGCATCGAATACGGAACGGAAACCTGTTACATAATGGATTTGGCTAAGAGGTAATAATTTATCACACGCCATTTGAGCATTACTGCCAAATACGCCGGCGCAAGCTACACTGCCTCGTTGAGGTGGCAAGGTAGGGGATTGCTCAATGGCTTTTTTCATTTTCAAAGTAAATTCATTGTCTTGAAATAGCTGCTCAGATTGGTATGTGCGACTTAAGCTAAATAATGCTTCAAAAAAACGGCGTGCATATAGATCGAGGTCTGGACCTGCATCTTTTGTTACCTTGTCGAGGATGTCGCGCTCTCGTTTGGCATCGTAAATGGCCTTATTCATTTCCTTTTTTGCTGCTGCTACGTCCTTAGAGAGTTCCATGCGCTCTTTGAAGAGGGCGAGCATTTGGTCGTTTATATCGTTAATTTTAACGCGTACTTCATCTAAGTTCATGGTCAATATCTCCTAAGAAATCAAGAATGACGAGAGCTGTAACGGCTTCGATAACAGGTACTGCACGGAGTGCTACACATGGGTCGTGACGACCTTTGATGGTGAGTAATGTGTCCTCTTTTTGTGAAAGCGACACAGAATGTTGTTCCTTATAAATGGATGGAGTAGGCTTAATGCCCACTTGCATAACGAGGGGCAAGCCGTTGGTGATACCGCCTTGAATGCCACCGCTATTATTGGTAGTTGTTGTGATTGTATCGCCGTCCATGGTGAAAGCATCGTTCACTTCTGATCCAAGGCGAGAACACATGTCGAAGCCACCCCCAAAGGACACGCCTTTGATGGCAGGTACGCCAAAGATCACGCGAGCTAATCGGTTTTCAATGCCGTCAAAGTTTGGATTGCCAAGTCCGATTGGTAGACCTGTAGCCACAACCTCAACGATACCGCCTGTAGAGTCGCCGTCTTTTTTTAGTTTCATGACCAAGTTTTCTACTTCAGAACGCTTGTCTGCATCGAGCATAGCAATTGGTTCTGTAGCAATTTCACGGAGTGCTTTCATATCTGGATGAACCATATCGATAGGAGTATCTTGGATTGTACCAACTTGTTTTAAATGGCCGTGAATTTCGATGCCTTTTTCACGCAATAACTGTAGTGCAATGCCACCAGCTACGCAGAGAGGTGCTGTAAGACGTGCCGAGAAGTGGCCGCCACCGCGCATATCTACTTTGTCACCATAGCGCATGCGAGCCGTAAAGTCCGCATGAGATGGGCGAGGAATGTCGCGCAAGTTATTGTAATCACCGGAGTGCTGCGATGTATTGCGAATCATAAATGCTAATGGAGATCCACTGAGCATGCCATCTACCATACCTGATAAGAATTCAGGTATATCGGCTTCTTTACGTTGCGTTTGTAATTGGTTTTGACCTGGCGCACGGCGCTTTAAGAAGGCTTGTAGCTCGTCGATGTCGATGGAATGTCCACAAGGGAGGCCTTCCACGATACCACCGATGGCGTACCCATGAGACGCGCCAAAGGTAGCTACTTGTATAGTTTTACCGAAATTAGATGCCATTATATTAACTCCTACTTATAGTATGTATGACTAGTATTCTTATCTATTGAAACGCATTAGCTGTGACTAGGACGCTATACTTGCTGTGCATTGCCACCTAACATGTTCCAGTCCTCAAAGAAGTTTGGATAGGATTTTGTGATAGCTTCGCTATCTTGTAAGGTGACAGGATTTTCACTGATGAGTGCCATCAATGTACCTGCCATAACAAGGCGATGGTCGTTAACACAATCACCTTGTCCTCCTTTTAGTATACCACTACCGATGATATATAGGTCATCACCATCTTCACGAACCGTACCGCCTAAATCTCTGACCAGATTAGCAACGGCTTCGAGGCGATCGGATTCTTTCAAGCGTAGGCGTGCACCCTTAACAAAGGAGCTTTCACCATGGATAGAGCAAGCGAGGGCTGCCATAACTGGCAACATATCGGGCATTTGTTCGAGGTCGGCATGGATTGGTTTTACTGCACGACCCATAACGGTTACGTTCATGCCATCCCATACTACATCACAACCGGTATCAATCATAATCTGCATGATGCGACGATCCGCTTGCACAGAATTTTTGTTCATACCCGTAATGGTAATTGGTTTACCTGTCATGCCCGCTGCTACCATCCAAATAGCCGTATTGGACCAATCGCCTTCGATTTGGTAATTACTTTGACCTTTAAAAGTAGTATTAGCCGCTACTGCAAAGGACTCTTGGACTGTGTCAGAGGCGGGAGTATGGTCGACTGTTACGCCGAAGTTTGCCATTGTTGTAGTCGTCAATGTTACATAGTCGCTAGATTGAAGTGGTGTAGTAGATGTGATTGTAGCACCTCCACATTGTGGCGCTGCTAATAATAATCCAGAGAAGAACTGGCTACTCACATCTCCAACCATACCGAACTCACCGCCTTGTAGACGACCTGTCATAGTGAATGGTGGTTTATCTTGGGAGAATGTTACGCCGTGAGCTTTCATTTCACCGAGCATGGGCTCTAAAGGACGATCTGGTAAACGCCCTTTCGCATCCACGTCTACCTCATTACAAATGGACGCTGCCACTGGTAATAAGAGGCGCAATGTGGTACCGGATTCATGGGGAACTACATTGCCCTTTGTTGGCACAGGACCTGGTGTAACAGTGACAACTTTGTTTTCATACACAACGTGTGCGCCTAAGCCTCGCAAGGAGTCCATAGTTGCATCGATGTCTTTAGAGGTGCGGCTCAGTAGTATGGTAGATGGCGAGTTTGCGAGAGCTGCGCAAATCAGTGCACGGTGCGCATGAGCTTTTGCAGGAATGGACGCGATAGTCCCTGTAGGGATGGCGTTCGTTACGGAATGCATATAAATCTCCTTTATATCTCAGTCTAAATAGGTTGCAAGTTCATCGTGCGTTACTACTTTGAGCTCGCTGTGACCATAGCTAGTAGGTACTATGATTTTAATGGTTGCTCCTTCGCTTTTTTTGTCGTGCTTAGCGGCAGCTAGAATTTCTTCTTTGCTTATCGTTGTTGTGGTTGGCAAATCGTGTGCTTTGATGAGGGCCTTTAATTTGTCTAACGACTCTACATCTAATTCTCCATGTTTGACAGCACCTTGTGCCATGAGCACCATACCAATAGCAACGGCATAACCGTGATGTACCTCGAAATGACTTGCTTTTTCGATGCCGTGACCAAAGGTATGACCGAGGTTTAAGAGGGCACGAACGCCAGACTCGCGTTCGTCTTGTTCCACGATATCCGCTTTTGCTTGAACGCAACGAGCGATGACAGTACTAACACTATCGTGATGTTTAATTAATGGTTTATGTTCTAGTTGGGTTAATAAACCAGGTACGTCGAGGAAGCCGTATTTGATAATTTCGCCGCACCCATTAATCCATTCCATATCAGGCAATGTATTGAGTGTAGCTGGATCGCAGAGGACGAGGATAGGTTGTTTGAAAGCACCCCAGAGGTTTTTCCCAGCTTCGAGATTGACCGCTGTTTTACCACCTACAGAGGAGTCTACTGCGGCTAATAGAGATGTAGGAACCTGAACATAGTCGATACCACGTAAATAGGTTGCTGCTGCAAAGCCCGCCATATCGCCTACAACACCGCCCCCAAGGGCGATGAGCAAGTCTTTGCGAGTCAATGATTGGCCCGCCATGTATTCTACTAAATCGATGAGTTGATGAGCATTTTTGGAGCTTTCACCAGCAGGAAACACATAATCACAAACAACATAACCTGCATGTTCCATATTAGCTTTCACAGAGTCCAAATAGTGGGGCGCTACATTGCTATCGCTGACGATGATAACACGACAATTTGGTTTTAATGGTTTAATATAATCGGTGATGCGTTGTAAAGCGCCTTCCTCGATGACAACGTCATACGGTGTGGATGCGTTAATATGGATGCGAGTCATGATGGTTCCTTTCATAAAAGAATAAGCTAGTATCTATTATAACGGATACTAGCTTATTTGTGTGATATTTGAGATTATTTAGTGCATTCCACCAATGCTTGGCGCAATGCGATAATTTCTTTCATAAGGCTAGTGAATTGGTCTGGACGCAATGCTTGAGGGCCATCGCACAATGCTTTGGAAGGATCATTGTGAACTTCGATCATAAGTCCGTCTGCACCGCCGCCTACGGATGCAAGTGAAAGTGGGCGAACCATGCGGCTCATACCTGCTGCGTGGCTAGGATCCATGATAATTGGCAAGTGAGATAATTCATGCATCATAGGAATTGCTGTTACATCTAAGGTATTGCGAGTCTTAGTTTCGAATGTGCGGATACCGCGTTCGCATAATACAACTTGTTCATTGCCTTCGGACATGATGTACTCAGCAGCCATCAACCATTCTTCGTATGTGGCAGATAAACCCCGTTTTAATAGAACTGGTTTATTCAATTTGCCGACTTCTTTTAAAAGCGTGAAGTTTTGCATGTTACGAGCGCCGATTTGAAGCATATCTACATTATCGAAGTATTGTAATTGGGAGATATCCATAACTTCGGAAACGATAGGAAGACCTGTTTCTTTTTTAGCAAGCTCTAACAATTCCAAGCCTTCTGGCCCCATGCCTTGGAAGGAGTATGGGGATGTACGAGGTTTGAAAGCGCCGCCCCGAAGGATTGTGGCACCAGCTTCTTTACATGCTTTTGCAGTGGCTAATACTTGTTCAGGTGTTTCCACAGAGCAAGGACCGGCCATTACTGCGAAGTGACCACCACCGATAAGTGCACCACCTACGTTGATTACAGAATCATCGGGATGGAACTTGCGGTTTGCTTTTTTGTATGGCTCTTGAATGCGAGTTACTTTATCTACGAAATCTAGGGACTCGATTTGACGCGCATCAAGAGATGCAGTATCACCAATCAGACCTAGAATATTGTATCGCGTTCCTTCTACTGGGTGGATAACAAATCCTTGAGCCTCTAATTCACTGCGTAAACGAGATACTTCTTCTGCTGCTGCATTTTGTTTCAATGTAATAATCATGATAATTCCTCCTTGTAACTACAGTGAATAGTTGGGCTGACCATACGGATAGCAAACAAAAAGGGCTACCCGTAATCTAATACGGGTAGCCCTTTTACTATTCTAAGCAACTAATGTTGAATAATCCTTTATTAGCGCATCACAAATAGTTCCTTACCCGTACGTTGGATAAAGAACCAATAAAAGTATTGCTTTGCTGTGAGGCTAATTTGGTTAGTCATCTTTGGTTGCTCCTTTCTAAAATGTTGGGTATAGTATAAACCCAAATGATAAAATTATGCAATACCTAAAAATGAATTTCATGGAAGTTTTAAAATATTTTTGATATGGGAATTAACAGGAACTGAGACGTTTTGTGGCATTAAGCGTATTTTTGATATAATAAAAATAAGAAGCTTTTATTGCTTATAGGATATTTCGTAATACGCCTAAATCGATTCTTATAAATATGCTTATAATCAGAAAGGGCACCTATGATTATTCAAATCTTAGATCATATAACAGAGAAAATAAAACAAATTCGTGTCGATGTATTTATGAAAGAACAGGGGTTTGAAGACGAGTTTGATGAAATCGATGAGACTGCAAAGTTTGTGCTCTTATCCATTGATGGTAAAGCGGCTGGTACGTGTCGATATTTTCCAAGTGACATAGCTGGAGATGCACATATTGGGCGCATGGCGGTACGCAAGTTGTATCGTGGACAACATTTAGGTACTAAGATCATGATGGCCGCCGAAAATGCTATTCGTCGTGACGGCTTTAAAACGTGCTCTTTGTCAGCGCAAGTACAGGCCAAACCATTCTATGAATCCCTTGGATATCGTGCTGAAGGGGACGAATACCTTGATGAAGGCTGTCCGCATGTGATGATGCGGAAAGTATTATAAGCCGTTCAATAGTGTTGTATAATAAGAATTGATGGATATATTATTATTGTACATAGTATTTTATAAGTAAATTGATATATCTTTTTGAGAGGTGAGAGTTTATGAAACTAGCAGAAGCATTACAAGAACGATCTGATTTAAATTATAAAATAAGCGATTTAGAGCTTCGCTTAACTCAAAACAGTTTAGTGCAAGAAGGGGAAGTACCGAATGAGAACCCTGAAGAACTTTTGAAAACATTAGAACAATGTGTAAATAGACTTCAAAAATTAATTGCAGATATTAATTTAACAAATTGCAAAACTATTATAGAAGGTCGATCTATTACTGAAATCATTGCCGAAAAAGATTGCGCTGCTTTGCGTCTAACTGCTTATCGAACATTGGCATCTAGCGCAGGTAGTATTAATTTCCGTGCGAGAGGGTCTGAGATTAAGCTAATGCCGACCGTGAATGTGGCAGACGTCCAAAAAGAAGCTGATCATATCGCAAAACAAGTCCGCTTATTAGACAATCTATTGCAGTCTGCTAACTGGACAACTGAATTGATTGAAAGCTAATCATAGTTGGTAGTTTGAAACAGGGTGGACACAAAAACTTTTGCTTTTACCAAGCTTATTATGAATACATTCATGGGGCGAATGAAAATCTACGGTGTAGGCCTATTTGCGCACAAATGTATTGATACAATTTACAATGTATAACCATGTGTCAACTGTAAAAACGAGGGTGGCGTTTGGGGACTATATTTCTATCAACATATACACTGATATGATAGTATTTTTTTAGAGATAAATAGGAGAGAGCTGTTTAAATTTGCAGTAATTCCTCATAACTAAGGTTTAAATAATCATGAAAAAAAGAGCTGATAGCGTTATAGCTATTAGCTCTTTTCTATTGGCCCGTACGTCCTTAGATATTGTATTTTATAACGTCTATTATTCTAAATCGTCAAAATCAAATGCCGCTGCTTTTGTATAGTTTGTAACTTTAGCTTCGAAAAAGTCAGTTTTTGTGCTATTCAAGTTGGAGAAGCTTTCAATCCATTCCATTGGATTTTCCTTGATATCAGGATAGAGATGAGGCAAGCCGATTGCTTCTAAGCGGATATTGGCAAGGTATTTGATGTAGCGTTCGATAAGAACGTTGTTAAGACCGAGGATTTTATCGTCAGTGATGTATTGGCCCCAAGCGATTTCATTCTCTGCACCTTGGCGAATCATGTCCGTGATTTTTGCTTCTAGTTCAGGTGTGAACAAGTCAGGACGTTCACGACGTAACTCGCGGATGATGTTTTGGAATAATACGAGGTGAGTTACTTCATCGCGGTTGATATATTTGAAGATTGTGGATGTAGCTGTCATTTTACCTTGGCGAGCCAATGTGTAGAAGAAGCTAAAGCCAGAGTAGAAGTAGATGCCTTCTAAGATATAGTTAGCGATGATTGTATGAATAAGGGTTGCTTCGCTAGGATCATCGCTGAAACGTTGGTATGCATCGGCGATGAAGCGGTTACGTTCAAGCAATGTTTTGTCTGTACGCCATTCGTCATAGATTTTGTCACGTGTAATCGGATTTGTTACAGTGTCCAAAATGTAGGAATAACTTTGAGCGTGAATTTCTTCTTGGAATGCTTGGATATTCAATAAGGATGCCACTTCAGATGCTGTAATATAACGGCTCAAATTAGGCAAGTTTTCAGATTGAATGGAATCAAGGAAGTTCAAGAATGCAATGATTTTATCGAAGGCACGACGCTCGTAATCTGTTAAGTATGGGAATTGTTTAACATCTTCGTTCAAGGAAATCTCTTCTGGAATCCAGAAGTTGTTGAGCATTGTACGGTACATTTGATTTGCCCAGTCGTACTTGATACGGTTCCATTCGCGAAGGTTTGTTGTGTTGCCGCCAATCATGGATTGAGTGCCACGTTCGCCATGTTCGTTAAAGATCAGTTTTTTATCCATAGTAGGACTCCTTTATACAACGATGCGACCTATACGGCTATAGGTCGTCATCAGATTTATAGTACTGGTGAAAGTATCCTTCTCGAAGTCGGTACTCTCTATTTATTGTGAATAGGTTTTGCAAAATATAGCAATTATATTTCCAATATTAGGAGGAGCAGCTAGTGCACTCATCCATTTCGAGGGATTGATTACGGATGTAGTAGATTGTTTTAATCCCTTGTTTGTAGGCTTCTACGTAAAGGT
The DNA here is from genome assembly GCF_042850485.1 of Veillonella parvula. GTDB lineage: Bacteria > Bacillota > Negativicutes > Veillonellales > Veillonellaceae > Veillonella > Veillonella parvula_Q. The sequence continues at coordinate 1,860,116 of NZ_AP031417.1, read as the reverse complement.
CAAGAATTTCTTTTGCTTTCATTTGAGGCGTAATGTACAAGTTGAAAGATTGTGCTTGGTCAATATGACGTTGACGTACGCCACAAGCTTTGATGGACCATTGTTGGTCGATAGTATGTGCCTCTTTGTAGAGCCAGAATGTTTTGTCGTTTAAATCTGGTGCCGTTTTTGGTGTGAAAGAACCTTTCTTTTCTTCGATGAAGAATTTTTTGAAGATAGGGTCGATACCAGCTGTTGTATTAGCGATGTTGGATGTAGAACCTGTAGGAGCTACGGCCATCAAGTAACCGTTGCGGATACCGTATTTTGCAACATCTGCAGCGAGTTGTTTCCAACGATCAGATATGTAGCCACGACGTGTGAAATATTCACCAGTTTCCCACTCGGAACCTTTGAAAGCAGGGTACGCACCTTTTTCTTTAGCAAGCTCCATGGAAGCTTTAATCGCATAGAATGCGATGTTTTCAAATAATTTGTCCGCTACTTCGATATGTTCATCGGATTCCCATTGGATATCATGATTTACGAGGTAGTGGTGATAACCAGATGTACCAAGACCGATAGCACGGTATTTATCAGAAGTCATGCGAGATTCTGGTACTGGTGCTTGGTTGATGGAAATAACATTATCTAACATGCGAATTTGAAGGGCAATGTTCTCTTCCAATTCTTCGTCTGCAATGCGACCAAGGCTGATGGAGTTTAAGTTACATGTAACCATGTCGCCTGTATTTGTTTTAGTAGTAATTGTACCATCTTCGTTGATGATTTCTTCAGCTAAGTTAGTGAAGCCAACGTTTTGTGCGATTTCGTGGCACAAGTTAGACGCGTAAATCATACCTGCATGTTTGTTAGGATTTGCAGCATTTACAGTGTCGCGGAAGAAGATGAATGGTGTACCAGTTTCAACAGCAGAACGCATGATTTTTTTCATCATATCTAATGCTGGTACTTCGATGCCGTGTAAGTTAGGATCTTGTTCACATTCGAGGTAACGTTTCGTGAATTCCTTATTGTCATCAGTATCGTAATAGTCCTCTAAGGAATAGCCCTTTACAGCCAAAATTTCATGAGGGTCGAAGAGGGTGAAGTTTTCACGAGCTAACATACGTTCCATAAAGATATTTGGAACGGAGATAGCAGGGAAGATATCGTGCGCTTTGCGACGATCATCACCATTATTTGTACGAAGTTCTACGAATTCGTAGAAGTCTTTATGCCAAATATCAAGCGTTACTGTAGCGCCGCCTTTACGTTTACCCAATTGGTCTACCGCAACTGCAGTATCATTGTACAAGCGGATCCAAGGAATAACGCCACCAGAGGAGTTTTTAAAGCCGCGGATATCGGAGTTCAATGCACGAACTTTACCAAGGTAGATACCAAGAGCACCACCGTGTTTAGATACGCGAGAGAACTTGCTATTTACGTCGTAAATGGACCATAAGTTGTCGTCTACACCAGAGATAAAGCAAGAGGACAATTGGTGGAATGGTGTACCAGCATTTGCCAAAGTAGGTGTAGCTGTCGTCATTTTTAATTGGCTCATCAAATCGTAGAATTTCTTAGCGTATTCTACTTTATTTTCCCCTTCTACAAGAGCCAAATGCATTGCGATAGCCATGAAACGTTCTTGAGGTAATTCAAAGATTTCTTTGTTAAAACCTTTTACCAAGTAACGGTCAGCCAATAATTTGAGACCTTCATAGTTGAAGAGATAGTCTCGCTTAGGTTTGATGTAATCGCCTAATTCTTGCAATTCGTCAGCTGTGTACTCTGTAACGAAGAAGTCTGCGTATTTTTTCTCTTTTACAAGCATGTTGACTAGATTTGGGAAGTTTCCGTAGCCAAATGCTTTGTAACGACGAGTAATAGCGGCTTCTTTATAGAGATCGAACAAGAATAGGCGGGCTGCTACGAACTGCCAATCTTGGTTCATTTTATTAACTTGGTTGCCGAAGCCGTCGTCTTTTTTAGATATAACTTTTTCGATAGCTGTTTGGACTAAAGTCTTTTGAATTTCTTTAGTAGTCATGCCATCAACGAATTGCAACTTCGCATCCATTTCCAATTCTAGTGGATCACAAGAATCTAACCCCAAACATGCGAAGGCTATCATTCGTTTCGTTTTTTCAACGGACAACGGCTCGAAATGGCCATCCCGTTTCTTGATCATAATCTCCATTACTGTTCCCCTTGAGAGCAAAAAGTCATAAAACTGTTAATATAGTCGTATAAGCATATATAAGATTAGAATGAATTATATAAAATATCTTTAAGTTGAGTCTAATCAGAAAAATAAGAAAACTACTATATATGGTAGTTTTCTTATTTGGCTTATACATTATGTTACGATTATAGCGAAAAAAATCTATATATTCAATATTGACATTTGGAAATTTTTTAATATAGTTTTACAAAAAATGTCGATATGGCTGAAGATGCCTTAAATTACTAGCTTTCATAATTAATTATATAATACGCTAAAAATAATTCTTCGTGCGCTGTCTTGATATGCGTAGTAGGAGTGGATTAAGAGTTTGTATCCCGTGCCTTCTATAATGACTGAATCTGAAGCCGTTTTAGGAACAGTGAGAAATTTTTCATATATATGATGAACCTCGGTCACGCCATTTGGTAGAGATACCTCTAAATCAAGGCCTTCATTGATGAATCTAAAGTTGATAGATTCATAGGATGCTGTTGGTATGTCAGCTGTACTATCAGTAGGCTCACGTACTTCTAATTCGATGTTAGAAATGAATTTGTTATATCCTACAAGCGAAATAACATGAGGTTCTTCAACGGCCGTAAAGCTGATAAACTGAATATTTCGTTCCTTATATATTTCCGTTGCTCCTAGTTTTGAAGAATCCCCCTGTATAATCGTCCTGCCATAGTCTGTAAAATCAGGGTTAAATGTTTCTGTAATAGGCAAGTATACGTGCCATTGACCGTCAATTTTCGTATAGTTTGTAAACTCTCGATGGGATGTGTAACCGATAAAAGGCATTAAAAGGACTGCACCTAGGGCGAGCGCCATAATCGTTGTATGGATCGATGGAGTCAAACGCTTTACAAAGGAGTATACATTATGTGCTAAGAAGATTAGATTGAATGCGGCCACATAAATCGTATTGAGCCAGAGTACGGGCTCATTTATTACACGCTTGCCAATCAGGATTAAGCATAATATTGTAATCGTAATAAATAAGAAACATAGGATCTTTTGTGTCTTGCTGCTTTCGCTAGACCTGAAACTAGCCAAGTAAAATAGATAGAAAATGGCTACATACGGATAATATGTGTAAAGGAACCGTGCATCTTCACGGAGGCCTAAGAGGATCAATACCAAGTAGATATTAGCTAGAATACCTGTAATGATGGAAGCTTTTGGTAGTATGATTCCAAAAACAACATTATAGAATGTATTTGGTTCTGGCGGTCCATCAAGCTCCTCTTTATAAGTGCACAGCATGGACATACAGATAAAAATATTAATAGCGGCTAGTGCTTTAAAGATTAGATCTTCAAAGGTGAATGGTTTATCCAAAATGATGAAGAAGAACCATAAGGTCATGACTATGACTATATTGTACAGTGTTGATGTAACAATGGTGATACCAATCCGTTTTATGCGGTTGATGATTTCACCGATGTAGTGTTCACCAGGTGACGTAAAGTACAGCGCAATCATAGAGTATAGCCATAGGTATGATATGTTTTCTGTGGCCAACTCGATGCCTCGTATGTGATGGTACGTTTCGTGAATCGTATATAGACCAACGCTGATGCCTATACTTAATAAAGTATATATGATGGAGAACTTTCGATCTCGCATTATATATGTTTCCAGTATGACGATGAAGAAATACAACGTGTACAATCCAAGGTCTATATCAGAAAACCAATCTTGCTCAATATATAATGGTGTACATGAAAATACGGCGATTAATACTAGCAATATAGGTGACTGCGTTGCTAGGTCTCGCAGCGAAGACCATAAATGTTTAATTGCAGATTTCATAGATTCTCTCCCTCTATAAAAATAAATGACCCCTCTTATATGTAGTATACATGTTTTCTGGTGAAAGTCCTATGAGGTTTTACAGGCGTCTGAATATACATTACAATAACATTAAGAACTAGTATTTATAGAAAAGAGGTCGTTCACATGGAGTTCTCTTATTTTTTACCAGTACATATCCAATTTGGGTGGGATAAAGTCGACCGTGTTGCTGATTTTGTCAAGCCTTATGGCAAAAAGGCGCTCATCGTAACAGGGCGTACGAGTGCTAAAAAATCTGGACTATATGACCGTGTGACGGCAAAACTTGATGCGGCACATATCGAACATGTGCTGTTTGATCAAGTGGATGCGAACCCCTTAACGACGATTGCATTGGACGGTGCTGCTTTAGCTAAATCTGAAAGCTGTGATATGGTCATTGCCATTGGTGGGGGCTCCATCATGGACTGTGCAAAAGGCATTGCATTTATGGCCGTTAACGATGGTGACATTAACGACTATATCTTTAACCGTAAAACCAGTGATAAGGCGTTGCCTCTAATTGTAATTCCCACAACCTGTGGTACAGGTTCTGAAGGCAATGGTTTCGGGGTGCTTACGAACCCTGAAACGGGAGACAAGAAATCCTTGCGATGTAATGCCATCGTACCAAAGGTATCCATCGTAGATCCGGCAGTGATGGGCACAATGCCGCCACATGTACTGGCATCTGTGGGCTTTGATGCACTCTGTCATAATATTGAAGCATACACATCAAGAACGGCACAACCTTTTACAGATGCACTATCCCACTATGCAGTAACATTATTGGCTCAATATCTCGTGCCTTTATATAAACATGTGAAAGCAAAGGCTGAAAGCAAATCAGCTGTTTTCAACGAAACTCAACTTACAAAAGCTTGGGAGTCCGTTACATTGGCTAGCACAATTGGAGGCATGGTTATTAATACCGCCGGTGTAACACTTGCTCATGGCATGGAACATCCTGCTAGTGGGCTTAAGGATATTACTCACGGTGTAGGTCTTGCCGTTATCGAACCGATTGTAGTGGAATATACATGGAGTGCTAATCCCGATAAGTTTGCTACCTTGGCACGTATCTTTAACCATGGAGATGGATCCGAACTAGGTGAAGCACTGCGTTTAATTGTACATGAGTTAGACCTTACCACAAACCTTACAGAACTAGGCTTTACAAAAAAAGACATTCCTTGGCTTGTCGATAACGTATACGTTGTAGCTACCGGGAATATTGCTAATACAATGGCCGATGTGAGTCGGGAAGATATAGAAATGTTGTATAAGAAAATGTTCTAAGTGATATCTGAATATATTAGAATGTATTCAGATATTATAATTGACAATTTTAAATCATATCTCTATAATGTGAATTAAAGAGAGACTCGGATATTCACTGTCCCAGCCCTAGGGCTGGGATTTCTTTTTTTAGTCTCTAGTAGTTTAGTTTGTAGAGAGGTGTTATTATGGCAGATCAAAACGACAAGAATGTGGATGCCTTAGCGCAAGAGATTACCTTAAAAAGTCGTGGTCAAGGTAAATTGCGTCAGTTCATTTTATGGATGGGGGCACTCATCATTGGTGCTATCTTAGGATGGCAACATATTCCGGCTTTAAATGAGCTCTTTAATTTTATTGCAGCGGTCTTTACACGTTTGTTCCAATTTATCGCAATTCCAACCGTATCCTTAGCGGTAATTACAACATTATCCATGCTAGGTGCTAAAAAGGATACAGGTCGTATCTTTGGACACGCTGTAGTGTATACCTTGCTAACTACAATCTGTGCGGCAGCTGTAGGACTTGGCTTATTCCTATGGATTGCACCAGGTAACTTACCGCTTGATGTAATCGGTGCCGGTGCAGCTCAAGTGCCTGAAAAACTTGGCAATGTTACGTATTATGATCATTTCTTATCTGTTATTCCAAACAATATCTTGCAACCATACTTACAAGCCAATGTATTGTCTGTAATGTTTATTTCTGCTTCCGTTGGTTTAGCCTTTGCGTTCATGCCACGCACTGAAAATCGCGAAGCGGTGTTGAAAGTCTTATTTGGTTTACAAGAATTACTATTTACATTGATTAAAGCATTACTTTATGTATTGCCAATCGGTATCCTCGCCTTTGCAGGTCAATTATCTGCGCAAATCGAAGCGGGCGTAATTGTTGGTGCTTTAGGTAAATATACGGCTGTTGTTATCGGTGGTAACTTGATCCAATTCTTTATCGTAATTCCATTGTTCTTGTTATTCCGCGGTTTGAACCCTGTAGACGTATTTCGTAAAATGTCTCCAGCCGTAGCCGTCGCGTTGTTTACTAAATCTTCTGCTGCAACATTGCCTGTTACATTGGCATCTGCTGAGGATAATTTGAAAGCTCATCCTGCAGTAGCTCGTTTCGTATTGCCAATTTGTACAACTATTAATATGAATGGTTGCGCAGCTTTCATTCTTGTTACATCCTTATTCGTAATGCAAAATGCAGGAATGGAATTAACTATGGGCACAATGGTGGCTTGGTTATTTATTGCTGTTCTCGCTGCGATTGGTAATGCGGGCGTTCCGATGGGTTGTTATTTCTTAACCTTATCCTTGATGAGTTCCATCGGTGCACCAATTGGTTTGCTTGGTATCATCTTGCCAATCTATACGATTATCGATATGATTGAAACCGCTGAAAACGTATGGTCTGATGCATCTGTATGTGCCATGGTTGACCATGACCTTCAAGGTAAATTGGACGACTCTAGTGGCGACGATATGCCTCAATTCCAAGGTGCTTAATTCTAGAGGGAAAAGAAGCGTAAGAAATACATCATTATATAGATAAAAAAGGTTATCCTGTAAGGGGATAACCTTTTTTATCTACTAGAGTAGTTGTAATTGTGTAATGATAATTTCGATTAGAAATATAGTTGTTAGAATACTAAATTTTAAAACTGAATTATACTTTTAAAAACTAATAATAGTCACATTACTAGATATGCATTTTATGTTATACTTTCAGATAGAATAATATCGAATTAATAGAAGGCTAGTTGGTACATTAGGTGCGGATTAGAGAATAAAATGAAAGATAAGTCAGTATTACCGATAGAGAAACAATTAAATAAATTTCTCCAACCAAAATGCCTCATCCCAGGTGGTCTTGGTTTATGGGAAATATATTTTCGTAAGATTTGCGCGGCTTGGGGTGAGATTAATGGCGAAATTCGACCACAGCATATCATATTTTCTGCCGATAATGGTTGTAATATGGAAGGCTATGTTGGGTATAACTACGAGGTGACGCAAAAGCAATCCCGTAATATGCTCTTAGGTCGCTCGTCAGCCACACAATTTTGTAACTTTAATAATATTCCTTATGAGGTCGTGGATGTAGGCATTGCCTCAGATGATGGTATCGGCGTTAATCGCAAAGTAGCGAAGGGAACAAAGAATATTTTGCACCATGCTGCCATGACTGACGATGAATTTAATAGAGCCTTTCAAGCTGGCTATGAACGGGTTCAGTATTATGTAGAACAAGGAATCAATCTGTTCTCCTTTGGTGAAATGGGTTTAGGGAATACGACAACCTCTGCGTGTGTGTTGTCTGCATTGACGGGGGCTGATCCGACGGAAACCGTGGGCCCTGGTTCCTGGCCTGACAAACCAGATTTGATGAAGCGTAAAATTGACTTTGTCCGTTCTGTATTAGATATACATAAGGAGCGTATTATTGCTGAAAGTGAGACTCACCGAGTTCGTAAAATTGTAGCCCATGTAGGGGGCTTTGATATTGCCGCTATTCTTGGAGCCATGCTAGCTTGTGCAGATTTTGAAAAGCCCTTTGTTATTGACGGTTTTATTACAGCTGTAGCAGCTGCTTGTGCAGCACATATAAACGCTCGTGTTGTGGACTATGCGTTACCATCGCATCAGTCTAAAGAAAAAGGCACGGAACTGGCTTTGGCTGAGGTGGGGATTACACAAGATATGGTTCCTATACAAGCACAAATGTCGATGGGAGAAGGTACAGGTGCCATCTTGATGGTTCAAATGTTAAAAACCACACAATACATGTTTGTAAATGTGGGGACCTTTGCAGATTTGATGAAATTATGAGGTAGAAGAATGGAACTAAATAAATACTTTGATATACATTTTGAACGAGCCGATGATGCAACTATTGCTAAAAGGTTGATAGGTGGGGCTAAGGTTAAGGGTCCTGCTTTGGTTATCCTGATCCTCTCCATGTTTATTGCCTCTATTGGGTTGAATATGAATAGTACAGCCGTTATTATTGGTGCTATGCTTATATCGCCGTTGATGGGACCGATTCTAGCAACTGGCTTTGGCTTCGCTACGCTTAATTTTACAGTTGTGAAAAGTGCTATTTTAAGATTGTCCTTACAGATTACGATTGCTGTTTTGGCATCTGCTTTATATTTTTATATTTCCCCCGTTCAGACAGTTACATCTGAACTATTAGCGCGTACAGAACCGAATATTTTTGATGTATTCATTGCTATATTTGGTGGGTTAGCTGGGATTATTGGTCAAACGCGTAAGACCTTAGATAATGTCATACCAGGGGTAGCGATTGCGACTGCACTTATGCCACCACTGTGTACGGCAGGATATGGACTGGCTAATGGAAATTGGCATTATTTCTTTGGGGCTGGGTATCTATTCTTTATAAATGCATTTTTCATCTTCTTTGCATCTTTTATTGTTTTAAAAGGTGTATATAGTTTGCCATCCCATAAGCAAGCAGAAGAGATTAATCGTCGTAATCAGCTAATATTTCTTGTGATTGGTCTTATTATGGCTATACCAAGCATTTATGCAGGCTATGATATGACCATCAAGTATTCTGAGTCAAATCATATAGAGCAGTTTATTAAGACCAATATTAATCAAGATGGGCGTCGACTAGTGATTGATTATTCATTGGACCGAGTGAATAAGCTAGTAGATATAGTAGTTGTAGGAGCTCCTGTGACTTCAGAGGAACGATCCCAGTTGGATGATAAATTACAGAAAGACGAGTATTTGCAGTCTTATGCAGTGCGATTTGTTAATAGTGTAGATGAGAAAAAATCTGCTGTGGATAAGACGAGCTTGAATAAAGCCTCGGAGGATCATGAAAAATATACAAACTTGAGTAATCTGTACCAGCCGACTTATCAACTAGTAAGTGAAACTATAAACACTATGAAAACGACAGAAGCTGAAGCAAAGGCGTTATTCCCGTTTGTAAGCAGAGTGGAAGGCATGCCTTTGATAGATAATTTAGAACAGCCTAAAGCGAATCGCTATATGGTGATTATCCATACCGCGTCCACTGTATCTGATGCAGATTCGGAACGAATAAAAGCTTGGTTAGAGGCTAAATTATCAGCACCTGTAACTATTTCTGTGGAGCAAACAACGTCAACTTTATAATTGAATCTTTTGATTTTGATTAGATTGTTTATTATATAGAGCGATATTTATAACGGTACTAAGTTTGATTGTACCTATTAGGTATATTACCTAGTAGTACGGGGAATCATCTTAGTACCGTTTTTATGTACTTGGCATAGCTAAATGTAATTACTCTTATCTTGCTATAGATTAAGGTTATATTAATTGATATATAAAATCTATTATACGAATAGGAATTAAATTTGCTATACTTACTACATCGAAATTATTAAATAATTAAATGTAGATACAGTGTAAGAATATATAGATTTATTAACATATCTACGTGTGTTGTATACGCATGAGTCCTCGTCAATAGATGTAGGTGTTCATCGTAGATAGGAGGATTACATGAAAAAATGGTTAGCATTAGCAGCGACGGCCGTACTAGGCGCGTCCTTATTGATTAGTGGTTGTGGTTCTTCCACAAATGACGCAAGTTCCAGCAGTGCTGGTAGTTCTAAAGCAGAGGTGTTAAAAGTGGCAGCAAACCCTGTACCTCATGCTGAGATCTTAAATCAAATTAAACCTTTATTGGCTAAGGAAGGTGTAGATCTTCAAATCATTGAATTTACAGACTACATTCAACCAAACATGGCATTATCTAGCCATGAAGTAGATGCAAACTTCTTTGCTAACGTGCCATACCAAAATAACTTTAACAGAGATCATGGCACAAACTTCGTAAGCTTTGCACCAGTTCACATCGAACCATTGGCTATTTACTCTCAAAAAATTAAAGATTTAAAAGATTTGCCAAATGGCGCAAAAGTAGCGATTCCATCTGATCCAACAAACAGTGCTCGTGCACTTCTCTTGTTGCAAAGTGCAGGTCTTGTCACATTGAAAGACCCAACTGGTTTGACTAACACACCATTTGATGTGACTAGCAACCCTAAAAACATCCAAATTACAGAGTTGGAAGCAGCTCAAATTCCTCGTTCCATTCAAGACTTAGACGCAGCTGTAATTAATGCTAACTATGCATTGCCAGCAGGTCTTAATCCTACAAAAGATGGTTTATTCGTAGAAAAAGCGGATTCTCCATATGCAAATCTTCTTTCCGTAAACCCTGGTGATGAAAATAAACCAGCTATTCAAAAATTAGCTAAAGCATTACAATCTCCAGAAGTTAAGAAGTTCATTGAAGAACATTACAAAGGGGCTATTATCCCAGCGTTCTAATTGATTGATCGTTAATAATATATATGTATCTGAAAAATTCCTTCTCATGACAAACTCTATAGATACGAAAAAGGCGTAACACCATTGGTGTTACGCCTTTTTTTAGTTTAAATTAATATGAAAAACCTTTGTTTTTAATTATTCGTTCTATAATTGATGCCGATTTTAATAATTCCTTTTTAATTTTTAGTACTTTTTCAGATGATGTTGTGAATGTTAAAAAGCTAACGCTAAGGGCTGCGACTATTTTTCCATCTTCTCGGATTGGTAGTGCTATACAGCATGCATGATTAGTAATTTCTTCGTTTTCATAAGTAAAACTATTATTATTATGAATATTATTATATAGTTCTATGGGTGTTTTAAGAGTTTGTGCTGTAAATGCTTGAAATGGATTAGAAAATAGTTCTTCTAATTCATTTAAACTTTTATCGAATAATAAAGCTTTACCCAGTGCCGTAGCGTAAGCTGGTAACCTTTTACCGACAGAAGAGATTAACTGGATCGGATTGGTAGTAGAGATTTTTAGTAAATACATAATTTCATTACCAGTTAGAATGCCTAAGTGACAAGTTTCATTACATTCTGTAGATAACCGTTTCATTTGTTCTTGTATTAAATCTAAACTAGTATTATTTGATTCATACATACTACTAATAAATAAAATCTCTTTTCCCATAGTATAAAGTAATGTTTCTTCAGAAAATAAGAGATAATTTTTTTCACATAATGTTTTTAAAATTGGCATTAATGTGCTTTTTGGACAGTTTATTTTGCTTGATATTTGAGATAAACTAAGACCAGACTGATTTTCGGCAACAGTTTCAATTACTTCTATAACTCGTAGCGTTGGATTATGTAATTTCATATTCATATTATCGGGTATTCCTTTTGATAAATAATCTGCTTCTTAATATTTATAATATCTTTTTTTACTTAAAATTTGAATAGATAACATCATCTGAATACAGAATAAAATTAAATAGTAGGGGTTCCATTAGACTAGATAGCATTTCAAATAGAGTTAGTTTTGAAATGTTATTTTTTATTTATAATTATCTGTTCGCATATACAAATAATATTGATATTTACGAACGATGGAGATACTATAAGATTAATAAAGATGATAAATTATGTAAGTTTAATTATTTTAAGGAGACGTTAATATGAATGCAATTCATGTAAATAACTCTGATAATGTAGGAACAGCACTAACTACACTGAATAAAGGAGATAAAGCTTTAGGTGTAGTTATAAAAGAAAATGTTTCTAAAGGACATAAATTTGCAACCGAAGATATTTTAAAAGGGCAGCCAATTATAAAATATGGTGCGCATATAGGCGTTGCGAATCGAAATATTAAATCTGGAGAATGGGTACATATTCATAATATAGATGGAGAAAGAGGTAGAGGTGATTTAGACTCAAAAACAAAAGAAATTAGCCAAAATGGGATTAGAGATCATGTAATACTAAATAATAAAAAAAATTATACTTTATCGGGATTTAGACGACCTGATGGTAGTTTTGGTTTAAGAAATCATGTTTTGATTATTCCAAGCGTACATTGTGCCAATAAAGTGGTTGAACGTATTGCAAATGAGATTAAATATGGTTCTGTTGTAATGAAACCTGATTCAAAAGTAGTTTTTTTTAATCATCAACATGGTTGTAGTGAATTAAGTTATGATGCGAGCCAAACTCAAGATGTATTAGTTGGTTCAGGTACAAATCCGAATGTTTATAGTGTATTAGTAGTTGGATTAGGTTGTGAAGTTGTTCAAGCTAAATCTATAGCAGAACAAATAAAAAAACATACTCCTTATAAAAAGGTTGAGTATTTTAATATACAAGAATGTGGTGGTGTTAATGAGAGTATAAAAAAAGGTGTAACAATTGTAAAAAATATGTTGAATGAAGCTTTACTCATGGAAAGAAGTGAAGGCTGTCTTGCTGATATTGTATTAGGCACAGAGTGTGGGGGTAGTGATAGTTTTTCCGGATTGAGTGCGAATCCAAGTTTAGGTGCTGCCTCCGATATCGTTGTTGGTCATGGTGGAAAGGTTGTCTTGGCAGAAACTACTGAATTAATTGGAGCTGAACATATATTAGCAGAAAGGGCTATTAATTCTGAAGTAAAAGAACAAATTTTAGATACTATAAAAGGATTCGAACAAACTGTTATTGATTCACATGCGGATATTAGGGGCGCTAATCCTAGTCCAGGAAATATAGAAGGTGGGTTAAGTAGTATAGAAGAAAAATCTCTAGGTTGTATTTATAAGGCTGGGAATACATCTGTAAATTCAGTAATTGACTATGCAAAACCAATTACTGCTACTGGCTTGACTTTCATGAATACACCGGGAAATGATATAGAACAATTAAGTGGTATGGCAGCTGGTGGTTGTAATATAGTCGTTTTCACTACAGGTAGAGGAACACCAACAGGAAGTCCAATAGTTCCGACAATAAAAGTATCTTCTAATACAGATACTTATGTAAATATGAATGATTCAATTGACTTGGATGCCGGAGTTGTTGTTAGTGGACAAAAAACAATACAAGAAATGGGCGAAGAAATAATAGATTTTATTGTAGAGGTAGGAAATGGAAGAGAAACAAAAGCAGAAATAAATGAACAAAATGATTTTTCTATTTGGCGATTAGCAACAACAGTATAAATTTATTATATTAATTATCTTTAGGAGGTAAGTATCATGGATTTGCAATTAAAAGGTAAAGTTGTTTTAATTACTGGTGGCGGCAGTGGTATTGGTAGTGGTATTTCTCTTAGACTAGCAGCGGAGGGAGCAATACCAGTTATTTTGGGGCGGTCTCCTTTGACAAAAGAATTTACGTCTGAGATGGAGGCTATTACAAATAACTACGAATTTATTCAAATCGATTTAAATGAGGCTGATAAAATTAAATCTATTGTTGATTCTGTAGCTAAAAAATATGGTGGAATTTATGCCGTAGTGAATAATGCAGGTGCAAATGATAATAAAGCAATTGAAGAAACTACATGGCAAGAATTTGAAAAAAGCTTACATGGGAATTTAACACATTATTATGAGTTAGTTAGATCGGCATTACCTTATTTAAAAAAATCTAAAGGGTGTGTATTAAATATTGGATCTAAGACAGCATTAACTGGACAAGGGAAAACTAGCGCATATGCGGCGGCAAAAGGTGCTATTTTAGGTTTGACACGTGAATGGGCAGCAGCCTTTTTACCTTATGGTGTTCGGAGTAATGCGATTGTCGTAAGTGAATGTTGGACACCATTATATGCAAATTGGATTAAGACTTTTGATAATCCAGAAGAAAGAAAAAAAGTTATTACTGATAAAATTCCATTTGAAAGACGTTTTACTACAATTGAAGAGATTGCAAATACTGCAGTTTTTGTAATTTCCTCCCTATCTTCACATACTACAGGTCAATGGATTTATGTTGATGGTGGTTATGTGCATTTGGATCGAGCATTGAGTTAAATGACTTGGCTACAGGAGGTGCATTATGGATACCGATAAAACTAAAAAAGTAAGTGCTAGTAATATTAAATTAGCATTTTGGTTAGTTACTATTTTATTCTTCATGTGGGGTGTTAGTTATGGCTTAATTGATGTAATGAATAAAAACTTTCAAAATCAATTAGGTATTACAAAAGCAACATCTGGATTATTACAAGCTGCATATTTTGGTGGGTATTTTGTAATAGCCACACCAGCTGCTTTAGTGGCAAGAAAATTTGGATTTAAGGGTGGTATTATCATGGGACTGGCGCTCTATGCTATTGGGGCACTATTAATAATTCCAGCTAGTAATGCATACAGTTTCAATATGTTCCTTGGTGCATTTTTCATTCTTGCTTGCGGATTAGGTAGTTTAGAAACAAATGCCAACCCTTATATCACAAAATTAGGTAGTGACAAAGATGCTGCATTCCGTATTAATATTGCACAGATTTTTAATGGTGTGGGCCAATTTTTAGGACCGATTATTGGTGGTGCATTATTTTTATCAGTCACTCATGGTGGTGATGTAGCTGATAATATGCGTAGTGTACAAATGGTATATGTTGGAATTGCTGCAATTATTATTATTATGTTATTACTTTTTGTTTTTAACAAATTACCAGAAGGTTCTGAGGTTTCTGGTTCCACAGATTCACCAGCAGATAATGAAGTAAGTTATGCGAAACTCTTTAGTTACCGTCATTTTAGATTGGGTGCATTATCTCAATTTTTATACATTGCAGCACAAGTTGGTGCAGGTGCCTTCTTCATTAATTACAGTGTAGATCATTGGTCAGAAGTAACTGATTCTCAAGCGGCATTCTTCTTTAGTATTGCTTTAGTTGCATTTATGATTGGTCGTGTTGTTACAACTCCTTTATTAAAGAAGTTTAGACCAGGTTGTATCTTAGGTGTTTATTCTCTTATTAATGTATGCATTATGATATTACTAAACATCTTAACTGGTAGCGTTTCTGTATTCACTCTAATTGCATCTTTCTTCTTTATGTCAATTAGTTTTCCAACTATTTTTGCGCTTTCTATTACAGATATACCAGATGCATTGGTTAAGACAGCCTCTAGTGTACTAATTATGACTATTGTTGGTGGTGCAATCATGCCATATTTTATGGGCCTAGTTGCAGATCATCATAATATTGAAACATCGTTTTTATTATTAATACCATGTTTCTTATTTGTTGCTTGGTATGGATTTTTTGGGAGTTGCCCAAAAGTAATGAAATGAGACTAAATTACTTTACTGGATAATTAAATGTTTATCCTATTCGACGGATAGTCACGTTAAAGGAGACACATGATGCTTGAAATTGTAGATAGTCATTTTCACATTTGGGATTTAAATATATTAAATCTTCCTTGGCTAAATTCTTGCGCAGGGATTATAAAACGAAGCTTTTCAATGGATGATATTGCAAAGGCTTATGGGCAGTATGATTTCAATTTTAAAGGTGGTGTGTATGTAGAGGTAGATTGTGATAACGCAATTCAAGAAGATGATTATATTTTTAAATTGAAAAGCCCATATATTCTAGCTCGTGTAATGAGAGCTAGACATTTATGTGAGCATATGCGATTGCCAATCGGTATTGTTGGTGTAAGAGAACCACTTCATATAGATAGCTCTCCTCGAGGGAGATGTTTAGAACGAAGTTTTATTCAAGGTTTGGAAGTACTAGCTAAACAAGATTTATTATTTGAAAGTTGTAATCGAGTAGATGAATTAGAAGACTTATATAACTCGATTAAGCAAGTCCCAGAGGCTAAAGTAGTAATTAATCATTGTGGTAATGTGAGCACATTAGATGAAAGTTATAAAAAGGCAATAACAAAATTAGCATCACTGCCTAATGTATACTGTAAGATTTCAGGCTTCTCTACTGATAATAAGTTATTTGTAAAAAATCTTTTAGACTTTATTTCTGGAACCTTTGATCACTCAAAACTAATGTATGCATCTAACTTTCCTGTAGTTAACTTATATTCATCTTTTGAGAATCATTTAAATTGTGTGCGTGAGTATTTTAATGATGATCTAGATATCTTTAGTAAAAATGCTAAAAAATTATATAAAATTAATCGTCCACAACTTTTTGCATCCGTTATTAAACTACGTCCAGAAAAAGCAGAATATTATAAAAAGTTACATGCGAATCCATTCTCGAGTGTTAATAAAATGATTAGAGAATGTGGTATTACTAATTATAAGATTTGGAATCGTGATGACTTACTATTTTCTGTAATGGAATATTGTGGTGATGATTTTGAGTACGATATGGCAAAAATGGCACAGGATCCTGAAACAAATCGTTGGTGGAAAGAAACAGACCCATGCCAAAAACGTATTGATGGTGCATTAAAAAGTGAATGGTGGGCAGATATGGATTTAGTTTATGATTTAAATAAATAGAGGGGAGTATTATATATGAATAGCAAATATTTTTGTCCAATATTAACATCTTTTAATGATGATAGCACTATTAATTATGATGATATGCATTCATTGTATGATCATGTACTTGAAAATGGTATTGATGGAATTTTAGTAGGCGGAAGTGCGGGTGAATTTTATGCCTTAGATTATAATGAAGCTGAGCAATTAATATCAGATGCAGTTCAATATATTAATCATCGTAGTATTGTAATAGCTGGTACAGGCCGTATGAATAGATTAGAAACTATAAATCTATCTAATTTTGCTCTAAAAAAGGGCGCTGATGCAGTTATTATTGTTGGACCATATTATAGTGCATGCAGCCAAGAGGATGTATTCAATTATTTTGATGATATCTTAGGCCATATTTCTGGTAATGTTTATCTCTATAATTATCAAGATCGCACAGGATATGATATATCTGTTAATACTGTATTGCGGTTATTAGAAAAACATAAAAATTTAATTGGTATTAAAGATACACATCCAGTTTCTCGTCATAGTCAGAAATATATTAATGAAATTTTACCTCTATATCCAAACTTTGCAGTATATACTGGTTATGATACTAACTGTGTTCCTGTAGTTATCTCCGGTGGTGCCGGATGTATTGGTGCATTATCTAATGTATATCCTAAATTGTGTCATGATTTAGTTGTTGCTTTGAATGAAGGTAATTTTAATAAAATTGTAGAAATTCAGCGAAAGATTGACACATATGCTTTATTCTATGAAGCGTATACTCCGTTTAACCCACTTATGAAATGGGCTTTGCGTGAGATGGGATACTCAATCAAAGAAAATTGTAGAGTTCCTATTTCAAAATTAACAGATTCCGTAAAATCTGATTTAGATATGGTTGCCAAAAGACTTTGGAGAAAATGATTCCTAGGAGATGATAATATGAGTAAACGTATAATTCTCAATGAAACTTCATATTTTGGTAAAGGTGCTATTAAAGAGATTATAAATGAACTTCAATCACGACATTTTCAAAAGATTTTAGTTACGACTGGTGAAGATCTTCTTGAATTTGGTGTTGCTACGAAGGTTACAGATTTGCTTCGTGATGCGGGCATTAATTTCGAAGTATATACAGATATTAAGCCAAACCCAACCATTGAAAATATTAAAAATGGTGTTGATGTATGTAAAAGATTTGATGCTCAAGCTATTGTAGCTATTGGCGGAGGTAGTATTATTGATGCTAGTAAAGCTATTGGTATTATAATGACAAACCCAGAATTCTCTGATGTTAGAAGTCTAGAGGGGTTAGCTGAAACTAAAAATAAGTCACTACCTATTATTGCAGTTAGCACTACAGCGGGTACAGCTGCTGAAGTTACTATTAACTACGTTATTACTGATGTTGAGAAAAAGCGTAAATTTGTTTGTGTTGACCCACATGATATTCCTGTAGTTGCGATTGTTGATCCAGATATGTCTGCTTCTATGCCAAAAGGTCTTTGTGCATCAACAGGTATGGATGCTTTAGTTCATGCAATAGAAGGGTATATTACTAAAGGCGCATGGGAATTAACCGATATGCTACATATCAAAGCTATAGAATTAATTGCAAAGTCTTTACGTAAATCTGTAGATGGCGATTATGACGCTAGAGAAGGAATGTCTTTGGCACAGTATATTGCAGGTATGGGGTTCTCTAATGTTGGATTAGGGATTGTGCATTCAATGGCTCATCCACTTAGTGCACTTTATGATGTTCCACATGGCAAGGCGTGTGCAATGATGTTGACTGCTGTATTAAAGTATAATGCTAGTGCTACCGGTAATAAGTATAAAGAAATTGCTAGAGCTTTTGGTGTTCAAAATTTAGAACAAATGAGTAAAGCGGAAGCTGATAGTGCAGCTATTGCGGCAATTCAACAACTAGCTGATGATGTTAATATTCCTAAACATCTTAAGGCTGTTGGCGTTAAGGAAGAGGATTTAGAATTTTTAGCTAAGTCAGCAATGGAGGATGCTTGTACACCAGGTAATCCAAAAGATCCAACACTAAAAGATATAATTAGTATTTATAAGTCTATTATGTAGCATTGGTATTTTTATAGTTGTCTGCACTCCTCCTCTAAAGTTTAGTATTTCTAAATAAAAATAGAGTGGTGAAATCCTATATTTAGGATTTCACCACTCTATTTTTTATTACATAATTAAACTACTAATATTTAGTATATTATGCATTAATTGGCTTAGCATATTTCTTCCGATACGAATGTGGTGTTTCGGTGGTAGCTAGCTTGAATATTTTACAGAAGTAGCTTGTTCTATTATAGCCCAATGTTTTACTAATCTGATTAACCGTTAGTTGCGAATATACCAATAGCTTTTTGGCTTCTTGTATGCGCAATAGTGTTATATATTGCATTACTGATAGTCCTGTATCATCTTTAAAAATCTTAGAGAAGTAGGACTCGCTTAAATGAATATGTTCCGAAATCCTCCTGAGCGACACGCGTTTGCTCAGGTTTTTTTCTATGTATAGCATAGCCTTTCGGATTTCAGGCCGATTGATAGGGCGTTCTGATTCTACAAAGTCTGGCAGTTGTTCATATGGCATTTCTTCTGCTATTGCATCGTTAAATGGGAAGTAATGTTCTACTAAGATCCGCAAGACCTTTGTAGCACTGTAAATTTGTTCTGCAGTCAGAACTGGCAAGGTCCGATATAAGGCGCGAAGTTTAGTATCATCATGCCAATCGGTTTGAGTAGGTAAAATTGGCTTAATAGTCGTATCCTCTGTTTTTGCTTGACCTGCCATGATGAAGCCTAAGATAGCACCATCCTTCATGATGGGCACGGAGAAATCTATGAGCCCCATGTGACAGCGATACGGACAGGATGATAGTTCTTTTGTAGCATCTAGTCCACCATATAAGTCGCATTGATTGCAACGCTTGGCGTAGGTTGGATTGCGCCTTACGACCTTACAGAATGGGGAAAAGTTATATTCTTGAGATAACACTTTTCCACGATTATTAACAAAAATAGCTGCGATTTTTGTTATGTTTGTGAAATCACGCATGATTTCATTTATAAGCTTCGTATCTTCGTTCGTACAAATCATAGTGAAACCTCCAATCACAAATGTGTTAAGAGGTCTAGTAAGCACACCGCTAAAATAGCTCTACTTGCTCTCTAGCTAAAGGGTCGGCTCTAAACCTGAGAAAAGAGAAAAGTGACATACCACCTAAAATTCATATACATATAAAATTACGTTATTTCTGGCTTTTATATGTATAAGTATAACAGGATTGTCGTATTTTAGTAATAGAAAAATCGCATTTTACGAATATACATAAAAAAGTTGTATTTAATAATTTTTATAATAAAGATAGATAAAAGTCTTATATTACTTATGTTTAGAAAGGATTGAGTCCAATGGGTTGTGACTGAATAGCAAGGCATGCTCTATAGCAATATATGGTGTACAGGATGTAGTGTTGCATACATATGAATGGTTAAAGAAATGATAAAAAATATAAAATGGTATAACGCAGCATAATTCCTGTACATAGATACTTTCATTGTACGTATGGAGGGTATTATGGCGACAACATGTGGATTAACTGAATTTGTAGGAACTAGCAAAACTGGTGATACTATAGGTCTCGTAATTGCTAACGTAGATCAACAAGTATTAGATGCGATGAAATTAAAGAAAAAATATCGTTCTATCGGTATTTTAGGCGCTCGTACTGGTGCAGGACCACACATTATGGCAGCTGACGAAGCAGTAAAAGCAACAAATACAGAAATCGTTAGCATTGAATTACCTCGTGATACTAAAGGTGGCGCAGGCCATGGCTCATTAATTATCTTTGGTGGCGATGATGTATCCGATGTAAAACGAGCTATTGAAGTAGCATTAGCTGAAGTGGAACGCACCTTTGGCGATGTATACGCAAACGATGCTGGACATATTGAACTTCAATATACAGCACGCGCTAGTCATGCGGTAAATGCAGCATTTGGTGCTCCTGAAGGTAAAGCCTTTGGCCTTATTGTAGGTGCTCCAGCAGCGATTGGCGTAGTTATGGCCGATGTAGCTGTTAAATCTGCGAACGTTGATGTAATTGGTTATGCATCTCCTTCTGCAGGTACAAGTAATTCTAACGAAGTTATTTTACAGATTTCTGGCGATTCTGGGGCTGTACGACAAGCAGTTATCTCTGCTCGTGAAGTAGGTAAACAATTGCTTGGTACGATGGGTGACGAACCAGTGAACGGAGCCCCTTCCTATATCTAATCTGAAAGGATGGTATGCCCTATGAAATCAAAACGTTTCGAAGTCTTAAGTCAACGTCCTGTTAATCAGGATGGTTATGTAAAGGAATGGGTAGAGGAAGGTTTTATAGCCATGGAATCCCCTCAAGATCCAAAACCTAGCCTCAAAATCGAAGGTGGCCGTATCGTTGAACTCGATGGTAAACGCCGTGAAGATTTTGACCTTATCGATACATTTATTGCAAATTACGGTATCGTTCTCGATGGTGCTCAACAAGCAATGGCAAAAGACTCAAAAGAGATTGCTAATATGATGCTTACCCCTTCAGTACCTCGTGAAGAAATCGTTAAGATTTGTAAATCGATTACTCCCGCAAAAATGTTGGAAGTTGTTTCTTGCATGAACGTTGTTGAAATGATGCAATGTATGCAAAAAATGCGCGCTCGTCGCACAATGGCTAACCAAGCCCATGTAACGAACGTAAACGATAACCCAGTACAAATCGCAGCAGATGCTGCGGAAGGTGCACTTCGTGGGTTTGCAGAAGAAGAAACAACAGTAGCGGTTGCTCGTTATGCACCACTTAATGCGATCAGCTTACTCGTAGGCTCTCAATGTGGTCGTCCAGGCGTATTGACTCAATGCTCCTTGGAAGAAGCAACAGAGTTAGAACTTGGTATGCGTGGTTTCACAGCTTATGCAGAAACTATTTCCGTATATGGTACAGAAGACGTATTTACCGATGGTGATGACACACCTTGGTCTAAAGGATTCCTCGCATCAGCTTATGCATCTCGTGGTCTTAAAATGCGCTTTACTTCTGGTACCGGTTCTGAAGTACAAATGGGCCAAGCAGAAGGTAAATCTATGTTGTACCTTGAAATCCGTTGCCTATACATTACAAAAGGCGCTGGCGTACAAGGTATCCAAAATGGTTCTGTAAGCTGTATCGGTATTCCTGCAGCTGTGCCTTCTGGTATCCGTGCTGTATTAGCAGAAAACCTCGTAGCTGCTATGCTTGACCTTGAATGTGCATCTAGTAATGACCAAACATTCAGTCACTCTGACTTGCGTAGAACAGCCCGTACATTAATGCAATTTGCACCTGGTACTGACTTTATTTGCTCCGGTTATAGTTCTACACCAAACTATGACAACATGTTCGCTGGTTCCAACTGGGATGCAGAGGACTATGATGACTGGACAGTTATCCAACGTGACCTCAAGGTAAATGGCGGTCTTATTCCTGCTCGCGAAGAAGAAGTTGTAGCGGTTCGTAATAAAGCGGCTCGTGCATTACAAGCTTTGTTCAAAGCCTTAGGTTTGCCTCCAATTACAGATCAAGAGGTAGAGGCTGCTACATATGCGAATGGATCTAAAGATATGCCTCCTCGCGATAAGGTGGCAGATATTAAAGCCGCACAAGACTTGTTAAACCGTGGTGTTACAGGCGTTGACTTCGTAAAAGGCTTAGCTAAAGAAGGTCATCAAGATGTAGCACAAAGTATTTTGAACCTATTAAAACAAAAAATCTCCGGCGATTACTTACAAACATCGGCCATCTTTGACCGTGATTTCAACGTTATCTCCGCGATTAACAATAGAAATGACTATCAAGGTGTTGGCACAGGGTATCGTGTGGAAGGTGAAGATTGGGAACGTATTAAAGATATTCCAAACGCCATTGATCCACGGGATATATAAGGAGGTGTCATGATGGCTGAAATTAACAGAGATGTATTACGCTCTATTATCCTAGATGTTTTACAAGAAATGGGTGGTGTTCATGAGGCACCACAATTCAAGGCTAGTGTTGGTGAAAGTACAACACCAAGTGCGGCTCCTCGACATGAAGACCCAACTGGTGATGATAGCTGGCTCCAAACTGGTGGACCTGCACAACCTGGCACAAGCGCGGATGAAGTAGTCATCGCTGTAGGCCCTGCCTTTGGTCGTAGTCAACGACAAACTATCGTTGGTGTACCGCATCAGGAGGTGATTCGTCAATTAGTAGCTGGTATCGAAGAAGAAGGCTTAAAAGCTCGTGTGATCCGCGTATACCGTTCCTCTGACGTAGCAGCTGTAGCCGTTGAAGGTGATTCTATTTCTGGATCCGGTGTATGTATCGGTATTCAATCTAAAGGGACAACCTTGATTCACCAACGGGACTTACAACCACTTTCAAACTTGGAATTATTCCCTCAAGCACCGCTATTAACAGCTGAAACATACCGCGCCATAGGTAAAAATGCTGCTAAATACGCTAAGGGCGAATCCCCAACACCAGTACCAACATTGAACGATCAAATGGCTCGTCCAAAATACCAAGCATTGTCTGCGTTGCTTCACATCAAGGAAACTAAGCATGTAGTAAAAGGTAAGCCAGCTGATGAAGTTCGTGTCACTGTATAAGGAGGTTTACTATGACTAACGAATTAGAAGCCTTAATTCGGCAGATTGTATCTGAAATAGAAGGGGCAAAGAGGAATACTACACATTACTCTACGCCTCATACATCATCTACACTTAATAGAACAGCCGTTGTAGATAGAGTGGCTACAATCGAAGATTATCCGATTGCTAAAAAACATCCTGAATGGATTGATTTAGGTCAAGGTCGTGATTTGAGCCATATTACGATGGATAACGTAATGGCAGGTCACATCACAATGGATGATTTAAAAATTTCTCCATCTATTTTGAAAGCTCAAGGTCAAATCGCTAAGGCTGGGGGCCGTGATCAAATTGAACTCAACTTCTCCCGCGCTGCAGAAATGACGAAAGTTAGCGATAAACGCTTGCTTGAAATGTATAATGCACTTCGTCCATATCGTTCTTCTAAACAAGAATTATTAGATATTGCTAGTGAGCTTGATGGTTTAGGAGCTCCGATTTGTGCAAACTTTGTACGTGAAGCAGCAGAGAACTATGAACGTCGTAAAAAACTGAAAGGTGATAATTAACCTATAGGAGATGTCATTATGAAACGAATTGTTGGCATCGATATCGGAAACTCTACAACAGAAGCGGCCTTAGCCGAAATTCATAGCAATGGAGAGGTAAAGTTCTTATCTTCTGCTATTGCCAGCACCACTGGTATTAAAGGAACGCGCGAAAATATCGTGGGGCTCATGGATGCCCTCAAGTCGCTAATCAAGTCTGCTAATCTTACACTACGAGACATTGACTTAGTTCGCATTAATGAGGCTACACCAGTTATTGGCGATGTGGCTATGGAAACGATTACTGAAACCATAATTACAGAATCGACCATGATAGGTCACAATCCTAAAACACCAGGTGGTTTAGGCCTTGGCGTAGGCTATACGGTTCCTATTGAACAACTTATCGACAAGCCGCAAGATAAACCATACATCGTGGTAGCTCCTAAAATTATCGATTTTGAATTGGTAGCACAGCTTATCAATGCCTACTGTCAACGCGGTTATGATATTCGCGCTGCTATCCTTCAAGCCGATGATGGGGTACTCGTCAATAATCGACTAGATCATAAAATTCCTATCGTAGACGAGGTTGCGTATATCGATAAAATCCCAATGGAAATGCTTTCCGCGGTAGAGGTTGTAGAACCGGGGCAAGTGGTATCACAATTATCTAATCCTTATGGTATTGCCACTGTATTTGAGCTTTCACCAGAGGAAACAAAGAATATTGTACCAATTGCTAGGGCCCTCATCGGGAATCGCTCTGCAGTAGTTATTAAAACACCTGAAGGGGACGTTAAAGAACGGGTAATACCGGCAGGATCCATCATTGTTATGGGAAATGACCGAACTGTATCCGTCGATGTATCTGCAGGGGCAGAGAAAATAATGGAAACCCTTGAATCCGTTCATTCTATTGAGGATATCAGCGGGGAAGCAGGTACGAATGTAGGTGGCATGCTTGAAAAGGTTCGCCTCACAATGGCGCAATTGACGAATAAATCACCTCAAGATGTATATATTCAAGATTTACTAGCTGTAGATGTGGCTGTTCCTATTAATGTGAAAGGCGGTCTTGCAGGTGAGTTCTCTATGGAACAGGCTGTAGGCATTGCCTCTATGGTTAAGTCAGATCATCTACAAATGGAAATCATTGCAAAGCAGGTAGAAAAAGAACTAGGCGTTCCTGTTGAAATCGGCGGTGAAGAGGCTGAATCAGCTATCTTAGGCGCTTTGACTACACCAGGGATAGCAAAACCAATGGCCATACTCGATTTAGGAGCAGGCTCTACCGATGCATCTATCATCAATCAAGAAGGAAAAATTAAGGCCATTCATCTTGCGGGAGCAGGAAATATGGTAACAATGCTAATTAACTCCGAACTTGGTTTAGAGGATATGCATATTGCAGAAGCTATTAAACGAGATCCATTGGCTCAAGTACTCAGTGTATATCACATTCGTCACGAAGACGGAACGGTGCAGTTCTTTAATGAACCACTTTCTGCAGCATTGTTTGGTCGCGTTGTTATCGTTACGCCTGATGGGCTCGTTCCTGTAGAACGAGATATCCCTCTAGAAACAATTAAGCGTGTCCGTCAAACGGCAAAGAAACGGGTATTTGTAACAAATTCTCTCCGTGCTTTGGCATCTGTTAGTCCTACTCATAATGTGCGAGATATACCATTCGTAGTTATCGTAGGTGGCTCTGCATTAGACTTTGAAATTCCTCAACTCGTAACCGATGCACTTTCACAATATGCATTAGTAGCAGGTCGAGGCAATATTCGAGGCGTTGAAGGGGCACGAAATGCGGTAGCAACAGGCTTGGTATTATCCTATGCACAGAAGGGAGGCCTATGATGGACCAAAGTATCATCAGCAAGCCAACTATTTTGCTGTATGCTACACAGCATATCAGTGAGGATGTACTAAAACCCGTTCTACATGGTATTGAAGAGGAAGGTCTACCAGTTGTCATTGAGTCCCATAGTGGTACGCATATGGCATTGGCCGATCTGGCATCTCGTAATTCCGCTTTATCTGTAGGTATAGGCGTTGATGAACAGGCTATTGTATTGACCTATAAAAATATACCAGCCCATCAATTTATCTACCGACTTAGTGGTTACAGTCAATATCCAGATAGCTTACGCACCTTAGGTGTCAATGCAGCTCGCCTTGTAAAAGGAAATCCTTTCGTTTCTGATGAACGATTGGAAGAGGCCTTTTAAATACAACTAACTTGAGAGGTGGTGCATATGGCTATTTATACGAAAACCGGTGATGCAGGTACAACGGCCCTTTTTGATGGCACACGGGTACCTAAAAATTCACTTCGTGTGAACACATATGGAACCTTTGATGAATTAAATGCACAGGTTAGTGTATGTGAGAAATTAGTCGTCTCACCAGACAATAAACATGTGCTTCACACATTACAACATCAGCTCTTCCGCTTATGTGCGGAGGTAGCAACGCCTCATGTAGAAAATCTTAGTGAAAGTAGCAATTTGATTTCACAACAAGATATAAGCGATTTGGAACGTTTGATCGATGACTATACAAAGCGATTGCCGCAGCAACATAGCTTTATATTAAGCGGAAATTATCTATCTGCTGCAGAGCTACATGTGGCTCGCACAGTCTGTCGTCGCGGTGAACGATTACTCATTAGTTTAGGTGAGGTAGAACCAATTCGCGATGAGGTTCGTAAATTTATTAATCGACTATCTGATGCTCTATATATCATGGCTCGCATGGAAGACTATGTACAATTTGTAGAAACAATTGTAGAACGCGTTGTAGAACGTGTGGCAACTAGTCCTGCGAAAATACGAACAGACAAGAATCAAGGCATAGGCAATATAGAGCATACTGCTGAAACTGGAGTTTATGATATGACAACTGGAACAGAGTTAGAACATATTATGACGAAGCTTTCTCAAGCGGCAATGGACTATGCTCAGTCCATAGGCGTACCTATCGTTGTATCTATAGTAGATGCAAACGGTGTATTAATGTATTTCCAACGTATGTCAGATGCATTGCTCATCAGTAACGACATCGCACAGGCAAAGGCGTATACCGCAGTGGCGCTTAAATCAGCAACTCATCAAATACATCCAAGCGCACAGCCTGATGGCGATCTATTCAACATAGAATCCATGGTAAACCGTAAAATTTGCACCTTTGGTGGAGGATATCCAATCATCATCAATGGCAAGATTGTGGGAGGACTTGGCATTAGCGGTGGTACCGTGGCACAGGATATGGACATTGCATCTCACGCATTACAATCTATGTAGATTTATGAGGTGAAAACAATGGACGTAACGCAAATGTATATTAGTGAGTTTGTTGGTACTGCCGTTCTAATTGCATTTGGTAATAGTACAAATGCATCAATTCTATTAAAGAAAACCATCGTTAGTATTTTTGGAACTAACTGGTTACACATTATCTTTGGATGGGCCTTTGCCGTAGCCTTTGGTGTATACGTAGGTATTACACTTGGTGGCCCTGGCCATTTGAATCCAGCAGTTACCTTTGCCCTTGCTGTAGCTGGTATATTCCCTTGGGATCAAGTCATTCCAATGTCTATAGCGCAAATTGCAGGTGGTTTTACAGGTGCTGCCATTGCTGCACTATTCTATTATCCACACTTTAAAGTAACAGGTCCTGACGAAGGGAACTGCGTAGGAATTTTTGCAACAGGTCCAGCAATCGATAATAAACCTTTCAATTTGATATCCGAAATTATAGCTACCTTTATGTTTATGCTAGCTATTCTCTGCTTAGGTAAGATGGCTGATGGATTGGCACCTATGGTCATCGGTATCTTAGTAGCATCTATTGGTATGTCCTTTGGTGCAACTACTGGGTATGCGTTAAATCCAGCACGTGACTTTGGTCCACGCTTAGCGTACTTTATTTTACCGATTCCTAATAAGGGAACAGCTAATTGGCAATATGCATGGGTACCATTTATTGGACCATTGATTGGTGCCGGATTAGCCGTATTATTCTTCAAACTAGTGGCACCTTAAATCGTGGACCATGAAGGATAAAGTTAATAATACGGAATCTAGTTGTAAATGTTGAATTAACAGTTTTGAATTAGGAGGAGATTATATGGCCTTTCAAGAGGTAATTGATGCGAAACAGCGCATCATACAAGAATTTGTACCCGGAAAGCAGGTTACGATAGCCCATGTTATTGCCAATCCTAAGCCAGATTTATTTAGAAAAATGGGGCTTGAGGAAAAAGGTCGCAATGCTATTGGGATTCTTACCATAACACCTGGCGAAGGGACCATTATTGCAGCCGATATTGCAAGTAAATCCGGTGATATCGAAATCGGGTTCATCGATAGATTTTCGGGGGCACTTCTCATAACTGGTGATGTATCTGCTGTTGAATCTGCATTGCGCAGTGTTATTGAAGGTCTGCACCGCATTTTAGGATTCTTCCCAACGGATTTAACAAGATCCTAATGAAAGGGTAAGTATGAGCACTGAAAAGAAAGAAAAGCATATCCTTCTAGTAGGGCGGAGCGGATGTGGTAAGACTACATTAGCAGATACGATTACCCATGGTTCGGCTACGTATCATAAGACACAAGCTATAACGCGCGTGGGAAACTTCATCGATACCCCAGGAGAATACATGGAAAATCCTAATTACTATCGAGGCATTATCTTGCACGCCTATGATGCGGATTTAGTGATTTTCATGATCCCAGCCGGTGATGAAACAACCATATTCCCACCAAGCTTTGGTAACTCCTTAAACCGCGAGGTTATAGGTGTTGTATCAAAGGTGGATACGGGTAAAGATATAGAGGCGCCTCGACGCAATCTTAAACTAGCAGGAGCCACTAAGATTTTTGAAATATCAGTTCACGATGAAGAGTCGTTAAAACAATTATGTAACTACATATACGGTTAGTTGAAAGAAGGTTTTTCCATGGACAAAGGTTTTGAAGAACAACTTAATCAATTTATTTTAAATAAGGCGATCATTCCAAAAAGCTTGGGTTTATGGGAACGATATTTCAAAAAAATGTGTCTTGCTTGGCAGGATATGAAACCTGAGATTCATACTCAGCATATTATTTTTTCTGCAGATAATGGCATTTCCGTAGATGGTTTAATCGGTTATAACTATGAGATTACTCGTAAACAGTCTCAGAATATGATTGATGGTAAAAGTGCAGTTGCTAATTATTGTATCTTTAACCATATTCCTTATGAAGTGGTAGATGTAGGTATTGCTTGCCCACAAGGTATTGGGGTCGATCGAAAGGTTGCTCAAGGCACAAAGAATATATTAGACGGTGCTGCTATGAGCGCTGGAGAATTTGATTTAGCGTACCAAGCGGGATATAACCGCGTTGTCTACTATGCAGAATCGGGAATTAATCTATTTTCCTTCGGAGAAATGGGTGTTGGTAACACGACTACGTCAGCAGCGGTCTTGAGTGGTCTTACAAAGCTAGACCCACGTATAACCGTAGGTCCTGGATCCGGTCCTGAAGACGAAGCGTACATGAATCAAAAACGTGAGTTTGTACGGACTGCGCTATCTCATCATAAGGGGCACTTAAATAGTCCAAAAGAAGTAATTAGCCGCGTAGGTGGCTTTGATATAGCCGCTATTACAGGCGCTATGGTAGCTTGTACAGACCTACATATTCCATTTGTAATCGATGGATATATTACAGCAGTTGCCATGGCTTGTGCTACTCAAATGAATGGAGAAGCTCCATTATACGGTATTCCATCTCATTATTCTCGCGAGGTAGGAATGGCCGCAGCATTGGCTTATGCAAATATTCGTCTTGATGAAGTTCCAATCCATGGACAAATGGCATTAGGTGAAGGTACAGGAGCTGTACTTATGGTACAGTTGCTTAAAACCGCTCACTTTGCCTTTATGAATATAGGGACTATGGTGGAACTATTAGAAAAATAAATTTGTAATCATTATTCTATATTTTGTAAAAGGAGAGAAAACAGATGACACAAGAAGCATTAGGTATGGTGGAAACTAAGGGTCTAGTAGGCGCTATTGAAGCAGCTGATGCAATGCTTAAAGCAGCTAATGTGGAACTCGTGGGCAATGAAAAAATTGGCTCTGGTCTCGTTACTGTTATGGTTCGTGGTGATGTAGGTGCTGTAAAAGCTGCTGTAGATGCAGGTGCAGCTGCTGCTGAACGCGTAGGCATTGTTATCTCTACTCATGTAATTCCAAGACCACATAAAGATGTAGAAGGTATTTTACCAACAAAGGGTGAATAATTATGGCCGATACTAAAAGTATGGTAGATGAGATTTTAAAACGCGTGTTGATGCGTATCGATGGTACTGACTTAAGTAAAGCAATAGGCGCAACAGGTAATGCATCATGTGCTTCGTCACCTGTAAGTTCACCTACTGTAAGTCAATTACAAACTTCTATGATTACTGAACATGTAGGTAGCACTACAACAGGCGATACAATTGGTCTCGTTATTGCCAATGTAGACAGTCAAGTATTGGAAGCTATGCAGCTCACTAAGTCATATCAATCCATCGGTATTTTAGGTTCACGTACAGGTGCAGGGCCACAAATCATGGCCGCTGACGAAGCTGTAAAAGCAACGAATACTGAGATTGTTAGCATTGAACTTGCCCGTGATATGAAAGGTGGCGCCGGTTCTGGTTCCCTTATCATATTTGGCGGCGATGATGTATCTGATGTAAGACGTTCTGTAGAAGTAGCATTGCGTGAATTAGAACGTACCTTCGGCGAGGTATATATGAACGAAGCTGGTCATGTGGAGGTTCAATATACAGCTCGCGCAGGAGAAGCATTAGTGACTGCCTTTGGAACACCAGAAGGTAAAGCCTTTGGCTTGATCGTTGGGGCCCCAGCAGCTATTGGTGTAGTTATGGCGGATACAGCAGTTAAATCAGCAAATGTAGATGTGGTAGATTATCAGTCTCCATCGAGCTCAGATATGTCAAATGAAGTTGTTTTACTAATGTCTGGTGATTCTGGCGCTGTTAAACAAGCTGTTAAAGCAGCACGTGATGTAGGTTTAGCATTATTAGAAACCATGGGAGAAAGACCTAAGAATAAAGGTAATGCTTACATTATTTAATGAAAGTTAGTTCAAAGAGCCATATATTCATTACATATCATTATCACGTCGCAATAGATGATACTTTCACAATGTGAATAGGAGGATTCATAATGGCAGAACTAAATGAACAAATGTTACGGGCTATCATTATGGATATAATAGATGAAGTAGGTATGCTCAAGGATGAGCCTGTTCAGGCGACCCCGAAAGAAGAACCTAAAATAGAATCTCAAGAACCAGAGTTAAAAGATTTGATTCGTCAAATGTTAGTAGATATGCAACGTAGCTAACGTTATAGGAATGCATGAATCCTGTGTGCGAATCATCAACAGAAATAGACGTCGGGAGGTGGCATAGTGAAAGATTCACTAGGGTTACTAGAAGTAGCTGGTTTACTGGGGGCTATCACCGCATCAGATGCAATGGTTAAAGCTGCAAATGTACGGTTGATAGGAATAGAAAAGGCGAGAGGCCTTGGCTGGATGACAGTAAAGGTTGCCGGTGATGTAGTAGCTGTGGAAGCGGCTGTTCAGACTGGTGTGGCTCTTACAAAAGGAATGAACCTGTATGTAGCTCATAAGGTAATTCCAAGACCTGCAGAAGGTTTAGTAGAATCCTTTAATGATGATTTTACAGATAAGCCTGCTAAGGTTTCTGATGAGACACAGTTAACTAAGGCGAGTGCTGGTGTTCAAGAAACTAAAAAAGTTATAGAAACTGAACCAGTCAAAGCTGAAGTTACAACTTCTAAAACAGAGAAACCCCAATTAGATGAAAAGGTTGTTGAAGTGTTAGATGAAATTGTATCTACTATCATAGAACCGAAAAGTTCTAAGTCCACAGGTACAAAGAAAACAACACCAAAGAAAAACTCTAAAAAGAAATAAAGTAGTAAAAATTAGTAAATAATAAAGGAGATTATCATGAATAACGCATTAGGCATGGTAGAAACAAAAGGTTTAGTAGGCGCAATTGAAGCGGCTGACGCAATGGTAAAAGCAGCTAACGTTACATTAGAAGGTACTGAAAAAATCGGTTCCGGTCTTGTAACTGTAATGGTTCGCGGTGATGTAGGCGCTGTAAAAGCAGCGGTTGATGCAGGCTGTGCAGCAGCACAAAAAGTGGGCGAAGTAGTATCTACTCATGTAATTCCACGCCCTCATAGCGACGTAGAATTAATCTTACCTAAGAAAGGATAATAGCTTATGGATTGGGAACAGATTCGTGCTATCGTACGAGAAGTGATCGAAGCCATATTCGAATCGTCCATTCCCGTAGGTGTGAGCAATAGACATGTCCATCTATGTCAGGCGGACTGGGATGTATTATTCCCGAATCAGGCTATTACTAAGAAAAGTGACTTAAAACAAACTGGAGAGTTTGCTTCAGAACAAACCGTTACTTTGGTGGGGCCTAAAGGGGTCATTCAAAATGTCCGCGTACTAGGTCCTCTTAGAAAACAGTCACAAGTGGAGGTATCGTTGACCGATGCTCGTACATTAGGCATAAAGCCTCCTATTGTGCTATCTGGTCATTTAGAATCAGCCGTAGAGATTACTCTATGTACTGAAAACGGGGAAATAACAAAACCTATTTGTATTGTTGCAAAGAGACATATTCACATGTCGCCGGATGATGCAAAACGGTTCCATGTAAACGACGGTGATAGCGTTAATGTTGAACTTCAAACGCCAGAACGCACCACTGTATTTGGTGATGTCATAGTTCGAGCCGTACCTGGTTTTGTCCTAGAACTCCATATTGATACAGATGAGGCAAATGCTGCCAATGTACAAGGTACAGTGATGGCGAGAATTGTACAGTAAAGTAGGTGATACGATGAAGGGTTTGAAAAAGGCAAATAATACATTGCAAGAGTTCTCTGATCTCGTAGAGTCCAAACAAGTGAGCTCTCATAATCAAAAGAATTTGCGTGTAGGTATTGACCTTGGTACATCATCTATTGTCTTATCCGTAGTTAACGACAAAGGTAAACCTATATATGGCGCCTTTGAATACAATGAATCTATTCGAGACGGCCTTGTAGTTGACTATGTGGGAGCTGTTACAATTACGCGAGCGTTAAAGGCTAAGGCAGAGGCAGCCTTAGGCACAGAACTTGTATATGCCGCAGCAGCTGTTCCACCTGGAACGATAGGCAAGAATAAAGATGTAGTAGGTCACGTTCTAGAAAGCGCCGGTTTTGAAGTAACTTGTATTTTAGACGAACCTACCGCTGCTGCTAATGTGCTAGGCATCACCGATGGCGCTGTTATCGACGTCGGTGGTGGTACTACAGGCATAAGCATTTTAAAGGATGGCCGAGTTGTATATACCGTAGATGAGCCTACAGGGGGTACCCATATGAACCTTGTTATTAGCGGGGCCTATGGAATCTCTATCCCTGAAGCGGAGGCTTATAAGCGGAATGAAGCAAATAAACGCGATGTATATGCAACCATACGGCCTGTTGTTGAAAAAATGGCAGCTATTTCTAAGCGTGCGTTACAAGAGGGTGGTTATGAAAAAGGGACTCCTATTGTTGTTGTAGGTGGTGCTTCTAATTTTGAGGAGTTTACAAAAACTTTCAGTCAATATATAGGATTACCCGTAGATAAGCCGCTATATCCAGAATTTGTAACGCCCTTAGGAATTGCCATGGGAAGTGAGCATTAATATGGATGCATTAGTTAAACTGGTGCTAGAACGCCTAGAAAAGCGGATGACATCCACTGCTACGTTTATGGTCACAGAATGCAATAGCTATGATGAACATATATTGTTGCAGAATCAACTCATTTCTTTTGCTGGTATAGATTATGCTCATATACGAGAGTTAATGAGCGATACATTGGTGCCTTGGGTAGCCTGTTTGCACCGTGCATTAGCTTATGACTGTGAGGTGACAATACGCCTCGCAGTCCCTGTAACCTCATTGATGAATCCATCAGTTATTCTAGATTGGCCTATCAAATTTCTAGATAAATTTGGTCGTCCTATATATGCCAGCCATCAAGGCTGGATAACGGTCTCTTTTGTAAGATCTTGTGAAAGTCAGTCTATTATCGTCATATATAGGGGGCAACGGTTTACCATGGCTGCTCGAGATGAAATTGAGCGCTTACGTATCACAATAATTGAAGGGAACGAGAAGTATGCAAGTCGGTAAAGTAGTGGGTAGTATCGTATCTACTCAAAAGCATGAATCTCTAAAGGGAATGAAACTGATGATGGTAGATATTCTCGATGGAGAACAAGAGTTGACGGGGCGCATAGAAATCGCCGTCGATACAGTATGTGCTGGTGAAGGTGAATATGTGCTTCTAACTCGAGGCTCATCGGCACGGCATATTTTCGAAGATGATAAAGGCACCGCAGTAGATTGTGCTATTGTGGGTATTATTGATAGTTTTGAAAAATAATTGTATAGGAAATAGCTGGTGCCAGAGTTAAACCTAGTTATTGTGTCACATCATGAATATATCCTTGATTGTGTACACTGTTAGTTGACATGGTCATTGCATCAGCAATGCAACCTATATGGAGGTTCATGGTGGAAAACAATACACAGTTGAAAGAAATGATCCGCTCCATGGTTATAGATCTATTACAGGGGCAAAAGCAAGAAGCAGCCTCATCACAACCTGTTAAACAAGCGCCTAGGGGACAAGTTGAACCAGGTGTATTTGATACAGTTGATGATGCAATTCAAGCAGCAAAAGCAGCGCAAGCGCGTTTTGAAGATTGCACCTTGGCAACTCGTGAAAAGGTAATAGCAGACATCCGTGCTACTATGCGTCCACGAGTACAAGAATTGGCTCAAAAAACTGTTGAAGAAACAGGGATGGGGCGTGTTGCAGATAAAGTATTAAAATTAAACCTTACACTCGATAAAACACCGGGTGTAGAAGATCTCGTTACCGAGTGTGAAACTGGTGATAATGGCATGACATTGTATGAACTGTCTGCTTATGGTGTCATCGGGGCTATTACACCAAGTACAAATCCAGCAGAAACGTTAATATGTAATACTATCGGCATGCTAGCAGCAGGGAATGCAGTATTCTTTAGTGTACATCCTGGTGCTAAGCATCTCAGTCGATTGCTAGTTAGTGAACTTAACCAAATCATTGCTAAATCGATTGGCATTGAAAACCTTATCGTTACACTTCGTGAACCATCTATTGAGTCTGCTCAAGAGATGATGCTACACCCAGATGTGAGCTTATTAGTTGTTACTGGTGGTCCTGGCGTAGTAAAACAAGCGCTTCAAAGCGGTAAAAAGGTTATCGGTGCAGGTGCTGGTAATCCACCCGCCTTTGTAGATGAAACGGCAGATATTAAAAAGGCCGCCCAAGATATCGTGCTCGGTGCTAGCCTAGATAATAATATCCTTTGTATCGCTGAAAAGAGCGTCGTTGCTATGCGCCAAATCGAGCCACAGCTAGTTCAAGAAATGGTAAAAGCAGGATGTGTCCTCATTGACAATCAACAAGATATTCAACGCCTCGTAGATTTAACAGTCTTACCAAATGGGACACCAAATAAAAAGTTCGTCGGTAAGAATGCAAGTGTCATTCTTGATGCGGCACATATTCCGTACAATGGTGATCCACGGTTGATTATCATGCGCACACCAAAAGACCATCCATTTGCAGTCATTGAAATGTTAATGCCTATTCTACCTGTTGTAACGGTAGATAGCTTTGATGAAGGACTCGATGTATGCTTGATGTTAGAAGCAGGCTTACATCATACGGCAACAATGCATTCCTTAAATATGGAACGCCTCAATCGGATGGCCCGTAAAATGAAAACTTCCATTTTTGTTAAGAATGGCCCATCCTATGCCGGTCTTGGCTTTAGCGGTGAAGGTACGACAACCTTTACAATCGCTACACCTACTGGGGAATCCACTACATCGGCTCGCTGCTTTGCACGCCGTCGTAGATGTTGTTTAACAACAGGATTTAATATTCGATAGGTGGTGAGTATATGAATAAATGGACTTTTCCAACCCAAATTTATTCGGGTACAGATTCGTTGAATCGTCTTACAGAATTTAATAATGAATCTATCCTTATCATATGTGATCCATTTTTAAAAGACTCACCAAGCCTTACGTATGTGATGGGGTTAATGGATAGTAAAAATAAGGTGACTACATATACAGATGTAGTACCCGACCCACCCATAACTCATGTAGTAAAAGGCATTGAATTTATGGAAGCTATTAAACCGACTGTTATCATCGCTATTGGTGGTGGATCCTGCATCGATATGAGCAAAGGGATAGCTTATTTCGGTCGTAAGTTAAAGCATATGGATATTAAATTATTCATCGCCATTCCTACTACAAGTGGAACAGGCTCTGAAGTAACTTCCTTTGCTGTTCTTACAGATAGTGAAACACAAATTAAGTATCCTCTTGTAGATGATGCGGTATTACCTGATGAAGCTTTATTAACGCCATTATTTGTAAAAACATCTCCACCTAGTGTTACTGCATTTAGTGGTATGGATGTACTCGTTCATGCTCTAGAAGCCTATGTGGCGACTGCTGCAAATAACTTCACCGATGCATTGGCACAACAGGCGATCGAGCTTGTCTTTACATTCTTACCAAAATGTCATAAGCCAACAGCTACAGAGCAAGACCGCATGTCTATGCACGAAGCATCATGTCTTGCAGGGCTTTCCTTTAATAAGGCTGGCTTAGGTATCGTTCATGCCATGGCTCATCAGTTGGGAGGACAATTCCATGTGCCTCATGGGCTAGCTAATAGCATGCTCTTGCCGTATGTAATTGCATTTAACTGCTCTCATAATCAAGAGGTAGCAAAGAAATATGCAGCATTATCTGCGAAATTAGGCTTTGCATCACATAAAGCATCTGAAAGTGACAAATTAGGAGCCCTGTTAGAAGCGATTATAAAGTTACAACGTACTTTGGAATGTCCTATGACACTAACAGAGTTTGGAGTAGACAAAGCTACATCCGGTGAAAAACTTACGCTCATGGCTAGCAGAGCATTAGAAGATATGTGCTATCGCTTTAATCCATACCCAGCAAATCAGGATGATCTTATTAGTTTGTATGAAAATGTTATGTAATTTATATAGAGTAAATAAATAAATTACAAAAAATATAATCAGTAATGTAGAAAAAAGAGACTTTAATGGTTTCATTGAAGTCTCTTTTTTATTAGGCATGATTACTTATTTATTTGTATATGATCGCTTGATAGAAAGGAAAACATTGTATCTGTTGGATTTAACGATGTATGTATCTATCTCTTTATATATTACTGTAGTGATGTGCTATTAGATATACTTTTTTTCATTTTAGAATGATATAATATTTTTTACATCCTATAACAATCTAGAGTCGTTATTCAAATTTAGTCATATTCTATATAACTCATTGGAATATAGAATAACATAGATTTTATCTACATTTGTTGTATAATAAAGATAGGATATTTAAAAATTTAGATATTTTGGTGAAAGTATTATATCCTTATCTATTTTAATTTTTTATTTTAGATGCTTAGTACAGTATATATGTTGTACATATTACATGTGAGACTTTCACAAAAATAAGTATGGTCACTTAGGTGGTCATACAGTCGTTAAAAAGAGAGGTATTTATGCAGCACATGCTACGCATGGGGATTGACGTGGGGTCTACAACGGTTAAAGTTGTATTATTGGACGAACACGATAATTATTTGTATAAAAAGTACATACGCCATTATGCAAACATATTGGACACAGTATATACCTTGTTACAAGAGGCTCAAGTTGGTCATGAAGACGCTCTTGTTCATGTATGTATTACTGGTTCTGGTGGGATGGCTATGGCCGAAAAGGTGCGCATCCCATTCGTACAAGAGGTTATTGCTGAAACGCGAGCTGTGAAAGCCCTCTATCCAGAGACAGACGTTATCATCGAACTTGGTGGTGAAGATGCGAAGGTTACGTATTTAGGTCAAACTGCAGAACATCGTATGAATGGCTCCTGTGCTGGTGGTACGGGCGCTTTTATCGACCAAATGGCGACTTTATTGCAGACAGATGCATCTGGCCTTAACCAATTAGCCATGAATGCTGATACGATTTATCCAATTGCGGCACGCTGTGGCGTATTTGCTAAAACAGACGTACAAGCTTTGTTAAACCAAGGTGCATCTCATGAAAATATTGCAAAATCTGTATTCCAAGCAATTGTAAATCAAACGATTGCTGGCCTTGCATGCGGTCATAAAATCGAAGGTAATGTAGCGTTCCTTGGCGGTCCGTTGACATTCTTGTCTGAATTACGCCAATGCTTCTGTGATACCTTAGAGCTAGATGAAGCGCATCGCATTATCCCTGAAAATGGTGAATTATTCATCGCTTTAGGGGCGGCATTGATGAAAGATGAGTGCCGTGAGATTACGGTTGGTCAATTGACAAAGGAAATCGGTGCACTTATTGGTATTCCTATGGAAGCTACAGACCGTGTGGATCCGCTGTTTAAAAATGAACAAGAATTAGAAGAGTTCCGAGCTCGTCACGCTAAGGCGGTAACGCCAAAGGCGAATATCGAGGATGCTCAAGGTCCTTGTTACCTTGGTATTGATGCTGGCTCTACTACTCTTAAGGTAGTTCTTATCAATAGCAACAAGGAAATTATCTTCTCTCACTATGGTCCTAACCATGGTAAACCGTTAGAAAAATCTCGTGAAATCATCGAGAAAATATATGAATTATTGCCAAAAGGCGCCTATATTGCACACTCTGGCGTAACTGGCTACGGTGAGGCCTTTCTTAAACGCGCCCTCGGCATCGATATTGGTGAAGTAGAAACGATGGCTCACTATCGTGCGGCCCGATTCTTCTGCCCTGATGTATCCTTTATTTTGGATATTGGCGGTCAAGATATGAAATGCTGTAAGGTTCGTGATGGGTACATCGAAGATATCGTGTTGAACGAAGCTTGCTCCTCTGGTTGCGGCTCTTTTATTGATACATTTGCATCTGGTCTACGCATTCCTATCGATCAATTCGCAAAAGAAGGATTATTGGCACCTATGCCAATCGACTTAGGATCTCGTTGTACTGTATTTATGAACTCTAAGGTTAAGCAGGCTCAAAAAGAAGGTGCTACGGTACAAGATATCGCAGCAGGTCTTGCTTATTCTGTAATTAAAAATGCCCTTTATAAGGTTCTTAAGGTGAAAGACCCTAAAGAATTAGGCGATCATATCGTTGTTCAAGGTGGTACGTTCTATAATGAATCTGTTTTGCGTGCCTTTGAGAAATTGATGGGCGTAGAGGTGATTCGCCCTGATGTATCTGGCTTGATGGGTGCATACGGTATGGCTCTTCTTGCAGCGGAAACGGCGGAAGAGTTACAAAAGGGTGAAAGTACATTGCTAGATAGTGAAGGCCTTAATTCTTTACAAGTATCTACGACAATGCGCAATTGTGGCCTTTGCCCAAATAACTGCATGCTTACTATCAATGCTTTCTCCGATGGTCGTACGTACGTAACGGGCAACCGTTGTGATCGCGGTGCTGGCGATATGATCCAAGAGAAACGTAAGCCAGTTCCTAACTTGGTAGATGTAAAATTACGTCGTTACTTTGATTACTACTTGAAGAAAAACATTCCAGAGTTTGAAGGTAAAATGCGTGTAGGTATTCCTCGCGTTCTCAACATGTATGAGGACTTCCCATTCTGGTTTACATTCTTCAATAGCTTGGGTTATGAAGTAATCCTTTCAGATTATACGACTAAGGATCAATACAATAAGGCTATCGATACGATTCCATCCGATACGGCTTGCTATCCAGCAAAAGCTGTTCATGGTCACATTCGCGACTTAGCGAATGCACAGGTAGACTTTATTTGGTACCCTTGTATTCAACATGGCCCTAAGGAATTTAGCCGCGACAATAATTACCATTGTCCAATGGTTATTTCCTATCCAGAACTTATCAAAAATAATATGCAAGAGGTATTGGGCGATACTCCATTCCACGCACCATTCTTGCCGTTAGCTGATAAAAAATCCCTTGTTCCGGCCCTTGTGAAAGCATTGGATTTTTTAAACTTAAAGAAGAAGGATATTGCTAAGGCTGTAGACCTCGCTTGGGAAGAGCAGGAAAACTGTAAAGCGTCTTACCGTGAAACGACAAAGAAAACTGTGTCTCGCCTCGTGGCAGAACAAATTCCGACAATCGTATTGGCTGGCCGTCCATATCATTTGGACTCCGGTATTAACCACGGTATTCCTGAACTTATCACATCTCTTGGTATGGCTGTTCTTACAGAAGATGGCGTTGCACCATTAGGCAATGAAATCAAGCATTTACGTGTTGTAGACCAATGGTCCTACCATAGTCGCCTATATCGTGCCGCTGAATTTGTAAGTAGAACTGAAGGATTCCAAATTGTAGAGCTTAACTCCTTTGGTTGTGGACTGGATTCTATCGTAGCAGATCAGGTAAAAGATATACTTTCAGCAAACCACAAAATCCATACCTTGCTCAAAATCGATGAAGGTACAAACCTTGGAGCCGTGACAATCCGTTTGCGATCCTTGCAATCTGTAATGGAACGTAGTTTGCGTCGTCATCATAATCCTGAGGCGCCGGAAGAGGTAGTGGTAGAGAAATTACCAACTTACGATTACAATCGCGTTGTCTTTACAGAAGAAATGCGTAAGACTTATAAAATCTTGGTACCACAAATGTCACCATTGCATTTTAGCCTCTTAGAGCCAGTTCTCAAAAATGAAGGATATGACTTTGAAATGTTGCCAGCGCCTACGCGTGACGATATCGAAGTGGGTTTAAAATACATTAATAATGATGCATGTTACCCAGCGATTATCGTTGTAGGGCAGCTCATGTCCGCACTATTATCCGGTAAATATGATGTAGATAAGACGGCTGTTATCATCTCTCAAACTGGTGGTGGTTGTCGTGCTACAAACTACATCGGTTACTTACGTAAAGCATTGATTGATGCTGGTATGAAACAAGTACCTATTCTATCTCTTAATGCGAGTGATATGGAACGCCAACCAGGCTTTAAGTTGACAAAAGGTTTCTTACATCGCATGATTCAAGCTGTTGTATACGGTGATGCGCTCATGCAATGTGTTCTTGCCACACGGCCATACGAGACAAATCCTGGTTCTACCGATGCATTATGTGATTATTGGATTAAAAAATTACGTGATAATATTACATCTGCCAGTCTTCGACAATATAATAAGTACATCAAAGAAATCATTCATGACTTTGATAACTTGCCAGTCAACAAGGATGTACAGAAACCTCGTGTTGGCGTTGTAGGGGAAATTTACGTTAAATTCCATCCAAGTGCTAACAATCATATTAATGAGCTCATTGAAAAGGAAGGCGGCGAAGTCGTTACATCTGGCTTGCTAGATTTCTTCTTGTATTGTGCAATGGATAGCACATACCGTGCTAAGCACCTTGATGGTACATGGCTATCTGGCTTCTTCGGTACATTGGCTCGTGAAGCCCTTGAACTCTACCGCTTGCCATATGCAAAAGCCGTAGCAGCGTCAAAACACTTTGACCCGTTACAACGTATGACAGAAGTAGCGAAAGAAGCAGCTCAATTCATCGGACTTGGTAACCAATGTGGTGAAGGCTGGTTCCTCACAGGCGATATGATTGACCTCATCGAAAAAGGGGCTAAACAAATCGTATGCTTACAACCATTTGGATGTTTACCAAACCACGTAACAGGTAAAGGCATGGTAAAAACACTATCCGCTGCCTACCCAGACGTGCGAATCGCAGCTATCGACTACGATCCAGGATCCAGTGTGGTTAACCAAGCAAACCGATTGAAACTACTACTATCGACAATGTTTGAATAAGGGTGCTCTGTTATATTTTCAATGGGGCTCCGTGACAACTACATAACACTAGTATAGAAAAAACACAGCCCTCTCTTGGCTCAGTACGGCGCTACACTTCGTAAAATCGCTGCAGAGAGGGCTGTGTTCTTTTCTATATACACCTGTTATGAAGCGGTCCCATTGAAAATATAACTAGTGCAGTGGGGAGAAGTTGGGATGGAATTTAGTGAATAAGCGATAAGGTCCCTTACATTTTATAATGGGGCCCGAATACAACTGCATATTACTAGTATAGAAAAAATACAGCCCTCTCTTGGCTCAGTACGTCACTACGTTCCGTAAAATCGCTGCAGAGAGGGCTGTATTCTTTTCTATATACGCTAATTATGAAGATGTCCCATTGAAAATATAACTGGATAGAGGAGGGGGAAGAAATGTGGAGATGTGCCTATGGCACATCTCCTTTCTCCTACAATCAGTTGTGTAGGTGGTTTTCGTTATTATGCCTAGGTGTTTGTAGAGTTAAAGAATTAATCTATTTTGAAATATGCTTGTAAAGCCCAACAATGGGACGCCTCTATAGATAATGTTAATATAAATACGATACCCCTTTCCGAAGCGATTTTACGAAGTACTGAGCAAGGAAAGGGGTATCGTATTTATATACTAATATTATTTTGTTGTAGTCGGGCCCCATTGTGGGGCTTATACAAATGTGTAAAAGAGATTAATCTTTTTCTACCAAACCATATAGGCACAATAAGGAAAGCACTGCACATACTAGCATTGTAATCCCCATGGGAATCCCCGTATATTCCCCACCAATACCAACTAATGGAGATACGATTCCTGCAGAGAACATGCTAGCAAAGCCAAGTACTGCAGAGGCACTTCCAGCCATTTTACCGTATTTAGCCATTGCCATAGAGAAAGAGGCAGAGCCAAATAGGGATACTGTACATACGGTAAAGAATAGAATGGCCGTTACAGGAATAAGTGGCCATTCGAAAAGCATAGCTATTAAGAATAGCAAGGAGCCGATTGTTAGTTGCCAGAGGGCAAATGTTAGTAATTGTCGAACTGTGATTACATTACTTAATCTAGCGCTTATGGCACTAGCTAAGATAATACCACAGCTATTGATACCAAAGAGATAGCTAAATTCTTGTGCAGATAGTTGGAAGATGTTTTGGTATACAAAGGATGAACCTGAGATATACGCAAAGAATCCACCAAAAGCAAAGAATTGGATTAGTGTTTGCCCAAGGAATCGCTTATCTTTAATAAGCGTAATGTAGTTCTTTGTAGCAGTTGCAACGCCACCTGTAACGCGTTTTTCTTTAGGTAAGCTTTCACGGAAGAGAAGAGATCCCGCTAATAGAATAGCAGAAAATATTGCTAAAATAACGAAGATAACGCGCCATGTAGTGAATAGTAATAATTGACCTCCGATGAGCGGAGCGATTACTGGCGCCAAACCGTTAACCATCATGAGCAATGCAAAGAGTTTAGTCAATTCTTGACCAAATGCAAAATCTCGAGCGATGGCCTTAGCAATTACAACGCCCACAGATCCTGTTAAACCTTGTAGAAAGCGTCCTAGTAAAAGTATTTCAATGCTTGGTGCATAAGCACAGATTATGCTAGAGATAACGCAAAGTAAGTTGCCTGTTATAAGAGGCAACTTGCGGCCCATAGTATCACTAATAGGACCTCCAAATAATTGACCTAATGCAACACCAAAAGTCATCACACCAATGGTCATTTGAATATTTGATGCAGATGTATTTAGTTCACTAGGCATAATTGGTAATGCTGGTAAATATAAATCTGTTGCAAGTGGTGTGATGGCTGTCAACAGACCAAGGAATACTACTAAGATGAAAGAGACCTTAGCAGAATTTTCTTGAGTCATAAAACCCTCCTATACTAAAGTGAGAAAAATAAAAGTCTGCGAATCGCACTTCGCAGACTGCATTTAATTTTTTCTATTTGATACGATGTATTTTACCATGATTGAGAAAAAATATCTATATGAAATATTGACTTTGCTATATCTCTATTTATAGATTACAATTAGTATATTAATTATATCTAAAAATATCAATGTGTTTATTGGCGATGGGAGAATTATATGAAATATTAACTAAAAGGTTTTGTGTTAGCTGCAATAGTAGTAATCGGGACAGCTACGATTTCATCTGTAGAAGCAATTAGTTCTGATGAGGCTGTTCAAAGCGCCTTAGCACGTGT
Organism: Veillonella parvula; assembly: GCF_042850485.1. Taxonomy (GTDB): domain Bacteria; phylum Bacillota; class Negativicutes; order Veillonellales; family Veillonellaceae; genus Veillonella; species Veillonella parvula_Q. The sequence continues at coordinate 1,815,991 of NZ_AP031417.1, read as the reverse complement.
GCCGGGTGCAACAGTTGCAAATGTAACTGAATTCAATCGTGATTATGAGAATGGCCGTTTAGAGTATGAAGGTGAAATACATTATAACGGTTATGAATATGATTTTGAAATTGATACAGATACTGGGACCTTTACTAAATGGGAAGTAGAGCAAGCGGCTTATTAATAGATTGTTACAATTATTTATAGCAAATTAGTGAACTCTAAACTGTATTATCATTAAGCCATGTTATATGTAGTATTCTCATATGTGGCAACAAAAAAAGAACAGCTCGTGAAAAGCTGTTCTTTTTTGTATTGTTACCAGTTCTTAGAAGAAGAAGTGGTGAATTTCATGGATGAAATGTTGACCGAAGAAGGAGATACAACCATGCATAACGATGAAGATCAAGAAGTATTTGAATGCGCTGTTCATGATAACGCTTGCTTCGATTTCATGTTCTAGTTTATGAGCTTCTTCAGCACTGATTTCTTTGTGGTTTTCTAGGTATGCTTTTAAAGCAGGTCCTACGGCACCAATAGAAATCGCGATGGATTGTGGGGACAACATTTTGCCGATACCAGCTGCACCGGAGTTAACTGCTGCCAACCAGAAACCAAGGTCTTCGAAGTTTGTAGGATCTAAGCCTTGGGCTGCAGCAATTTGAAGTGGGCCAAACAATACGTTGGAGTTTGTACCAGAACCAGTCAAGAAGGCACCTAACGCACCTACGATAGGTGCGAATAGAGGGTACAATGTACCTGTACCAGCAACCATTGCTTTTGCAATATCTGCAGTCATACCAGAGTAAGTCATCAATTTAGCTGTCATAACAACTGTGATGATTGTAAGGTATGTGAATTTCAAGTTTTTAACTGTGCTACCCAATGTACCGAAGATTTCGCCAGCTTTTGCTTTTTGGATGAAACCACCAACAATACCAGCGATAAAAATCATAATACCAGGAGTTGCAATCCATACGAATGTGTAAGGTTTTGCACCAGCACCTTGATAAATAGGTACAGATGTTTTAATGGACGCAAGAGGACCATTAATTGCAGGGAACAATTTAGAAGTTAATAACAATAATACGAAGATTAAGATGAATGGCATTGCAGCTACAAGGCCTTCGCCACCAGAAACTTTAGGGACTTCGCCAGTTTGTTTAACTGCGTATTTAGGATCATTAGGAGGCATGATTTTTGCACAACCAATGATAACTGCCATGATAACGATGGATGCAGAAATTACGGATAATTCTGGACCCATTACAGCGTTGATTACAGTTTCAGGAACTGCTAATGCTAAACCAGAAAGTAATGTTACAAGGAATACGCCTTTTAACGCTTTAATACCGCCACCAATAATCATAACAACAAAGAATGGAGCGATAAGGTTAAGCAAGAACAATTGTACGGAAATGAATGTACCTAAATGGCTTGGATCAAGGTTTGTTAAGGATGCCAATGTAGTTGTTGGAATCCCGATAGAACCAAATGTTGTTGGTACGGAGTTTGCAACGAGACATGCGATGATAGATTTAAGTGGGTCAAAACCTACGGCAACCATCATAGCTGCAGGAATTGCAACGGCAGTACCGAAGCCAGCCATACCTTCCATGAAGGCACCAAAGCCCCATGCAAGTAGTAATGCAAGTACACGAGTATCAGATGTTACAGAAGAAAGCATGGTTTTAATAGTTTCCATTGCTTTCGTATGTACTACCAAGTTATAAACGAAGATAGCAGCTGTAATAACTAATAGGATTGGCCAGATTGCCAATGCGGCACCTTCAAGGGCACCAGTGACCATAATAAATGGGTCAGCTTGGAATGCTGTAATAGCGATAATGAAAGAACCAATCGCAGCAACACTTGTTGCTTGCCATGCAGGTAATTTCAAGATGGATAACGCTACAATCAACCAAATGATTGGAGATAGCGCTAATAGAACGGTGATAGCACTCATTTCTAAGATCATCCTTTCAAGTAAAACAAAAATATATGCTCAACAGGACGACGTAGTTTAATCAATTTAATTGATGAATAAATCGCTATGATGTTAATTTGTAAAAGTTCAGTTAAAATAAAAGCTTACAATAAAATAACAGATATACTTATCATAAAAATTGATATAGTACATAAAATTTTTTAACCTCATAGCCTATGAGGTTAAAAACATAAGAGAGGGGACATAAACAGTGTTTATGTCCCCTTCTGTACTAACTACAAGTCCTTGTTAGGGCCATTACTAAGTTTAGGTATTAGTAGTTACCTTTGAACATTGTAGCAGGAGCTTCTGGTACATAATCGCCGAAGTAGGATTTGAAGTCTAGACCTAATTCATTGCAAAGGTCTTGAACTTCAAGCATTGTACCGTTAAGTACAGGGATGCCTTCAGCTTTAACTTTTTCAACGGATTCATGTTCTTTTTCGCCATGAGTATAGATACGATCTTGACCTTGAGCTTTAGGTGCTTCACGTAATTCTTGTAAGAATTGGGAGAAGTGTTTTTTGATTTCCGCAGGGTCACCGAAGAATTCAGGGTTGATAGCCATGAAGCCGTGGCAGATATTGGATTTACCACCAACCATACATTTGTTGGAAGTACCACCTTGGGACAAGATAGAGGAGAATAATTCAGCAATCATGCCGTTACCATAACCTTTGTGGCCCCCAAGAACTTCTGTAGCACCACCTAAAGGAAGGATACCGCCGCCTTCATGACGGGAGATGTTGCCCAATACTTCAGCTGCATCAGTGGAAGGAACGCCGTCTTTATTAACAGCCCAACCATCTGGAGTAGCTTTGCCCATTTTATTGTACATTTCAAGTTTACCACGAGTTACTACTGTAGTGGAGCAATCGAAGAAGAAGTCAACAGGATCAGCTGGTACAGTCCAAGCGATAGGGTTAGAACCAAGCATAGCTTTACGAGCATATGTAGGAACCATGATTGCTTCGGAGTTTGTACAAGAGAAACCGATTAAGCCTTGGTCGGATGCCATTTTAGCATAGTAACCGGCGATACCGTAGTGGTTGGAGTTACGTACGGATACGATACCAACACCGGATTTTTTAGCTTTTTCGATAGCCATTTCCATAGCTTTATGACCCAATAATTGACCCATGCCGTCATGACCGTCGATAACTGCAGAAATTGGAGTTTCTTTTACGATTTCAGGTTTAGCGTCGATTTTAATCAAGCCATTAGTGATACCTTTATGGTAACGAACCATACGTTGCATACCATGGCTTTGAATACCGAACAAGTCAGAAGTCAAAAGTACGTCTTGGATGATGTCAGCTTCTTTTTCGGAGAAACCAAATTTTTGGAAAGCGTCCATGCTCAATTTTTTTAGTGTTTCATAAGGGAATAACACAGTGTTTTTTGCGTCTGCCATCGTTAAAACCTCTTTTCAGAAAATATGTACCTGATATAGCTACTTCACATTAGATAACCATGAATTCAAAATGATTTCTTGTGAGTTCTATATCCTCTCAAATGACACTGTCAGTATAGCACAGAAACAAGTGAGATTGAATAGTCTTACAGTCTGAACGACATTACTAAATACGCATACGTACCGGTGATTTTTGTCACATAATCTATACGACACTATTAAAATGTCTGATTATACCTAAAACTATATGGTTATGACTTTTAGTAATGATTACATGATTTTTTTGAAGAATTTTGGTATTTTTATAGAACTTATTAGTATATCTGTTTAGGCATTGGACAAGAATGATAATGGATAGATATCGATAAAACTTGAAATGTCTAACTATATATATCAAAATAAATGATGAGGTCATAAATGTAATGTGATAATCGAATGCATTGATATACATAAAATAATCATTTCTAAAACCTTTTTAATTCAGAAGATGTGCAAAAGGTTATACTTATACGAGTCATACTATAATATAATATAAATATACATCCTATAGTTTATACAATTTATAAGCGAGGTGCTTATTATGAAAGAATATAAATCTGTATGCCCATACGATTGTCCCGATGCATGCGGTCTCATTGTATCAGTCGATAATAATAAAGTAATATCTGTTCGAGGGGATAGAGCACATGCTTTCACAAGAGGTACACTATGCCCTAAGATGGCACATTATGAAAAGGTAATCCATTCTCCATTGCGCTTGAAGTCCCCTATGAAGCGTGTCGGTAAAAAGGGAATTGGTGAAGATCAGTACACTCGTATTAGTTGGGATGAAGCCCTTGATGCAATTGTCAATAATTTCAAAGAAACTATTGATACTTATGGCAGTGAAAGTATTTTGCGTTACTCTTATGCAGGAACAATGGGGGTTATTCAGAGTCCTGCAGCAGATTATTTTTTCCGTTGTATTGGTGCTACAGACCAAGATCGAGGTATTTGCTCTCCTGCTAAACAAGCGGGGTTCCGTTCTGTTTACGGTGATACCTTAGCGATTAAACCACAAGAGGCGCAACATAGTGATCTTATCGTCTTGTGGGGGATAAATGCGACAGCCACAGATGTTCATATTTTACATGATGTGAACATTGCGAAAAAGAAGGGGGCTCGCGTTTGGATTATCGACACTCATAAAACTTATACTTTTAGCCAAGCTCATGAACATATTTACGTTAAACCAGGAAGTGATGGGGCACTAGCTTTAGGGATGCTCCATATCATTCATCGTGATGGCTTGGCAGATATAGATTTTATTAAGAAGCATGTCCAAGGCTACGATGAGTTGGTAAAAGAGGTGTTGCTTGACTTTACGCCGGGAAAAGCGGCTGAAATTTGCGGTGTTTCTGTGGAGCGGATGACTGAGTTTGCTCATGCTTATGCAAAGTCAAAAGCGCCGTTTATTCGTCTCGGCAGTGGACTATCTCGATATGGCAATGGTGCTATGACATGCCGTGCTATTAATGCCTTGCCTGCTGTGGTTGGAGCATGGCAATATCCTGGGGGTGGATTGTTGTCGAGTGCTAGTGGTAGTAAATTTATTGGCAAAGATGTGATGCAACAGGCTCATGTTCATGCGCCAGCTAAACGATTGATGCCTATGATTAAACTGGGTGAAATGCTTATAAACCCTGAAGGAACTAAAGTTCATAGTTTATATATCTTCTCTTCAAATCCGGCTATCACAGCTCCTGACCAGAATGTTGTACGTAGAGGGTTGATGCGCGATGACTTATTCACTGTGGTACATGAGCGTTTCTTTACGGATACTTGTAAGTATGCTGATATTATTTTACCAGCCACAACATCTGTGGAGCATGATGATATTTATAATTCTTATGGTCATTACACAATTGGGACGGGTTACAAATTGATTGAGCCAATTGGTGAATCTCGTTCCAACTGGCAAGTTATTGCTGAGTTAGCAAAACGCATGGGGTTGGAGGATGATTTTTTTGACCTTAGTGAAAAAGATCTTATTGAACAAATTGTGCGGACTTCGAGTCGTATATCCAAGAGGGACCAAGAGTTGATTTTAAATGGTGAGCCTGTGGAGATGACGGTACCTGAGAGTTATAAGATGGATTTCAAAACACCGTCTGGAAAAATTGAATTATATAATCCGCAGGATGTAGAACCATTAATTCGGTATATGCCTCCATATGGTGATAATGCACCGTTTTGGCTTATAAATGGTAATGATATTCGAATTTTGGACTCTAGCTTCTGCGAATTAGACTTTAATGATCCTGAGTTGATGAAACTTCGCATCCATCCAGAAGATGCAAAAATGTATAACATAAACGATGGTGCTGAGGTAGAAATCTATAACGATCGTGGCAGTGTAAAAATTAAAGCATACTACGACGATGAAGTACAGAGAGGGACATTGGTAACACTAGGTGTATGGTGGCAATCTCAATCGAGTGATCCTCACGTGGCAATCAATGCGCTTACCGCAGCTCGTCCTACCGATCAGGGATGGGGGAGCACCTTTTATGATGTACAAGTTCATATAAGAAATCTTTTGTAGTGAATGACCAATTAATAGTCTGTAATGATTACTGTAAAATAGGAATTTATCTACTTATTTCTATAAGTAAAAGTTAAAGTCTGTTACTTATGGGAATAACTCTATACGGATATAGAATAGTGAGGATATTTTTCTTGTATACCCAAGCCCCTTTAGATTATAATAGTAATATTATTTTTATATAACCTAAAGGGGGTTACATTTATGAATGGTAACGATAATCTGTCGACCCGTGCTTATCTGGCTATAGGCATGATGTTATTTGCCCTATTCTTTGGGGCAGGGAACTTGATCTTCCCAGCGGCCTTAGGTCAACAAGCTGGTGATAATGTAGGTTGGGCTTTGCTTGGCTTTGTGTTAACTGGTGTAGGACTTCCACTCTTAGGTGTTGCAGCAATGGGCTATTCTTCCTGTAAAGATGTTGAAGAACTAGCAAGCCGTGTTCATCCGATTTATGGCTTGTTGTATACTATTTCTCTTTACTTGAGTATTGGACCAATGTTTGCGACGCCGCGTACTGGTACTGTAGCTTATGAAATCGCAATTAAACCTTTTGCTGAAGGTTTAAGCATGAATATGGAACCAATTTTCTTGGCATTATTCTTTGGTATTTCTTTGTGGTTATCTATTAGTCCACAAAAACTTGTTAACCGTATCGGTAATATTTTGACACCAGCTTTACTTCTTGTAATTCTGTTGTTGATTGTTAAATCTTTTATTACTCCACTTGGTGGGTATGCGGCACCACAACCGGCATATGGTGATGCACCAACGGCTGTGTTACAAGGCTTCTTAGATGGCTACAATACAATGGATGCCTTAGCTTCCGTAGTATTTGCTATTCTTGTAATCGATTTTGTACGCCTCAGTGGTGCTACATCTCGTGCTGTGATTACAAAAACAGTAATGGAGGTAGGTGCAATTGCGGTAGGCCTTCTTGGTATCGTGTATGTATTTATCGCTAATATTGGTGCTACAAGTGTTGAACGCTTTGGTTTGTTCGAGACAGGGGCTCCTGTATTGTCCGTAAGTGCTAACTATTTGTTTGGTGAGTTCGGTCAAATCATCTTGGCTATCATCGTGCTGCTAGCTTGCTTGTCTACAAGTATTGGTCTTATCACTTCTTGCGGTACATATTTCCACAAGCTGACTCCAAAGATTAGTTACAAATTATATGTAGTAATTTTCTCTCTAGCGGCCTTTGGCCTTAGTATGTTTGGCTTGAAAACAATCATCAGTGCAGCAATCCCTGTGTTGATGCTCTTGTATCCGTTGACTATCGTAATCATTTTGTTGGCACTTCTTCATAATGTGTTCGGTGGTCGTCGTTGCGTATATGCATGGACTGTAGCGTTCACAATGATCTCTGCTCTTATGACTGGTCTTGAGACTGCAGGTATTGCACCTATAGCTTTGGAACAGCTCTTTGCTCAATATATTCCATTCCAAAGTGCTGGTATGGGCTGGGTAAGCTTTGCGGTATTAGGCTTTGTTGTGGGTCTTATCCATAAAGGTCTTGCTTCCGATAATAAGTAATAAAGATAAAGGCTCTATGCTTTCATTTTGTGAGAGTATAGAGCCTTTTTATGTTTTGATTGTTGTCATATAAAATTGATTTTGTGTGTAGAAGTTTCTATAATAAGGATAAATAAGGATATAAATGATAAAAGAAGGAAGGAAATTTTATGCGTAGTACTCATTGTTTACCTAGTTATAGTTTTGGAGGTCATGATGTATTTGACGCTATTCCAAAGTTTACAAAATTATATGGCAAGTCTGTAGCTATCATCGGTGGCGAAACAGCTCTTTCTAAAGCTTTGCCACACATTCGTCCAGTGCTTGATAAAGCGGGGATTAAGGTGCTAGATATTATCCACTTTGGTGGAGAGTGTACTTTTGCTCGAGGCAAGGAAATTGCACAAATGGCATCTGTAAAAGATGCGGACTTTTTGTTTGCTGTTGGTGGTGGTAAGGCCATGGATATAGTAAAAGTAGTAGCTATAGAGTTAGATGATAAACCATTCTTTACAATTCCAACCATTGCATCTACTTGTGCGGCAACGTCAGAAGTGGCAGCTGTATACACGGCAGATCATACTTTTGATGACGTAGCTTTTGTAAATCATCCTCCTGTGCACTGCTTTATTGATGCTGATATTCTCGTAGAAGCACCAAGCCGTTACTTGTGGGCAGGAATGGGAGATACTATTGCAAAACACTATGAAACTCATCTTTCTGCTCGCAATCGCGAGCAAGACTATAATACTCAGTTAGGCCTTACTCTAGCTTCTATGTGTAGTGAACCAATTTTAGCACATGGTATACAAGCCTATAAAGATAGTCAAGCTAATAAACGTAGTGATGCCTTTGATACCATTGCTATGACTGTTATCTTTACTACCGGTGTTGTATCAGGTTGTGTTCCTATGGCATATAATAGCAACATGGCTCATGCTGTATGTTATGGCTGTGTTACTAATAAAGAAACAGAAGAAAATCATTTGCATGGTGAAATAGTAGCTTATGGCTTACTTATTTTGTTAACCGTTGACCAACAAATGGATGAGTTACAACGGTGGTTGCCAGTATATCGCGAATTAGGTTGGCCTACTAAACTTTCACAATTAGATCTTACTGCATCGCATATTCCTCAAATTGTTGAAAAGGCTACATCTGTTCATGATATTGATGTATCTCCATATAAAATTACAGCAGATATGTTGACTAAAGCTATTCAATATATGGAATCTCTTGATTAATATGGTTTGTAACTATTTGTGTATGTTATGTGATGAGGTTATAAATGCAAGAAATTGTAAAGGGTGGCTTGTATCGTCATTTTAAAGGAATGTATTATTACGTGCTAGATGTAGCGACTCACTCTGAGACGGGTGAAAAGTTTGTAGTATATCAAAAACTGTATGATGAGCGCGATATGTATGTACGTCCCTTAGAAATGTTTTTGAGCGATGTGGATCGTGAAAAATATCCAAATGTAGCGCAAAAAGAACGGTTTAAGTTAATGAGTGGACGTGATTAGGAGGGACCGTGGAGCAGAAGTTTTTCTTTTTCGATATAGATAATACTTTAGCTGTATGGCCTGAAGGTAAAATCCCTGAAAGTGCTCAATACAGTTTAGATGAGTTAAAGCGTCGTGGTCACCGTGTAGCCTTAGCAACTGGTCGTATTCAAGTAGATGCTAAGCGTTTTGCAGAGCAAGCGGGTCTTACTGATTTTGTAGCAGATGGTGGTCACAGTATCACTGTTAATAATGAATTGGTATCTATGATAGGTATGGATCGTGATGCATGTATTAAATATTTAGAGTATTTAGAATCACATAATATTCCTTGGGCCGTAACTGATCGCAATAAACTCGGTCGTATTACGCCATATAAGGAAATTCTAGAGTGGCATCCTAATTGGGATGTATTTAAAACAACTGTAGACCCTAATTTTGATTTTCATAGTGTTGAAGAATTTTATAAGATTTATGTGTTTTTCAAGGAAGGAGAGGAAGAGGAGAAGGATATCGAGCATATGACACATAAGCTCATTCGTTATGGTGATGGCTGTGTTCTATATGAGCCTATGGAAAAGGCGTTGGGTATTCGTAATATGCTTGAATACTTTGGAATGAAGCCAAATCAAGCTGTTGTATTTGGTGATGGGTATAATGATTTGTCTATGTTTAGACCTGAGTGGCTAAATATTGCTATGGGTAATGCACGCCCTGAATTAAAGGCAAAGGCGGATTATATTACTACAGATTGTGATAAAGATGGTATTTATAATGCGTGTAAGCATTTTAAATGGATCGATTAATTATTGATAATTCCTCTAAATTAGGTGAAGTTTATATGAAGATTTGATTTTGTAGCTGTGGCTACAGAATTGGTGTAGTATAGTTAGTATAATGCGCTTAGTTTAATATTCATGTGTTAAAAGGAGAAGAGAAGATATGAACAATAAACGCAGATTATTTTCAACTTTACTTTGTGTAGCGGCATTGACAGCAGGTTTATTTGTTTCTGGTTGCGGCAGTGATAAAGCGGGTGGCATTGGCTCCGTAGTATCCTCCGTTGTTGATGGCGGTAGCGATGAGAAAGCAGCTGCTAAGCTTAATACACTTATTGATGCAACAAACAACTTCAATGGTGACAATGCAACTTGGGGTCAAAACTATGCAGACAGTTTGGCTAAATTAAAAGGTGGTTTCCAAGAAGGTGCTATTGGTCGTCAACCTCATTATGATACTTTAAAAGATGCTTTGGAAAAATCTAAAAAAGAAGGCTCTACGTTCAAAGAAGTTGATACAGAACGCGATAATGTATTAAATATTCTTAATGAATTAGTACCAACATTCAAAGATTTGAAAGCTTATGATGATTCTAAAGCTTACATGAACGATGGTGGTGCTAAAGGTAAAGAACTAGCAGCTAAATACGTAGCACAAGTAGAAAAATTTGATGCTGCTTATGCGAAGTTCAATGATGCTCTTAACAAAGCTAACACTGAACAAACTAAGAAACAAATCGAAAAATTGAAAAAAGACGGTAAAAAAGGCTATGCAGCAGCAATGGAATCTACGCTTCGCTTGACTAATCTTGTAGAAAATGTAGAAAAAGCTCCTAAAAATGCAGACAAACAAGCTGTAGAAAAAGAACTTAATGAAATTCAAACATTGCTTAAGAGCATAAATAATGATCGTGGAGAAGTGCTTGTTAACTCTTATAACTCTGTAGTTGGTTCTGTTCGTCAAGTACTTAACGATGCAAATGAAAACAACCTTAACGACATGATTGAGAATTTCAATAATTATATTGAGTCTTATAACAATACAACTCCAGATCAATTTGACTCTAAATAATCGAATTAACTACGTGATTATCTGAGGATTACAAAAACAGAGCTCCTTTGAAGCTCTGTTTTTTGTTGTTATTATTTATTGTTATATTATTTTTTTATATTTTTAATCTCAATAGTGCCATAATATGATATACTAAAAAAGAGCCGCTCATGGGTTGAGCGGTTTTTCTATGTAAATTTTAAATCTACATTTTAGTTAAATATAATATTAGTATTTTGGGGGACATATGAACTGGAAACGCTTGGCTTTATGCGCAATGTTGGGGATTACAGTGCTTGGTACAACTGCATGCGGTACAAACAGTGGTGAACAACCACAAGGTAACACCGTGAAAGCAGAAACTGTAGCTATGCCCAATTTTACAAACGCACCAATTGCTGATGAATATGCTATCTTTGATACAAACTATGGTCAATTTAAGGTTCGTTTGTTAGGGTCTAAAGCGCCGATTACGGTCAAAAATTTTGATTATCTCGTGAAAAAAGGCTTCTATAATGGTGTGACATTTCACCGTGTTATCGAAGGCTTTATGATTCAAGGTGGAGATCCTGATGGCACAGGTGCTGGTGGCCCAGGCTATACAATTCCTGATGAATTCTCCAATGATTTACACTTCAATAAAATGGGCGTTCTAGCCATGGCTAACCGTGGTCCTAATACAGGAGGATCTCAATTTTTTATTACCTTGGGACCTACGGATTGGTTAGATAATAAACACACCATCTTTGGTACTGTAGTACAAGGCATGGATGTAGTTGAAAAAATCGGCAAGGTTAAAACCGGTCGCAATGATAAGCCAGTAGAACCAGTAATCATCAATACCATTACATTGGAGCCGATTACTGATGATGCGAAAAATGGCAAATAAGAAAAGTACTTCTCAAGAGTCTCTTTCTGGTGAATGCGCATCTACACAAGAGGTACAAGGTATAATTGTAGATTGTGATACAATCTTGAACGACGCTAGTGTTCAAGGCGATGAATCAAAAGAAATGCACTATATTTACTTAGTGCGTTGCTCTGATGATTCTTTGTATTGTGGATGGACTACAGATCTCAAACGTCGAATAGATGCTCACAATGGACATATCCCAGGCGGTGCAAAATATACGCGAGGACGTCGTCCTGTGACCTTGGTATATGCTGAAAGCTTTCACCAAAAACAAGAAGCACAACGCAGGGAATATGCTATTAAACGGATGACGAAGAGTAAGAAATTGAGACTCATTAAGGGTGCAAAATAGTCCTTGATTATGGTATAATATGATGATTAATTACTACCACGGAGGTTGAAAATGAAGCGGGTTCTAGTGTCCGTAAAGAGTGTACAACGAGATATGGATGGCAAGGATACCGTAGTGGAACTGATTTCCCCAGGTACGTCACATGAAAAAGGTAATGCTCAATATGTGCGTTATGAAGAATCTAGTGTGACTGGATTGGATGGGGTTAAGACGACCATTAAAATTCATGATGATTCTATCGTGTTGCTCCGAACAGGGGCTGTCAATATGCGTCATCAATACGTCCGTGGTGAAGAACGTGAAGCCGTATATGAAACACCATATGGTGATTTACATATGGCTGTAAATACTCATGAATTAACAGTAGACTTTCATGATGGCGTAGGTCATGTTCATTTAGGATATGATATTTCCGTTGAAGGTGAATGGCAATTTTATAATCAGTTAGATATAGACGTGCGGGAGGATATAGAGCATGGACATGAAGGAAATCCTGAAATCGGGGATTGAACAGGCATTACAAGATACGATTAACAGCGGTGATTTGCCGGCTGGGGAATATCCAGAAATCGTTCTCGAAGTGCCACCTCAAAAGGAATTCGGTGATTTTTCTACAAACATCGCTATGCAATCCGCTCGTGTAGCTCGTCAAAATCCTCGAGCCATTGCTGAAGCTTTGATTAGTCATATGAATTTTGATTGGCTTGAACGTGCTGAGGTTGCCGGCGCAGGTTTTATTAATTTCTTTTTGAAATCTGATATGGTGTACGATACGTTAAAAGCCATTTTGAATGCTGGTACTGAGTATGGTGTTCAACCATTGCGTGCGCGCGATACAATTCAAGTAGAGTACGTAAGTGCAAACCCAACAGGTCCATTGCATGTTGGTCATGGTCGCGGTGCTGCGTACGGTAGTGCTCTTGTAAACTTGTTACGTGCAGCGGGTTATAATGTACAATCCGAGTACTATATCAATGATGCAGGTAATCAAATCGACAACATGGCTATTTCCATTGAGTACCGTTTCCAAGAGTTACAAGGTGCTACATTAGTATTCCCACCTAAACGCAATGAAGACGGTTCTATGCCTGAGTTCGATATTCCAGAAGGGGCGTTAGTGTTCCCTGAAAATGGCTATCGTGGCCCAGATATTATTGAAACAGCGAAAGCGATTGCAGAACGCGAAGGCTTTGATAAATTAAATGCTATGAACGAAGCAGATCGTGTAGCCTTGTTTAAGGAAGAGGGCTTAAAAGAAAAATTAGCTCGCTTAGAGGAAACATTAAGAAACTTCCGCGTTACTTTTGATAATTGGTTCTCTGAACGTACAGTTCATGAAACGGATGAGATTCATCATTCCGTAGAGGCATTAAAGGCCCTTGGCAAAGTTTATGAAAAAAACGGTGCTTTATGGTTAAAATCTACTGATTATGGTGATGATAAAGACCGCGTAGTTATTCGTGATAATGGGGTTCCTACATATTTGGCGGCAGATATTGCGTATCATCGCAATAAATTTGATCGTGGCTTTAAAGAAATGATTGATATTTGGGGCGCTGACCATCATGGCTATGTATGTCGTGTAAAAGCGGCTATGGCGGCATTTGGTTATGACCCTGATAAATTAACAGTATTGTTATTACAAATGGTAGCATTGTTCCGTGACGGACAACTTGTTAAATTGTCTAAACGTAGTGGTGATAGCGTTACATTAGATGAATTGATTGAAGAGGTTGGCGTAGATGCGTCTCGCTATTTCTTCTTGATGCGTTCCTTAGACAGCCAACTTGATTTCGATATTAACTTGGCAAAATCTCGCAGTAATGACAACCCGGTGTATTATATCCAATATGCTCATGCTCGTATTCACAGCATTTACAACCAAGTGCGTGAAGCTGGCATCGCATTTGGCGATTATAGTGAAACTGATTTCACAACACTTACAAGTGAAATGGAATTAGAATTAATTAAGAAATTAGCTGAATATCCGGAAGAGGTCGTTCAAGCTGCTGAACATCGTGCACCTCATCGTATTGCTCGGTACTTATACGATTTGGCAAGCATGTTCCATTCATTCTACCGTCAAGGTCGTATCATTGGCGTAGATCCAGCGTTGCAACAAGCTCGTCTTGGATTAATCACAGCGATTGCCCTCGTTCTTCGTCAAGGCTTGGGTATTTTAGGTATTTCCGCTCCGGAAAAAATGTAATAGGTGGGAGGCATCATGGCAACTAAGTATATTTTCGTAACTGGCGGCGTTGTTTCTTCTCTTGGAAAGGGGATTACAGCAGCATCTTTGGGTCGCTTACTAAAAAACCGCGGTTTCAATGTAACGATTCAAAAATTTGATCCATACATTAATATCGATCCTGGTACGATGAGCCCTTACCAACATGGTGAAGTATTCGTAACAGATGACGGCGCCGAAACGGACCTTGATTTGGGGCATTATGAACGCTTTATCGATATTAACCTTAGCAAACGTTCTAATATTACAGCTGGTAAAGTATATTGGTCTGTAATCAATAAAGAACGCAAAGGTGATTACCTAGGTAGCACTGTACAAGTAATTCCACATATTACAAATGAAATTAAACAAAATGTTTACCGTGTAGGTAAAGAGGATAATGCTGATGTAGTTATCACTGAAATCGGCGGTACTGTAGGTGATATTGAAAGCTTGCCATTTATGGAAGCTATTCGCCAGGTGAAAAAAGAAGTAGGCCGTAACGATGTACTTTACATTCACGTTACGTTAGTGCCTTACATCAATGCCGCAGGCGAGTTGAAAACAAAACCTACACAACATAGTGTAAAAGAATTGCGTAGCATTGGTATTCAACCAGATATTTTGGTATGTCGTAGTGAGAAACATATCTCTGATGATATGAAAGAAAAACTTGCTTTGTTCTGCGACGTAGAACCTGAAGCAGTTATTGAAAATCAAACTTGTAGCTCTATCTATGAAGTGCCATTGATGATGCAAGATCAAGGTCTTGATGATATTGTTATCAAAAAGTTAGGTCTTGAAGATCGTCCATGTGATATGACTGCATGGAAAGAAATGGTTCATAAGATCTTGAATCCTAATAAAGATATTACAGTTGCTATCGTTGGTAAATATGTAGCGTTGCATGATGCGTATTTATCCGTAGTTGAAGCTCTAGATCATGCTGGTATTGCTACAGGTACTAAAGTGAATATTCGTTGGATTGACTCTGAAGAACTTGATGATACTTCTGTAGATCCTAAAGAGGTATTTGAAGGTGTTGAAGGTATCATCGTGCCTGGTGGCTTTGGTTCCCGTGGTGTAGAAGGTAAAATTCGCACAATCCAATACGCTCGTGAAAACAATATTCCATATCTTGGCCTATGCCTTGGCATGCAATCTGCAGTAATGGAATTTGCTCGTAACGTATGTGGCATGGAAGGAGCAACCTCTAGCGAATTCGATGAAAATGCTAAGTACAAAGTAATTGACTTGATGAGTGATCAAGTTGATGTAGATAAAAAAGGCGGTACAATGCGCCTAGGTATCTATCCATGCAAAGTGGAAGCCGGTACGAAAACTCACGAAGCTTATGGGGAAGATTTGATTTATGAACGTCATCGTCATCGCTATGAGTTCAACAATGAATACCGTCAACAATTGACTGATGCAGGCCTTGTAATTTCCGGTACATCTCCAGATGGCCGTCTTGTTGAAAGTATTGAAGTAAAAAATCATCCATTCTTTATTGGTACACAAGCACATCCAGAACTTAAATCTCGCCCAAATAATGCACACCCATTATTCCGTGGTTTCGTAGATGCAATCTTAGAACTAAAAAAATAGATTAAAGCGATGGGATCTATTTTATCTATTATAGGTTTATTTATATTAGCTGCACTCAAACTAGAGCAGTTTGTATATGGTAAATCGGGAAAAGAACAATCTACAACTGGTCACATAGCACGAAGAGGGCTTGCTAATATAGCAGGTTTAATAGCTTTTGATCACGCTACTGTGAACAGTAAGTCTGTTGTAGTACGTAAAAAGAAGAAAGATGCTCAGAAATGAGCATCTTTCTTCTTTTTTTGCTTACATCGAAAAAAGTTGGGAAAATATATCGATAAATTTAAAAATAACGCTTGCAATATTGAATGATATTTGTTATTATATAGACAAAGATAGATATAGATATGGTGTTAAGTACACCAATATAAATATATTCGTTAAATATGGAACTCAAATAAGGAGGACATAACATGTCTATTATTGGTAAACAACTTCCTGAATTTACACTTGATGCTTTCAAAAAACCTGAATTGGTAAAAGTTAGCACTGCAGACGTGTTGGGTAAATGGTCTATATTCGTATTCTATCCAGCAGACTTTACATTCGTATGCCCTACTGAGTTGGAAGACGTACAAAACTCTTATGCAGAGTTGAAAGAATTGGGTTGCGAAGTTTACTCCGTATCTTGTGACTCCGAATTCGTTCACAAAGCATGGTCTGATGCTTCTCCAAGTATCAATAAAATCGAGTACTACATGTTAGCTGACAAAAAACATGAATTGGCTGACTTCTTCGATGTATTCCAAGAAGAATCTGCTATGGCTTACCGTGGTACATTCGTAGTAGATCCAGAAGGCTTCGTGCGTACAGCAGAAATTCATGATATGGGTATCGGCCGTTCCGCTGAAGAATTGGTTCGCAAAGTACAAGCTGCTCAATTCGTAGCTAAACATGGCGATCAAGTGTGCCCTGCACGTTGGAAGCCAGGTAAAGACACTTTGAAACCAGGTCTTGATCTTGTAGGTAAAATCTAATTAAGAAACTTATACTTAAATGCTAGAGTAATCTAGATAACTCCTCAAATGACATAAACACGGGCGCGCATCGTTTTCCTGACGATACGGTAAGTCCCAATACCAGATGAACCCTCTCCAATTCATCATGGTAAACCTCATATAACAAACTACAAACTATACGCAAAAGGACTGGTCTTCGGGCTGGTCCTTTTGTGTTGTTAATATCCCTTTATAAAAGTAGGGAATAAGTTCTTGCATTTTTATAGTGAGTGGTCTATAATGAAATTAATTCCTATTAATATGAAAGGTTTTATAAATAGCTTTATAAATATAATATAAGCACTTTTTAATATGGGTGTGTTTAACACTAACGTTTACAAAGAAAGGCAAGATATATGAGGATTTCCACAAAAGGTCGTTATGCATTGATGGTTCTCATCGATTTGGCAGAGCAAGGGCAAGATAAACCAGTTTCCTTGCGATCTGTGGCAGAACGACAAGGCATATCTGAAAAATACCTAGAAGGTATCGTAGCTCGTTTAGGCGCTGCTAACCTAGTGGATAGTATCCGCGGTAAATACGGCGGATATCGATTGTCTAAAAGCCCTAAGGAGTACACAATTATTGAAATATTGCTTGCTACTGAGGAATCGATGGCTATCATATCTACCCTTGATGAAGGGGTGAGTACTGATACAGTAATCAACGAACGCACCGTTGGTTTCTGGGCAGGCTTACAAAACTATATTCATGATTATTTAGAAAACGTAACCCTACAAGATGTAATTGATGGGACTTACGCAAAACTCGATACAAAATATGATAATTGGGATGGTTCTATTTAATAAGGAGTGACCACTATGTCTAAAATTGCAAAATCTTTTGTTGAATTAATTGGTAAAACACCATTATTAGCTGCTACACGTTTTGGTAAAAAATATGGTGCAAACGCTAATATTTTCGCAAAATTGGAATACTTTAACCCAGGAGGTTCCGTAAAAGACCGTATCGCAGCAGCAATCATTCAAGCTGCAGTTGAATCTGGTGAATTACAACCAGGCGGCACAATCGTAGAAGCTACATCTGGTAATACTGGTATTGGCTTGTCTGCTGTAGGTGCTGCGCTTGGCTATAAAGTTGTAATCGTAATGCCTGAAACAATGTCCATTGAACGCCGTAAATTAATGCTTGGTTATGGTGCTCAGCTCGTATTGACTGACGGTTCTCTTGGTATGAAAGGCGCTATTGCTAAAGCTAAGGAAATCGTAACGGCTACATCCGGTGCTATTGAAGCAGGTCAGTTCGTAAATCAAGCTAATCCTGCAATTCACTACAGAACAACTGGTCCTGAAATCTGGCAAGATACTGATGGTACTGTAGATATCTACGTATCTGGTGTTGGTACAGGCGGTACGTTGACAGGTGCAGGTCGCTACTTGAAAGAACAAAACCCTGATGTACATGTGGTTGCCGTAGAACCAGCAGATTCTCCTGTATTGTCTAATGGTAAACCAGGCCCTCATAAAATCCAAGGTTTAGGTGCTGGCTTCATTCCAGATACATTGGATACTAACATTTACGATGAAGTAATCCAAGTTTCTAACGAGGATGCTTTTGCTACATCTCAAGCCTTCGGTCACACAGAAGGTGTATTGGTAGGTATTTCCTCTGGTGCTGCGCTTTGGGCGGCTCAAGAAATGGCAAAACGCCCTGAAAATAAAGGCAAAAATATTGTAGTAATTCTCCCTGATACAGGCGAACGCTACTTATCTACAGCTTTATTCCCTGAAGTTTAATCACCTATCATGGTGAAAGCATAACAGTTGCTTTCTACTGGCTCAAACACATGGATGTTTCCCTGTATTTTACAGGGAGCATCCTTTTTTTCTGAATTCATTTGTTATTGTAATAGGTAATGTACTGAGTAGATAATAGTGCAGATTATTGATAGTGGGAGAGGGTCTTTTACAATAATATTTATTATTGAATACACAAAAAAATTTATAATTGTATATAAAAAAGGAGCTACTAGGTAGCTCCTTTAGTATTTTGGTATGTATTTAATTGTAATTATCTACCGTTTTTAACAATATTATCCATCCAGTTGAATAATTCTTCTAGATCGTAATCACCAGAATGATCTACATCAAATGGTGTTGCCATATCTACTCTGTACCCAAGGTCTTGAGCACGCGTACCTACGATTAAAGGAATTGCAACAGATGTATTGCTGTCAGCTGTGCCGTAACGGATACGATAGAATCGTGCATTTGTCGCAGCTGGAGAACCGAGATAGTTCATTGGGTTCATCATAGTAACAATCTTAGCATTTTCTACGTATACATCTTGATTAGTAGTTGTATCGTGTAATGCAGCAGTAATTGTAAAGTGATTATTATCTGTAGTACTTGTACCAAATAGACTGTTTTCACCAGTATCATTGGAGCGGGAGTCAAAGGCGCCTGGCGCTTTAGAACGGCTTACAAAGTGGTTATATGCTTCCCAGTTAATGTCTTTGATAGTCCCTGTTTTATTATCACGTACAAGGTATGTATGCTTAGATAAATCAGTACCTTTAGCTTGTGCTTTATTAGCAGCAGCAACGATAAATTCTTTTACATAATTTTTGAAAGTACCATTACCATTCTTATCGAGTTTTAGAACACGACCTAGAGAGTCACGTAATTGTAAGTTATTTACGTAATCAGGGAAGTGTTTACTAAGCATTTTGGAGTATGCTAGATCGTCTGCATTCAAGTTTACACGTTGCATTGTGCGTTGTGGTTGAGCAGGAGTACCGCCTACATTGGCTTGTGGTAATTCACCTGGGGACATAGTCACTTTATTAAAGGACGAAATGCCGTTATAACTCCATTCGTAAGCCATATCAGCTGCATCGAGGTTAGTGATAGGGGCATACGCAGATACTGCGTATACATTAGTTGCCGCGGTAGCTGCACCTAATGCTTGTAAATATGGTTGGAAGTCGGAGCTGTTACCAGTTGCACCTTGTAACAAGGATACACCACCGCCTGCACTTGTACCATTTGTGATAATGCGGTTTGCATTACCTGGCATAGCGGAATCGTTGGCGTGTAAGTAGGCTGTAGCCGCTTGTAAGTCAACGATTACTGCAGGGGCCTTACCGATGAAGTTGCCATCGGAAGCTTTATTGGTACGACCACGTGTAGCAGGGGAAGCTACTACATAACCACGGGATAATGCGTAAAGAACACTGTTAGGTTTACCATTTTCCATTTTTGGAGTCATAGCTTGACTTGGCATATAACCGCCTACCGCATTTGGCATGAAGATAGGGGCTGTTTGGGTGTTGTAACCGTTGATAGTGCCGTTGTTGAAATATTCCTCTGGTACATAAATGTTCATGTATTGCTGATCTATGTCGATTGGATTAGCCACGTAAGGGATGTACTCGAAGGCACGATATTTGATTTCCTTATTATCTACTGTCGTAGACATAGATTCGTAATTTTTCGCGTCAAAGGCAAGGCTAATCTTTGCAGATGCATTGGCTTGCAATGGTGGATCCATTGGTTGGGAAAGAATATTTTTCTCTTCTGTTACAGAAGAGCCTTTTGTAGAGGCTGTATTACGAGCATCTACATAAGATTGCGGTAATTTACTTTCTTGAACCTGTTTAGTCTCTGCCTCAGATTTAGCTTTTGCTTCGGCTTCAGATTCAGCTTTAGCTTTTGCCTCGGCTTCAGCCTGCGCTTTAGCTGCAGCATCTGCTTCTGCGTTAGCTTTTGCCTCGGCTTCTGCCTGAGCTTTAGCAGCAGCATCTGCTTCTGCTTTAGCTTTTGCCTCAGCTTCAGCTTGCGCTTTAGCAGCAGCGTCCGCTTCTGCTAAAGCTTTTGCCTCTGCTTCAGCCCGAGCTTTAGCTGCAGCTGCCGCTTCTTCTTTTGCTAGTTGTTCAGCAGCTAAACGTTTTTGTTCTTCTTGGATCGCAGCTTGTCTTGCAAGTTCCGCTTGTTTAGCAGCAATACGTTCTTGCTCTGCCTTAATAGCAGCTTCGCGTTCTGCTTTAGCTTTCTCGGCCGCGATACGCTCTTGTTCAGCTTTTAAAGCGGCTTGCCGTTGAGCCTCAGCTTGTTGAGCAGCAATACGTTCTTGTTCTGCTTTAATAGCCGCTTGACGTTGAGCTTCAGCCTGTTGAGCTGCCATACGTTCTTGTTCTGCTCTAATAGCTGCTTGTCGTTCGGCTTCGGCTTTAGCGGCAGCTTCGGCACGTTGGCGAGCTGCTTCTTCAGCAGCTAAGCGTTCTTCTTCAGCTTGTTGAGCGAGGATACGCTCACGTTCAGCTTTTAAAGCCGCTTGGCGTTGAGCTTCCGCTTGTTGAGCAACGATACGTTCTTGTTCTGCTTTAATAGCTGCTTGGCGTTGCGCCTCGGCTTGTTGAGCAACGATACGTTCTTGTTCTGCTTTAATAGCTGCTTGGCGTTGAGCCTCGGCTTGTTGAGCGGCGATACGTTCTTGTTCCGCTCTAATAGCAGCTTGTCGTTGAGCCTCGGCTTGTTGAGCGGCGATACGTTCCTGTTCAGCTCTAATAGCTGCTTGACGTTGCGCCTCGGCTTGTTGAGCGGCGATACGTTCCTGTTCAGCTCTAATAGCCGCTTGACGTTGAGCTTCAGCTTGTTGAGCTGCCGCCATATGCTCTTGTTCAGCGCGTAAAGCTTCTTGTCGTTGCGCCTCAGCTTGTTGAGCGGCGATACGTTCCTGTTCAGCTCTAATAGCCGCTTGACGTTGCTCCTCGGCTTGTTGAGCGACGATACGTTCTTGCTCTGCTCTAATAGCCGCTTGACGTTGCGCCTCGGCTTGTTGAGCGGCGATACGTTCTTGCTCAGCTCTAATAGCAGCTTGGCGTTGCGCCTCGGCTTGTTGAGCCGCTAAACGTTCTTGATTTGCTTGTTGCTCAGCAATACGGCGTTGTTCCTCTTGGATACGGATGCGTTCTAGCTCAGCCGCTTGACGGCGTTCTTCTGCAATACGAGCTTGCTCAGCTTGTTGAGCCGCAATACGTTCCTGTTCAGCACGTAAAGCCGCTTGTCGTTGTGCCTCGGTTTGCTGAGCTACCACACGTTCTTGTTCCGCCCGCAAAGCTTCTTGCCGTTGTGCTTCTGCTTGTTGTTGTGCTTGTAGTGCTGCTTGCCGTTGAGCTTCAGCTTGTTTTTGAGCGAGTTGTTGTTGATCAACTTGTGATACATTTTCTTGTTGAGCTGCTTCTTCCGCGGCTAGTTGAGCTAAACGTTCACGCTCAGCACGTTGAATATCGCGAATTGTAAGTCTTTGTTTGGCTACCACGGCTTTTGTTACTGTAGTATTAGATACAGTTAATGGCGCTATGGATTCTTGTTGAATAACAACAGGCGTACGCTGTACTTGTGTAGTTTGTACTTGTTGCTTACCATCTACTGGTTTCTCTACAGTAACAGGTTCAGTTTTTCGCTGTACATTTATCAAGCTGTGCATTGCTAATGTAGGTTCCATGACAGCCTTTGTATCTTTATTGACAACATACTGAGGTTGAGTTTGAACCTGTTGTTGAGATTGCATTGGTACTACTTGTTGCGGTACTGCTTGTAATGGTGTAACTTGTTGAGTTTGTATAGGGCTAACCGTTGCTGGTTGCATCACGTAGGATGGTTGAGGTTGTGCCATCGGTGGTGCTTGTTGTTGTACAATGGTGGCTGGTTGTGGTGTAGTTGGTAAGACTGGCTGAGTTGCCATTGGTTTCACGACTGGAGTTGCTACACTTGTAGTACTTTGTGTCGTTGATTCAGCACTGGTACTCGTACCTACTAAATCATTCATGTTAAGTGTAGGCTCTGCATGGGCAACACCACCCAGCGCAGCTGCGGCAAGAAATGCAGCAGTAACCTTACAATTTTTGGATGATTTCATGAATTAGTTCTCCGAACTAGATTTCTAATAATAATTTATAATTTTAAAGTTAATTAATATTTATATAGTTTAACATAAATCGATGTGATTGTACAATTTTGAGGACTTGCTTCCACTTTTGAAAGTAGTCTAGATTATAAAATATAAAATAATATTAATTATTTTTGAATATCAGAAAAGGACTAGATCACGTATACTTCTGAATTGTTGTTCCAAAATTGTGTCCAATTTTAGGTCAGTTCAGAATACGTATATTCTAGTCCTTTTACTATATCTACTGGTGTGACACCAGCTTTCACCATCGATAAGAGTCATTAATCAATTAGTCGCTAAATGTTAACTATTAGTTACTAACTGCTAATCGTCGAAACTCATCATAAACAATCAACAATTATCAGCCATCAATCAATCATATATAAGCTATAATTGATGGTTAATTTTAATGATTTATTTTGTGATACTATTTTTTAAGCTTGGCTTTACAAGTGCTAAGATAAAGCAAGCCACAACGGAACCGATTGCGATGGACGCAAGGTATAGTAGTGGATTACCAATTGTTGGTACTACAAAAATGCCGCCGTGTGGAGCGCGTAGTGTGCATTCGAAGAACATGGATAACGCACCGGCTGTACCAGCACCGATAATACAAGCTGGTAATACGCGAACTGGATCGGCTGCTGCAAATGGGATGGCACCTTCTGTGATGAAGGAAAGGCCCATGATGTAGTTTGTGATACCAGATTTACGTTCAGCCTCTGTGAAGCGGCTAGGGAAGAATGTAGTACAAAGAGCGATTGCCAATGGAGGAACCATACCGCCTGCCATGACAGCCGCCATAATACCGTATTCGCCAGTTGCAAGAGCACCAGTACCGATAACATAAGCTGCTTTGTTTACAGGGCCGCCCATGTCAACGGACATCATAGCACCAAAGATAAGACCTAACAATACGCGGCTCGTTGTGCCCATGGATTGCAAGGAGTCCATCAACCAGTGGTTAAGTGCGGATACAGGAGGATTGATGATAAAGGTAATGGCGATACCAATGAATAATACGCCAAGCACAGGGTAGAAGAGAACCGGTTTTGTACCTTCTAAGGCTTGAGGTAAACCAGATACTAATTTCTTAACTAATAATACCAAATAACCTGCTGCGAAACCGGCAATCAATGCACCTAGGAAACCAGAGCCACCTTGGTTAGCTAATAAGCCTCCAACAAAACCAGCTACAAGACCTGGACGGTCCGCAATACTCATAGCGATGTAACCCGCTAATACGGGTAACATGAAGCCAAAGGAAGCGCCACCGATTTGCATTAAGAAAGCTGCAAGAGGTGTACCGGAACCAAAGTTTTTAGGATTTGCTGGGTCGAATACATCGAATAAAAAGGCAAGGGCAATTAAGATACCGCCACCGATAACGAATGGCAACATGTGGGAGACACCATTCATCAAATGTTTGTAGATTTGACGACCAAAGTTATCTGCCGCATCGAATGCAGCCACTGCACCATTTTTGTCAGATGGGGAAGCATGGTATACAGGTGCTGTACCAGCCATAGCTTCACGCAATAACTCTTCCGCTTTATTGATGCCGTTCGCAACCTTAGTTTGAATCATAGGTTTGCCATCAAAGCGTGCCATCTCTACTTGACGGTCAGAAGCTACGATAATGCATTTAGCGTGCTCGATTTCTTCTGCTGTAAGAGCGTCTTTAACACCAGATGCACCATTCTTTTCTACTTTTAAAGAAACACCCATTTCTTTAGCTTTGCGTTCTAAAGATTCAGCCGCCATATAGGTATGTGCAATGCCTGTAGGGCAACCAGTAACAGCAAGTACATCATAATGCGGGTTATCTACAGAAATCTTAGGTGCAACCTTTTCAATTACTTCTGTAGCCTTCGCTTCGATAGCATCAGTAATACCAGTTGCTTTTTGATCTTCTGCACGTTTGATAAATCCTTCTACAGATGGATCAAAGTTTCCTTCTTCTTTAGCTGTAATGAGATCTAAGAATCGATCAACAGTAGCCGCTTGAATTAGGGCTTCTTTGAAGTCTGGGTCAATCACCATAGTTGCTAGTTTGCTCAATACCTCTACATGAGTGTCAGTGGCGCCCTCTGGAGCCGCAATCATGAAGAATAGGCGGGAGGGTTGACCATCAAGCGCTTCAAAATCTACACCGTTAGGCACGACCATAGCGGCTAGGCCTGCTTCTTTTACGCCTGCAGATTTAGCGTGTGGTGTGGCAATACCGTCACCAAGGCCTGTAGAACCAGACTCTTCACGAGCGAACACTGCTTTTAAATATTCTGCTTTGTCTGTCAAGTGGCCGCCTTTGTCCATCAATTCACCTAAGGTGTAAATGGCGTCAGCCTTTGTGACAGGATCTGCATTCAACAGGATAGATTGAGGTTTTAATAAATCAGTGATTTGCATATGTGTACTCCTTGATGCACATAAAATATAAAACTATTTAACTCGTACTTGTGAAAGCAGTGTTTCTACTTCTTCAAGGGTTGCGAGGTTTTCAGAGTAAGCGGAGGCAGAGCCACTGGAGATACCCCAATAGAGCGCCTCTTGTAAGTCACCCGTCTTTTCATAGCCCGTAATAAAGCCGGCTACCATGGAGTCGCCAGCACCCACGGAATTCACGAGAGTTCCTTTAGGGGCAGGACTTGTATATACAGTGCCGTCAGTAGCGACCAAGATAGCTCCATCACCAGCCATAGAGATAAGCACATGTTGTGCACCTTTCTCTTGCAATGCTTTGGCAGCTTCTACAAGGTCATCCTTTGTAGCGAGAGTGCGACCAAAGATTTCGCTAAGCTCGTGATTATTTGGCTTAATTAAAAATGGTTTATAAGGCAAGACTTTTGTGAGTAGATCTTTTGTAGCATCTACTATGATGCGGATACTTTTATGTTGTAAGCGCTCCATAATGAGTTCGTACATATCGCTTGGTAGGCTAGAAGGAATGCTGCCAGCAAGGATTAAGGTGTCCTTTTCGGTCAACGCATCAAGCTGTTTGTATAGAGCTTCTAATTCGTCGGTACTGATGATTGGGCCGCGGCCATTAATCTCTGTTTCCTCATTAGAGGCTTTTACCTTAACATTGATGCGGGTTAATCCTTCGCGAAGCCGGATGAAATCTTCTTTCACGCCGAATTTCTTGAGTTGTGTTACGATTTCTTCGCCAGTAAACCCTGCGATGAAGCCGAGTGCTGTCGTATCCATGCCAAGATTGTTGAGCACGATAGATACGTTGATACCTTTGCCGCCACCGAGAACGTATTCTTGGATGGTGCGATTAATAGTACCCGTCTTGAGGTGATCAAGGCGCACGATATAATCGAGAGCTGGATTAAAGGTAATAGTGTAAATCATACAATTTCCCCTTTTGAGATAATACTAATTAGCGTATGATCGGTTGATCTTGCTTCCGTAATCGTAACCAATAGATGAGTGGTACTAGATATAGGAAGAAGGCAAATGGTACATAACCTGCTGAACTTGTACCCATCATGACAACAGGCACGTAGGCAGCGATATTCCACGGTTGCAATGGAGCGATGAGAATACCGCTATTTTCAAAGTCTAGCATTACATCTTCGTCTTGAATACCTCGCTGTGCGTAGGTAATGCGCATAATAGAGTGCGTCATAACTACCGCAATAGCTTGGCTGCATCCAACCGCACCTGTTAAGAAGGCAAGACCTACATTGGCAGCAAATACATCGCTCCGTGTTTTAGCTCGCTCTAATAGTTGTCGTATATCGTTCCAGAAGCCAACCCCTTCGAGCATGCCTGAAATAGCAGTAGCCATAAAAATTGATAGGGTAGGGATAAACATCGTTTGTAGACCGCCGCCATGAATGATATTAGCTAGTGGATTATAGTGCGGTAGTTCAAAGCCTGTTAAAGTATACCATCCCAACTCTGAGAGGCTCGCATCCTGATTGGTATAGGCTAGAATGGCCGCCGCTAATGCACTTAGTCCGATAGGCCAACGGATAGATACTTTCAAAGGCAATAGACCAATGACGATGATGACTGGAATCCATAATGTCCAATCGATGTTGAAAATAAAGTGAATTGTATCGGATAGTAAACTATTTTCGTAATTGAGTGGGTACCACTGAGATAGTAATAGATACAACACTGTAGAGATGATGAGTGCTGGAATACCATCTTTAAACATAATGGGAATATTCGTCGATACCTTTGTATGGGTTAAGGTTGCTACGAGAGACGCACTAGATGATAGTGGTCCGTTTCGATCACCAAAGTAAGCACCTGCAATAATAGCACCGGCCACAATATTTTCTGGAATATTACCAGCTCTTGCCATGGTGATGAGTACGATGCCTATCGTTCCTACAGTGCCTAGTGCAGTACCTAACAACATACTCACTATAGCTGTTATTAAAAAGGCACAGACGATAAAGATAGACGGATCAATCAAATCGATACCTGTGGCGATGATCATAGGGATAACGCCTGCTGCTTGCCACATGGCGATGAGCCAACCGATAAGAAGGAAGATTTGCATCACCACGATGGACGTTTTAGCACCTGTCCACGATAGGTTTAATAGTTCCTTTGGTTGATATCCTTTGCGATAAAATACAAAGGCCATGATGCACCATACGACAATCAAGGCGTAACCAATGGCGATGCTATTGGCTACAGCAATGAGGATGACGAGAATGGATGTAAGTAGTCCTAAGAGGGGCTCTATATTCCGTGGCATGAGTGAGCGACCTTGTTGGTATCTTAGGAACGCATTTAATATAAGTTGTAACCACTTCATCTTAGTCGATAGGAAGTTCTGTTTCGAAGACTTCCTCAGCAGGGCCTGTCATGAGCACCGTGCCATCCTCCAAGTATGAAATATGCAATGTACCTAAATAGAGTTCCACATCTACTTCGCGGTCTGTTAATCCCTTTTCAAAGGACATAACGGCAGAGGCACAAGAGCCTGTTCCACAAGCTAAGGTAGCACCAGCGCCGCGCTCCCAAGTGCGCACCTTGATGTGTTTGTCGTTTACCACTTCAATGTAGTTTACATTTGTGTTAGCAGAGAAGGCATCGTGCTTTTCAAGGATTGGGCCTTGTGTTGTAACAGGAGCCTTTGTAATGTCATCGATGAATACCTCCGTATGAGGTACGCCGAGCAATACGGAGCTTACCGTTACGGTCTCACCGTTTACATCTAGGTCTACGTCGATAACCTTATCCATGTTTACATTCATAGGAATGTCTTGGGCATTGAAGAATGGTTTGCCCATGTCTACAGTAACTTGTGTGACTATTCCGTTTTCGATAGTCAAGGTAGGCTTCATTACGCCTGCCAAGGTTTCGATGGTGAAAGTCTCTTTCGTAGTTTCACCGTGTTCATAAGCGTATTTGGCAAAGCACCGAATCGCATTACCGCACATTTCTGCTTCACTACCATCGGAGTTGATGATACGCATGCGCACATCACAAGTTTCGGAAGGTACTAGGATGGCAAGACCATCGGCACCAATACCCGTACGACGATCGCAAAGGCGGATGGCGAGGTCTGTGTAGTCTTTAGAAGTCCCTTGTGTGTCGGCAAATAGGATGAAATCATTACCGAGACCATGCATTTTTGTTAATTTCATAAAGTCTCCTATCAATAAGTAAGACTTTCACCATGAAGCCCGTGAAAGTCTCATATGTATATTATTATATATTCTATATTATAATATTATATCATAAATAGGCCTTAAGCATGGCATGGAATCGTATAAATTTATAGCAAAATAAAGGGAAAATAAGGAAAGCTTACAGCGTTTATTAAGAGTTATAATAAAATAAAAAATGCCCCATGTGGAACGGTTATTTAAGGGAATATAGGGATTTGGATTACTTTATTGTTTAACCGAGAAATGATAAAATAAAAAGTAATGTAGCTAATCGTAATAGAAAGAGGAACACATATGCGAATTCAAGGGATTTCTGGATCTCGTGGCGTTGCAGTAGGCAATGTATATAGATATATTCAAGAGGAAATTGTCATTCCTGATTACACTGTAGCGGAAGACAAGGTAGAAGAAGAAATTAGTAAGTTTGCAACTGCTATGGCATCTACCTTAAAACAATTGGATACTATTCGTAAAAAAGCGTTGGATGAAATGGGACCAGAAGAGGCGGCTATTTTTGAAGCGCACATGCAAATCGCTCAAGACCCATCCTTGTCTGACGGAATTAAATCCCTTGTTGAGTCTAGCCATATGAACGTGGTAGCGGCCACGTCTCAAACAATTGAAAGCTTTGCCAATATCTTCCTTGGTATGGAAGATGCCTACATGCGTGAACGAGGTGCAGATATTAAGGATATCGGCGATCGTTTGATGCGCAATATATTAGGTATGAATCCTCGCGGTTTATCACATATTTCTGGCGAAGTTATCTTGGTGGCTCATGATTTGGCACCATCTGATACGGCTTCTCTCGATAAAAATGTGGTAAAAGGCATCGTCACTGCGGCGGGTGGTCCTACATCTCATGCGGCTATCATGGCTCGTACACTCGAAATCCCCGCTGTTATGGGAGTCGGCGATATTGAAAGTTTCGCTGATGGCGACAAAGCAGTCGTTCTTGGTACCGATGGTATCGTAGAAATCAATCCATCTGATGCGGATTGGACGGAGTATACAAATCAAGCGTTGGCGTTCCAAGAGGAATTAAAACGGTTGCGCGAATCTGCTAATCTTGAAGCTACCACCACTGATGGTCACCATGTAGAATTATTCGGTAACATCGGCAAGGCAAAGGATGCTAAATATGCGCTCACTATGGGGGCACAAGGTATTGGTTTGTACCGCACAGAATTCCTTTACATGGAAAACGACGAACTGCCTACAGAAGATGTACAATTTGAAGAATATAAAAAGGTAGCCCAAGAGATGAAGGGGCAACCGGTTATCATCCGTACCATGGATATCGGTGGCGACAAGGAATTAAAATGCCTTGATTTGCCAAGTGAAATGAACCCATTCCTCGGTTATCGTGCCATTCGCATTTCTTTAAATCGTCCAGATATCTTTAAGGTACAATTGCGTGCCTTGTTACGAGCTAGTGCGTTTGGTGACATTCACATTATGTATCCTATGATTGCTTCCGTTGAGGAAGTGAAACAAGCGAATGATATGCTTAGTGAATGTAAGACGGAGCTGGCGGCTGAAGGAAAGGATTTTAACAAGGATATCAAGGTTGGCATCATGATCGAAGTACCGGCGGCAGCTGTTATATCTCCAATCCTTGCTAAATATGTAGACTTCTTTAGTATCGGTACGAATGATCTTTGCCAATACACATTGGCAGTTGACCGTATGAACGAAGCAATCGGTAGCTTGTATCAACCATTGCATCCAGGCGTGTTACGTCTTATTAAGCACGTCATTGACGCTAGTCATGAGCAAGGTAAATTTACAGGTATGTGTGGTGAGCTTGCTAGTGATCCTGTGGCGACCATGATTCTATTAGGTCTTGGCCTCGACGAATTCTCCATGACTGCTTCTTCGATTCCTCTTATTAAAAATATCTTGCGTTCTGTTTCCAAAGCAGAATGTGAAGAGGTGGCAAATAAAGCACTTACTATGGATACAGCAGAAGAAATTACAGAATACGCTAAATCTGTATTAGCTGAAAAAGGTTTACTATAATCCAGTTTTGCCTTAATTGCCTTAAATAGAATCATTATATAGCAAATAAGATGTAATATACTTGAATTGAAATACTTGATATTGATACAATATATCTATTAGAACGTATGAGATAGGCACCACCTATCGAGATAGAAAGAGGTTATCATGAAAGAATTAACAGTAGAAATTACTAACGAATCTGGTTTACATGCTCGTCCTGCTACAGCCTTCACACAATTGGCTGCTAAGTTCACTTCCAAAGTGACTATTGCTGCCAATGGCAAAACAGCGGATGCTAAGTCTATCTTAACTGTATTGACTTTGGGGGCTACAAAAGGTACATCCGTTACATTGACTGCTGACGGAGCTGACGAAGATGATGCACTCGCTGCATTGAGCGAATTCTTAACAACTAACCACGATTAATATTGGGGTAATAAAAAGGACCCTACATTTTGAACTGCATCTCCCAAAATTATGTCTAATTTTTGGGTGCAATTCATTTGTAGAGTCCTTTTTTATTTACCCATATTTGCAAAGC
Source organism: Veillonella parvula (assembly GCF_042850485.1). Taxonomy (GTDB): domain Bacteria; phylum Bacillota; class Negativicutes; order Veillonellales; family Veillonellaceae; genus Veillonella; species Veillonella parvula_Q. The sequence continues at coordinate 1,784,974 of NZ_AP031417.1, read as the reverse complement.
GTTCTACAGCTTTTGTAAAGTCGCTAATGGTTTTTTCTACGTCACCATGTTCGATACCATCTCGTACGCAGTGGTTGATATGTCCTTCAAGAATTACTTGTCCTACTTTATGTAGTGCAGACTTAGCTGCATTAATTTGGCTCAACACATCTTCGCAGGGAATGTCTTCTTCAATCATTCGATCAATAGCTTGCACTTGACCTAAGATTTTACGCAATCGACGATGCAGATTTTCTGAATCCATACACTGTTTCATTTTACTCCTCCATAGGCATGTTTTTATCATCTCATACATTATACTCTATTTAAAGTTTTTAATACAACTTAATAAGTATAACTAATATGCATTAATCGGTATATACAGATGTATATATAGATATATTTTTTTCCGTACTATTGTAAGATATATTAAAATTATTTGTAGTATGAGCAGTGGTAAAAAACAAGTGCACTACATATCTTCTTCTTGATTGATGTGATACAATACATTTGATACACTTTATAATTGTATATGTATATAAGGTATTGTAGAGATGGCTAGATTATAACTAAATCCATAGGTGTTTATACTACAGACCTTTAAGAGATAGGTGAAAGAAATGAAAGTATTTCGCTACCTTCGAAATTTAGTGGTATTCGTGTTGGTTATGATCTTGGCCATGTTTATATATGATGGATACCATAGCTTTCAAGGGACAAATCGTGAGAGTAAAGCTCATACAATTGTTGAAAAACAAATAGAACAAAGTGAAGACACGCTTAGTCGTACGGATCGGATTATACGACTATTTACATTTAGAGATAAAGTACAGATAGCTCTTAATCAACGTGTTTCAAAAGAGCATTGGGTGAAAGGGGATGTTATTCCTGAGTATACAAAAAATGCACTAATTGCTATTGAAGATAAGCGGTATTATAAACATGGAGCTATTGATGTACTCGGTATTATTCGCGCCTTGTACACGAATGCCATAGCAGGTGAAACGCTAGAAGGCGGTAGTACTATTACGCAACAACTCGTAAAAAATCTGTTCCTTTCCTCGAAACGCATCATGAGTCGTAAGGTGGAAGAGGCCATCCTCGCTAGTGAAATGGAACATTACTACTCTAAGGAAGAAATCCTTACCATGTACTTGAATACCGTATATTATGGTCATAATTATTACGGTATCTATGAAGCTGCTCATGGCTACTTTGGAACGAGTCCTAGCCGATTAACATTGGGGCAAAGCGCTATGCTTGCAGCATTACCCAATGCACCGTCCTATTTAGATCCTTATACGAACTATGAAGGCGCAAAGGCTCGACAAAAGCTGGTGCTCGAACAAATGGTAGACCAAGGCATGATTACACAAGCCGAGGCAGACTATGCGTACGAACAAGAGCTGGAACTCGTTGAAGAATAATTAAATTACTATTTTAGAATCTCTGTTGGCTGATTAATAATTGGCTAATAGAGATTTTTTTGATACATTTGTGTTATTAAGATGATTTTTTAGAGAGAATTTGGAGCATAAGGAGCGTAGATATTGGATAATGTTGTATTAAAGCGCTATGAAAAGGGTAACTTTTCTTCTATCTATATAGGTGCAAAACCTATTATTAAGTTTGCCATGCTTAGGCTGGAGAATTTTATATTCTATTATTTAAGAGGCCCTGGAGGAGTAGATTATAAGTCTGAATTACTTGATGTAGATTCCTATGCTCGTGAAATCTTTTACATCGAACAAGCTGATGCTAATAAAATTGAAAACTGGATAGTTTATTATGATGATGAACATGATTGTATGGCTGTAAGACATTGCTTTTGGGATAAAGCCTTGGATAGAGAGTTAATAATGGCTGATGAATCGTTGCGAGCTACTGTTAGAGAAGAATATATTGTTGATACAATTCCACATATTTGTAATCAGACCATTGTCAGTGTAAATGTAATGGCGAAACATAATATTCTAAATGCTATAAATGCTTTTGATACAGCAATATCTAAGATGAATATATTGGAGTTATTTAGAAATGTAGATTACTCTACAGGTAATTATAAAATTTCTAGATCTTATGATTTAGACGTTCGCATTGAAGCTATTATTAATGAAGAACAAAATGAGCTTTACTCGATTATAGGTGAAATAAAGTCTTTTATCATTGAGACTTTAAAAGAACCCCTTGATACAACTGATGATTATAAGATAGCTTTAGATTACCAATTTTCGCCTATTGATCTAATTTAAGACCACATATTTTAAAGTGGAAATTAAAACTATATAAATAATGATTTGCTTGAACCAATAAATGATTTACAGGTATTAATAATTAGTAACACAAAAAGAGCTATAACATATGTTAGTTTAAAATTTTGTAGTTTTATTACTCTCGAATAGTTACGTTCCGAAAAGTATTATTTAATTGTATAAAAATAATACTTGCATTTATAATTATACAGGTGTATACTATTTTTTGTCAGAAGGAGAAAATGCCTGTTGGTGATAGAAGATACCACGGTGCTTTCACAATTATCTGATACTGTATTGATTATATGAGTCTAAATAGATAGTGGTTTATGAGGTGTTATCATGGGTAAAGCAAATAAAGTAGTACTCGCATATTCTGGTGGTTTAGATACTTCTGTTATCATTCCTTGGTTGAAAGAAAATTATGGCGCTGAAGTCATTGCTGTGTGTGTAGATTTGGGCCAACCTGAAGATTATGATGCAGTTGAGAAAAAAGCGATCAAATCTGGCGCATCTAAAGCGTACATCGTTGACGCTAAGGAAGAGTTTGTAAAAGATTATGTATGGCCTACTGTAAAAGCTGGTGCAATCTATGAAGGTAAATATTTATTAGGTACATCCTTCGCGAGACCTTTAATTGGTAAAATTCTTGTAGATATTGCCAAAAAAGAAGGCGCTGATGCAATCGCTCATGGTGCGACTGGTAAAGGTAATGACCAAGTTCGTTTTGAGTTGACTATCAAAGCATTAGCTCCTAACATGAAAATCATCGCTCCTTGGAGAGAATGGGATTTGAAATCTAGAACAGATTGCATGGAATATGCTGCTAAACACGATATTCCAGTTGTAGCTACAAAATCTCATCCATATTCTATGGACCAAAACGTATGGCATTTGTCCCATGAAGGCGGCGATCTTGAAAATCCAGCAAATGCACCTAAAGATGATGTGTACTTGGTAACACATACACCTGAACAAGCTCCAGATGAAGCTGGTTATGTAACTGTCTCCTTCAAAGAAGGTGTACCTGTAGCTGTAGATGGTCAAGAAGGTACTCCATTACAAATATTAGAAAAACTCAACGAAATCGGTGCACACTATGGTGTAGGCGTTGTAGATATCGTCGAAAATAGATTGGTAGGCATGAAATCCCGTGGCGTTTATGAAAACCCAGGTGGCTCTATCATCATGTATGCTCATAGAGAACTTGAATACCTATGCCTCGACAGAGCTACATACCACTACAAAGAACTCATTGCTAACAAATACGCTGAACTCGTATATGATGGCATGTGGTTCGCACCATTGATGAACGCGTTACAAGCGTTTGTTGACGAAACTCAAAAAACTGTAACAGGTGAAGTAAAACTTAAATTGTACAAAGGAAATATCATTTCTGCAGGTAGTACTTCTCCATATTCCTTGTACAGCGAAGATTTCGTAACATTCGAAGAAGATGATGTATACGATCAATCTGATGCAGAAGGTTTCATCAACTTGTTCGGTTTACCTCTCAAAATTAATGCATTGATGAAAGAGAAAGCAGGTAAATAATGGCTAAATTGTGGGGCGGGCGTTTCACAAAAGGCACTGATAAAGCGGTAGAGGATTTTACATCCTCTATCGCTTTTGATGCGCGGATGTACGCCGAAGATATTGCAGGCAGCAAGGCTCATGCGACTATGCTGGCAAAACAACATATTATCTCCGACGCAGATCGAGATGCTATTTTAGCAGGTTTAACGAAGATTAAAGATCAGATTGATAAAGGAGAGTTCCCGTTCTCCGTGGCTCTTGAAGATATTCATATGAATATTGAAAAACGCCTTACTGATGATATCGGTGAAGCTGGTGGTCGTTTGCATACAGGCCGCAGCCGTAATGACCAATGTGCAGTAGACTTGCACATGTACGTGCGTAAAGCTGTTGTGGAAATGGGTGAACTCATCGTAGATATGCAGAAGGCTCTCATCGAAACAGCTGAAAAGTATAGTGATGTTATCATGCCTGGCTATACGCATTTACAACGGGCTCAACCTGTATTGTTTGGGCATCATATGATGGCCTATTTCTCTATGTTGGAACGTGATTTTGATCGTTTGTTGATGGTATTCAAACATGCTGACATCATGCCACTTGGGGCCGGCGCATTAGCTGGTTCTACATACGGCATTGATCAAACATATACGCAAAAGCTTTTGGGCTTTTCTCGTATTTACGAAAATAGTATGGACGCCGTATCTGACCGTGACTACGTAGTTGAATTCTTGTCCTTTGCATCTCTAGTAATGATGCATTTGAGTCGTCTTAGCGAAGAGTTGATCTTGTGGTCTACCAATGAGTTCAATTTTATTGAACTTGATGATGCTCACTGCACGGGCTCTAGTATTATGCCGCAAAAGAAAAATCCTGACGTTTGCGAGCTGGTTCGTGGTAAAACAGGCCGTACCTATGGTCATTTGTTAGGCCTTTTAACAACTTTGAAAGGCTTGCCTCTTACATACAACAAGGATATGCAAGAGGATAAAGAAGGTATCTTCGATGCTATTGATACAGTACACTTCGCATTGTCCATTAATGCGGCTATGATTCGTGGTATGAAGGTCAATGGGGCTCATATGAAAGCAGTCTTGGATGACGACTTCTCCAATGCTACAGATATGGCGGATTATCTTGCGAAGAAAGGTGTTCCATTCCGTGAAGCCCATGAAATCGTAGGTAATGCGGTGCATCATTGCATCGAAAAAGGTTGTGTACTCCTTGATCTATCCGTAGAGGACTTCAAAGCTATTTCCAACCATTTTGATGCAGATATTCTTGACGCTATCTCCATCGAAGCTTGTGTTGCAGGTCGTAATAACTATTCTGGTACGGCTCCAGAATGTGTGGAACGACAACGTAATAATGGTAAAATCATTATCGCTGCTGAGGAAAAGCAAATTGCTGAATGGAAAGAAATCGTTGAATCTGTAGAAGAGTAGAGCTTAGTGCGGAATAAGTAGTAGATAAAAATAAAGAATAGTTATCAATAAAATCTGGAAAAATAAGATCGATATACATATAAGGATTTCATTAAGGGTCTAATATTGCCCATTATACTTATATGTATATCGATTTTTTATTTAAAAGCTAGACGATACCTATAAAGCCCAAAATTCTAATTGATAATCCACTATTAAAATGATGTATTTACATGTACATATATAGTGGACTGTGAGAGAATAATAGTCTTGTACTAGGACACTATAACCGTGATAGATAGGAAAAATTACATCTATACACAGAATAAAATGGGGTAAAAATATACTTTGCTACGATTAAAATGAGTTCTGTTCGATTTTGATGATAAATTACCTATGATTTATTCAATTCGTGTAATATGCCTTGTCCGCCAATAAAGTACTTTTATTTTGGTTTCATAGGTGTTATTATTTAACTCGTAATAAGAATAAAAACGGTAAATTCACATTCAAGCCCATCACAGCACGAACTGAATTTACTTAGCGGTATATATATTTTAAGTGAATTATGGACGAGAAAAAATTCACCTTAGTGAAAGGGGATTGATACATGAAAACCACCGCTAAAAAAATGTCTGTATTCCAGCTAACCACAATGGTAGCAGCCAATATGCTAGGAGCTGGGATCATTATGTTACCAACTAATTTGGCTCAAGTTGGTACTATTTCAGTTTTATCTTGGCTCGTGACAGCTGTGGGTGCGCTTTTACTAGCGTATATTTTTGCTCAAGCGGGTATGTTCTCCCAAAAACAAGGGGGCATGGGCGGTTATGCAGAACATCGCTTCGGTAAAACTGGACATTTTATGGCGAGCTATGCTTACAGCATATCTCTCATCATTGCTAATATCGCCATCGCGGTATCTGCCGTAGGTTATGGCGCAGCTTTCTTTGGTGTTGACCTCAATGCGACACAAACAAGTCAAGTAACAATTGTGCTCTTGTGGTTTGCAGCGATTCTAAACTTCAGAGGGAATCGTTTCACAGGTCGACTCAGCAATATGACTATTTGGGGCTCTATTGTTCCGGTTTTATTAATCGGTACAATCGGCTGGTATTGGTTTGATCCATCTATCTATTGGGCGGCATGGAACCCAAATGATCTTCCGCTTTATGATGCGGTAAAACAATCTATTTCCCTAACTTTATGGGGATTCCTAGGATTTGAGTCCGCAGCGGCTAATGCTGATGCTGTTGAGAATCCAAAGAAAAACGTACCTATCGCAACTGTGGCGGGTACATTAGCAGTGGCAGTGGTTTATATCTTGTCCACAAACGTTATGGCAGGTATTGTGCCTAACGTTGATTTATTAAATTCTAACGCACCATTCGGTTTGACATTCGTATACATGTTCAATGATACAATTGCAAACATCGTTATGGCTGCTATGGTTATTTCTTGCTTTGGCGCTTTGCTTTGCTGGCAATTCACATTGTCTCGCGTCTTCAAAAGTGCAGCAGAACATGGTTACTTCCCTAAAATATTCGCTCGTGTAAATAGCAAAGATGCTCCTGTTCGTGGTGTATTGATTTTACTCGCTGTTGAAACATTACTTACTTTATTCACTGCAAGCGAATCCTTGCGTGAGCAGTTTGAAATCCTAGTAAACTTAGCGGTTGTAACTAACGTAGTACCGTATGTATTGTGCATCTTGGCAGTACCTACAATGATGCGTATGGCTGGCGTAGCTGAAAGTCGTATTAAACGCTCTAATTACTTGTTCGGTATAGGCGTTCTTTACTGCCTATATGCAATCTACGCATGTGGCTTTGATGCTATGGTAGGTAGCGCAGTGGCAGTAAGCATAGGCTTGGTGATCTATGTTTTGCGTAAAGCGTGGGATACACGCAGAGCACACCGCTTACAACAAAGTATTGATTAACTGAATACATCTCGTCTTATTAGAGGCTATTACTTGGTAATAGCCTCTTTTTTATCATAATCATGCATTAGACTTATAATTAATGCGAGCTAGATATGAAAAAATATAAAGAGTATTATTATTAATCAAATTTTTGCTGTGTATAAAAAGATTTTATAATAAAGTTTTTACATTGCTTTATTATTATTAAAATTAATATATATACCGTCATATACAGTAAATATAATAAAAAATTATTTATATAAGTTAATTTATATAATTTTATGCAGGATTGTGAATTTAATCATTAATCAATATTTTTTATCAGTATAAAAATTATATTGAAAATATGCGAAATACATATACCCATAAGGGGTATATGTATTGTAAATAGAGTGTTAATATAGTATATTTATAATCGATAAAAATGAATGAACTAGTGAGTGTCGGTATTTACCGAGCGTAAAAGAGGAAAATGGGTGAAAAACCCATACTATGCAAATAGCTGTAATGAGGAGCAAGGTTTCATTATAGGGTCACTGGGAAACTGGGAAGGCCGAAATGTTGCGATGAATCAGAGTCAGAAAGCCTGCTCTAAAGGCATGGTATGCATATGCTGTGCTTAATTTGGGTTAGTCGGGCAACTAACCTTTTTTCGTTCCCTAGCCTTTAAGCTTCATCGCTATATAAAAAGCTAGTACCATTAGTTTGTCATTTGAATTGTTGTTAGTGTTTAGAGAGTTTAGGAGGCGCCTATGGGCAAACGCTTTGTCAAACAATTGGGGCAATTTATTGTTACCTTGTTTGGCATCACATTTTTGACATTTTGTCTCACCTATTTAGCACCAGGTGACCCAGTAACGATGTTACTTGAAACGGCAGATACTATCGTATCTCAGGAGCTTATCGATGAAACTCGAGCTCAGCTTGGGTTAGATAAACCATTTGTAGTACAGTATGCAAACTGGGTCGTCAATGCCGCACAAGGTGATTTAGGGATGAGTTATTCTGCTAAAAAACCAGTAGTAGATCGTATGTTGGAGGCTTTACCAGGTACATTAATGTTAGCGGGTACGGCTTTAGTATTTACGCTGCTCTATGCATTGCCTGCAGGTATTATAAGCGCCTTAAATCGTAACAAATGGGTTGATTATGTGTTGAGATTTCTATCCTTCGTAGGCGTATCTATGCCTACGTTCTGGTTAGGTCTTGTACTGATTTACATCTTCGGTCTTAAATTGGGCCTTGTACCGATTGCATCCTCTCGAGTGACTGCGTCTGGTGTTATTTTGCCCGCTATTACTTTGGCAGTTGTTGTTGGGTCTAAATACATGCGTCAAGTGCGGCTAGTTATCCTTGAGGAAATGCAAAAGGATTATGTTATTGGCGCTCGTGCTCGCGGTGTTAGTGAGATAAAAATTTTATTCGGTCATATTTTACCTAATGCGGTGTTACCACTCATCACTATTCTTGGTGTTGTTATTGGTTGGTTACTAGGTGGTGTGGCAGTCGTAGAAATGGTATTCTCTTGGCCGGGACTTGGGAATATGGCAATTTATGCTATTACTATGCGCGATTATCCATTGATTGAAGGTTTTGTGTTGTGGGTTGCTTTAGCATATATGTGTATTAACGCATTGGTTGATGCATCATATATCTTATTAGACCCTAGATTGAAAAGGGAGAGAGCATAATGGCAGAATTTATTCAAAAACATAAATTGTTCTCTTTCTATAGTGGGTTGATGATTATCATTGTTCTCATCGCTATCTTTGCACCCTGGCTTGCACCGGGTGATGCTTTCACCTCAAATATAAGTCAGGCATTGCAAGCACCAAGCAGCCAACATTGGTTTGGTACAGATAAATTAGGACGTGATGTATTATCTCGTATCATTTATGGTACTCAATTATCCTTGTTCATGGGCGTATCCATCGTCGTTATCATGGTGAGCATTGGTACTATCATCGGTGCTATAGCAGGCTATTTTGGCGGTAAAGTTGAAATGGTTCTTATGCGTTTAGCAGACATCATGTTATCATTCCCTGGTATCGTATTGGCTATTGCTATTGCTGGTATTCTAGGTGGTAGCATTGTAAATACGATTTTAGCCTTATCTGTTGTAGGTTGGGCAAAATATGCTCGTCTAGTACGTTCTATGACATTAAAAGTACGTGGTGAAGAATATGTAACGGCTGCGGTTATGATGGGGGCATCTACAGCAACTATCTTAAGACGGCATATTATTCCTAATATTATGCCTCTTGTTGTTACTACAGGTGCACTTGATATTGGGGCTATCATGATTGAGGTAGCAGGACTTTCTTTCCTTGGTTTCGGTGCACAGCCACCAACACCTGAATGGGGCCTTATGCTTAATGAAGGCCGCCAGTACTTGCAAACGAGTCCATGGCTTATGGCATTCCCTGGTATGTCGATTTTAATTGTAGTATCTATTTTTAATCTTTGGTCTGACTCCTTACGAGATGTAGTGGATCCTAAAAATCAAGGATAAAATTGTTTTTATCTTCATAAATTTGAACTTTCATCTAGTGAAAGTTTCATTATGAATGGTAGGAAATTATGTTTTTTCCATCACAACTATTTTAGATAGTGATGATGTTAAATGTTTTTATGTTTTGCATGTAGTTGTAAAAGGAGATTTTAAATGAAAAAATCTTGGAAAAAGGCTCTTTTAGCAGGTCTTAGCATTGTAATGATGGGTTCCTTCATCGCAGGGTGTGGGTCTGATAATAATGGTGCTGCTAACAAAGATGTATTAAAAGTAGGCGTTACTAACTTCGCATCCACATTAGAACCTACAGAAAACTTCTTCGCATGGGTTGTAATGCGTTATGGCGTAGGTGAAACATTGGCTAAATTTGACGAGCAAATGAAACCTCAACCATGGATTGCGTCTAAATGGGAGGTATCTCCAGACCATAAAACATGGACTTTCACAATCAATGATAAGGTGAAATTCTCCAATGGTAAAAAAGTTGATGCAGCAGCTGTAAAGGCATCTATTGAACGTGCTTTTGCAAAGTCTAATCGTGCGAAAACATTCTTCGAATATGACTCTATGGAAGCTAATGGTCAACAATTAGTTATTCATACAACAAAAGAATATCCTAATATGCCTGGTCTTTTAGCGGATCCATTGTTCCTAATCGTTGACGTCCAAGCTGAAAAAGATGGCCGTAACTTTGCGAAGGAAGGCCCTATCGGTACAGGCCCATATGTAGTTAAATCCTTTACTAAAGAACGTGCTGAAATGGTTGCGAACGAAAACTACTGGGATGGTACAGTACCTTTTAAAACTGTAGAAATTCCTTCTATTGACGACCCTAATACGCGTGCTTTGAGCTTACAATCTGGTGACGTAGATATGGCTGTTAACATCGGCCCTGGTGAAATTGGTTTGTTCCAAGGCAATGACAAATTCAAAGTAGATGAAATTGCATCTCTTCGTGTAGTATTGGCACGTATTAATCAAAAAGGTATTCTTGGGGACGATAAAGTACGCGCTGCTGTAATCTCTGCAACAGATCGTAAAAACTATGCTGATGTATTGTTAAAAGGTACATTCATTCCTGGTTCCGCTCCAATTCCACCATCCATGGACTATGGTTTCAAAGACTTGAAAGATCCAAATACATATAATCCTGAACGCGCTAAACAATTGTTAGCAGAAGATGGCTGGAAAGATACAGATGGCGATGGCATCCTTGATAAAGATGGCAAACCATTAACATTCAACTTCGTAGTATATAATTCTCGTGCAGAATTACCACTTTATGCAGAAGCTGTTCAAGCAGACCTCAAAAAAGTTGGTATCGACATGAAAATCAAAACAGTTGACTATAACTTGATCGATAAAATGGGTCAAGAAGGCGACTATGATATGCTTATCTCCAACATTGTAACTGCTAATACAGGTGACCCAATCTGGTTCTTGGCTAACTACTGGCATACAAATAACAATGGTTCTAACCCTCAAAATGGTTCTGGTTACTCCAATCCACAAGTTGACCAATTGTTAGATGCAGCTGAAACTGAATTCGACCCAGCAAAACGTCGTGACTATGCAATCCAAATTCAACAATTGTTGATGAATGATGGCGCTGCATTATTCTTAGGTTATCCTAAAACTAATATCGTTACTGGTTCTTACTTGAAAGGTGCTGTAATGTACCCAAGTGATTACTACTGGATTACTAGCAAAATTACAAAATAATGAGGAGCTATAATGGCAGAAAACATACTAACTGTAGAAAACCTTAACATAGCGTACCAAGGTGTGCCTGCTGTTATGGATGTGAACTTTACCTTGGAACGCGGTAAGGTATTAACCATCGTAGGCGAGTCCGGATCCGGTAAAACTACTGTGATCCGGGCCCTCATGGGCTTATTACCTGTAGGTGGCGAGGTTACAGACGGTACAATGATCTTTAACGGTCACGACCTTCGTACTCTATCCAAGTCAGAATGGAGAGCCATACGTGGTAAAGATATGGCGATGATCTTCCAAGATAGTGGTAGTGCATTAGATCCAATTGTTCGTATTGGTAAACAATTTAGAGAATTGTTTAGGTCTCATATTGAAATCACTAATGATGAATGTGATCGTCGCGCAATTGAGTTGTTAGAGTCTGTATCACTTCCTAACTGTGCGGATATGCTTCGCCGTTATCCTCATGAGTTGTCTGGTGGTCAACGTCAACGTGTAGGTATTGCTATGGCGTTAGCCTTAGATCCAGCATTACTCATTGGTGACGAACCGACATCTGCACTAGACGTAACAACACAATCTCAAGTGGTTATGCAAATGCTTGAACTAGCCAAAGAGCATAATTCTGCAATCGTTATGGTAACGCATAATCTTGGTGTAGCAGCGTATATGTCTGACTATATTATTGTTATGAAAAAAGGCCGCGTTGTAGATGCTGGTACACCACAAGATATTTTGGAAAATCCATCTAATGAATATACGAAACAATTAAAAGATGCTGTACCAACATTGGGAGGAGGTCGTTACATTGACTAATTATGCAGTAGAAATTAAGAATGTATATAAACGATTCCCACTTCCTACTGGTGGTGAGCTCGAAGCATGTAAGGATATTAATATAACTCTCGAAAAAGGTCAGTCCCTTGGTATTGTAGGTGAATCTGGCTCTGGGAAAACAACATTGGTTCGTATGATCATGAAGATGCTTCCTATTACGGAAGGCGAGATTTATGTAGATGGTGTAGAGATTCAACATATGAACTCTGAACAAACGAAAGAATATCGTAAAAAGATTCAAATGGTATTTCAAGATCCATCTGCAGCTTTTAATCCACGTATGAAGGTCAAAGATATCATCCTTGAGCCACTCTATAATTTTGGTCTTCTTGAAAAGGGAAAGGAAGAGCAAATCGCAGGTGACTATTTGGAAATGGTAGATTTACCACGTGAGTTTATGCATCGTTATCCTCATGAAATGTCTGGTGGTCAACGCCAACGTGTTGCCATTGCTCGTGCTATCGTTTTAGAGCCTGAAATCCTCGTATTAGACGAGGCTACTAGTGCTCTAGATGTATCCGTACAAGACTCCATTGCGTACCTTTTGGCGCGTTTACAAAAAAAGAAAAATTTAACATACCTATTTATTGCTCATGATATTGCCTTTATTCGTACGATGTGCCACAAGGTGGTCGTAATGTACAAAGGTGCTATCGTTGAAGAACTAGATGCTTTCCACTTGGCGGATGCAAAACATCCATATACAAAGGTTTTATTGAGCTCCATCTTTGAAATTGGTCAAGATCATAAGCCACTTACCTTGGATGAGGCTGCATTAGAAGCTTAGAGAGCTTGTTTTAAAACTTTTAAAAGTATAGCTTTGAAACGTAGAGGCTTAGAGCGGATAGGTAAACTTAAAATAGCAGTTAGTTTCAAGACTAACTGCTATTTTTTTATGTATAGTTAAGATATGAAATTTTTTAATAGATATATTGAAATGTTTCTCAAATTATACATTGTGTTAACACCTAATCTATAGTATAGTTGACTGTATGAAATATACCCCTATGGGTATAATAAGATATGCTCATATGAAGTGATGTACATAGATTCTCTCTATATTAACTATTGTAAAAGCAGGTTATATTTACTAGATTATGTTAATACAAAACATAGTGAGTATCTGAGCATAAATAGATAGTTAATGTGTGTAGAAAGGTTAGGTGTATAAATGAAAGGATTACGCAAGGCTTTACTAATAGGTATGACCCTTGGTATGACTATGCTCGGGACTGTTGGCTGTATGAATCAAGACTCTTCTTCATCTAATGATGTATTAAAGGTAGGGGCTATTAACTTTGCTGGCACATTAGAACCAACAGAAAATTATTTTAGTTGGGCTGTTGTACGCTTTGGTGTAGGTGAAACGCTTATCAAGTTTGATGATCAAATGAAGGCAACCCCGTGGCTTGCTACCTCTTGGAAACAAGGTGATGATAAATTGACGTGGACTTTCACTATCAATGATAAAGTCAAATTTTCAAATGGTAATAAATTGACAGCTGAGGCGGTAAAAGCATCTTTAGAACGGACCTTTGCTAAGAGTAAACGAGCAAAAACGTTCTTTAACTATACGGAAATTACTGCTAACGGTCAGGAGTTGACCATCAAGACTGACAAGGAATATTATAACTTGCCTAACTTGTTAGGCGATCCATTGTTCTTGATTATGGACGTGACAGCAGAAGCGAATGGTCGTGATATTGCAAAGGAAGGTCCTATTGGTACTGGTCCATATGTAGTATCTTCTTTCACAAAAGAGCGTGCCGAACTAAAACGTAACGATAATTACTGGGACGGTAAGGCTGGCTTTGCTAAGGTTGAAATCCCATCTATTAATGATGCAAATACGCGTGCTATGGCATTACAATCTGGTGATGTAGATATGGCTATTAGTATTGGACCTGGCGAATATAGTATCTTCCAAAATGATAAGAACTTCACTATCTACGAAATGGCTTCCTTGCGTGATGTATTTGTTCGTATGAGTCAAAAGGGGAAACTACAAAATCCAAATCTACGTGCAGCCCTCATTGCAGCGGCTGACCGCGAGTCTTATGCGAAAAATCTCATGAAGGATACGTTTGTAGCTGGTGCGGCTCCATTGCCACCATCTATCGATTATGGTTTTAACCAATTACGGGATCCTAATAAATATAATGTAGAGCGAGCCAAAGAATTACTTAAACGGGAAGGTTATGAAGATACGAATGGTGATGGCATTGTCGATAAAGATGGTGAAAATCTAGTACTTGATTTTTATGCCTATACAACTCGTCCTGAGTTGCCATTATATGCGGAAGCATTGCAAGCGGACTATAAGAAAATCGGTGTAGATTTACGAATTAAAATCGTAGATTATGCTGTCATCGACACATTAGCTCAATCTGGTGATTATGATATGATTATATCTAGTATTGTAACCGCTAATACTGGTCAACCAGTATGGTTCTTGAAACAATATTGGGGGACAGGCGTTGAAACTAATGGCTCTGGCTTCTCCAATCCTCGTTTCGATGAATTGTTGGCTCTTGGTGAAAGCAGTAACGATCCAGTGGTGCGTCGTAATGCGGTTATCAATGCTCAACAACTGATGTTAGATAACGCTGTAGCATTATTCCTTGGATACCCTAAAATCAATATTGTAGGTAATAAACATATTGATGGTATTAAGATAACACCGTCTGAATATTACATCATCACAAAAGATTTGAAAAAGAAATAAAGTTTGATGCTTACATAAAAATAAAAGGACTAGCTTACACGGGCTAGTCCTTTGTGTTATCTAACTATTATTTTTTCTCTATTACGTCTAAGTCCGCCATATTAACTGCATTGGCCTTACTAATCATTTTATTATACTTGGTAAATAATTGCGTATAAGCTTCGCCATATGACGAGTTGATAATGATGTAGTTGCGTGCCTCTGCCACAAATTCTTTTACTGAGTCTTGATACTCTCTTACTGCATTTTGTACTTCTGGTGTAGTACCAGGTTGTAATTTATTGAGGCGTTGTGTAATTTGTTGTAAGTTTGATTCTACCTTTTGGGTGTCTGTATTCCCATCTGGATCAATAAGGTCAATAGTTTGTGCGGTTATGAGATTTATCTCTATAAAGTTAACCGCATTTTCCCGTTTTTCTCCCTGATACTCAGTCATGCGCTCGTTATAAAGCTCATTATTACGGTTATCTAAAGCTAAATCTAATGCATTATATGTAGCATAGAACTGTTCAGCTAACGGTACATATTGAGCGGCTAGCTCATCGCTGCCTTTATAATTATCCTTTTCGTAACGACGTTCCACATAGTAAGATTGCAACTGATCTGCAATAGGAATAATTTGATCAAGCACTACGAGGACATCATTTGTCGCTTGGTTTACATCTTCGTAGGGCGTTGAACTATCTTGTTTTGCTACCTCTAATGCAGCTTTAAGTTCCTTATATTTAGGTAAGGTAATCGTCGTATTATGAGAACCATTGCGCAACTCTTCAAGCGTTGGTTGTAATTGGCTAGCATAGGCTACACTGTACGAGTTATATGCATCTAATGCAATAATATAAGGTCGTATGGCGTTGATTTTATCGTCAACGGTTGATCGATATAAAATTGTCGTTGTATTGGATGATAAGAGTGTATACACCCCATAGATCCCACCACCGATAATAGCAGCACCAAGCACAATGGCTGCTATTAACTTGATGTACCCCTTTTTCAACTGCGCACGCTCCTTGAAAACACACTAACTCTTTTGGATCCATTTGGACAGATTAATGCCCTAAGAGTAATTATTTACATTATATCACAACTTTACGTGGCAAAAAAGACGTATAGATACGATAATTATAAGGAAAAGATGAAAATGTTAGATTTGGACATGTATTTATATTTATAATTAGCGATTAAACGATAAATTAGGCTATAAACTGATTCAATAAATATACTTTTGAAAGTAACATTATATATTCTCTAGACGTTGCAGCTACGGCTGGTATAATAGCAAGTATAGTATTCATTATATGGGGAGTTCGTTATGTCAGAATCGAATCAGTTAATCAATTTTGCTACATCTTCGGAACTTATTGCTAATGGGGAAGGGCGTAATGTATTATCTGCTATTGAAGATGGATTACGCAATTGTGATGAGTTTTTAATATCCGTAGCATTTAATTGTATATCCCGTTGTAGTCGTATATAATAATATTAAAAGATTTGTATTTTTCGATATAATCAAAGAAAGGAGTACAACATGTCAAATTTTATCACTCCTAAAGAATTATTAGCTTGTCTCGATGGGGTCATCATTTTAGATGCTAGAGGATATCAAGATTATAAAAAAGGCCATATTAAGGGGGCTTATGCGGTAGATTTAGATAAGGATTTGACTGGTCCTTTAGGTGAGCATGGTGGTCGTCACCCATTGCCAGATATGGAACAGTTGGCTCATACCTTTGAGTCTTATGGCATCACTCGTAATTCAAAGGTTGTAGTATATGATTCTTGGCTATTCTTAGCGGGCCGACTTTGGTGGACGCTACGTTACATGGGTTTAACAGATGTACGCGTTTTGTCTGGTGGTATTGAACGTTGGGTTCGAGAGGGCCATCTCCTAACTAAAGAGCCGACCCCGTTACCTGCTGAACCATCTATCTTTAACTACGAGTTGCAAACGGATATGGTTATGAGTCGCGATGAGGTGCTCAAGGCTAGTGAAAGCGGAGATCATATTATCATTGATGCTCGTGCGCCATTTCGCTATGATGGATCTCAAGTAGATACGATGGATGGCATGACAGGACATATCCCTGGGGCTGTTAATCACTTTTATGAAAGCGGTTATACTGTAGATGGTCCTAAGTCTTTGAAAGACTTAGAGGCTGAGTATTACAACGAAATTTATCAAAATCGACCAGTTGTAACGTACTGTGGCTCTGGTGTGACTGCCTGCAATGCGTTGTTAACCATGAGCGAAGTAGGCCTTGAATCTGCTTTATATGTTGGTAGTTCTAGTGACTGGGTAACGTATGAAGGTTTTCCTCTTAGCACAGGTGTAGAAACATTAAACTAACATAGGAGGACGAATGAATTTATTAAAACAATTATTAACAGTCGTTGCCTTTGGTTATTTGTGTTATCACATCTATACCTTCGGACCAGGTATGTTTAATGTAACTGTATTAGTAATCCTTGTCTTGTCGGCGGTGGCTAACTATTTTCGTGAGAAACGTGAAAGCGATCTTAAAGCAAATGAAAATGCCCGCAAGGCTCGTGCAGAAGCAAGACATGCTAAGAAACATAAAAAGCAGTAGTATTGCTAACATATAATCCTTAGATTAGCTTACATTAAGCAAAAACTTGACGTATATTTTATGTGAAAGAGACTTTCACCAATTTAAATACGGTGAATATTATTAGATTGATGCGACGTATTGTAAAGGAGTAAGAATTGAAATTAATTTCTTGGAATGTAAACGGTCTACGCGCCGCTGTAACAAAGGGATTTATGGAATCCTTTAACGAATTAGATGCTGATATTTTCTGCCTGCAAGAAACAAAATTGCAACCTGATCAAATTTCTTTGGAATTGCCAGGGTATGAGCAATATTGGAATAGTGCAGTTAAGAAGGGCTATAGTGGTACGGCTGTATTCACGCGTATCAAGCCATTGTCCGTAACTAATGGCATCGGTATTGAAGAACACGATCAAGAGGGCCGTGTTATTACTGCTGAATATGATAATTTCTATTTAGTATGCTGCTACACACCGAATAGCCAACGAGAATTAGCACGCCTTGACTATCGTATGACTTGGGAAGATGCGTTCCGTAATTATCTACTTGAATTAGATAAGAAAAAGCCTGTAATTCTATGTGGCGATCTCAATGTAGCCCATCAAGAAATCGACCTTAAAAATCCTAAGACAAATCGTAAAAATGCAGGCTTCTCCGATGAAGAACGTGCTAAAATGACTGAGCTCTTAGGTGCAGGCTTTACTGATACATTTCGCCATCTCTATCCAGATGCGATTGAAGAATACAGCTGGTGGTCCTACATGGGGAAAGCTCGTGAACGAAATACAGGATGGAGAATTGACTATTTCATCACATCTAAACGTCTTGACGATAAAATCCAAGAAGCTAAGATTCACCAACAAATCTTTGGCTCTGATCACTGTCCAGTAGAATTGGTTATTGATCTATAAAATTTCAGCGAATGTAAATGCACAGCCTCATCTACGGATGAGGCTGTTGTAATAGCGTTAGGACTTTTACTATCGAAATATATATATTGTTGAAATATATATTTATGTTTGTATTCTTTATTGTTCGAGATATTTTGAAAACTGTTATTCAGAATAAGGAGATAATATGGCTCAAAAACAAAAAGCTGTCGTTCTATTTAGCGGAGGTGTAGATAGTACTACGTGTTTAGCCCTTGCTATTGAACGATTTGGTAAAGATAATGTGGTACCCTTATCGATTCAATATGGTCAAAAACATAGTAAGGAATTAGAGGCTGCTATAGCTATTTTAGAGTACTACGGCATGGAAGGTAAAACGATGGATGTTGCTAAGCTATTTGCCTTTAGTAACTGCTCCTTATTAGTACAATCTAGTGAAGATATTCCACAAGGTTCCTACAAAGAACAACAAGATATAGAAGGCAAAGGGATAGTAAGCACCTATGTACCGTTTAGAAATGGTCTATTCCTATCCGCCGCAGCATCTTTGGCGCTATCTCTAGACTGCGGTTATATCTATTACGGTGCTCACAGTGATGATGCGGCGGGTAATGCATACCCTGACTGTACAGAACAATTCTACAAATCTATGGGCGACGCCATCTTTGAAGGATCCGGTAAAGAATGCTCCTTAGAAGCACCATTCATTACTTCCAACAAAGCTGACATCGTAAAAGAAGGCCTACGCCTCGGCGTACCATACCACCTCACTTGGTCCTGCTACGAAGGCGGAGACAAACCATGCGGACACTGCGGCACCTGTATCGACAGAGCAAAAGCCTTCCACGCAAACGGAGTTGAAGACCCAGCACTATAATTCCCATAAACTGGCTTAGACAAGTAGTCGCCTTTTAGGCGGCTACTTTGGCAGGTCAAGGCCCTAGGCCGATGACCGGTTCGCCAGTGGAGCGATGAGGAAAGGTATCTGCCACCACCCCCACCTTACAATCTTGATACTAATCGTAGATGATCCTACAAGTCCGCCTTAATCCCAATTAATTGCGAAAATATTAGATATATGATATATTAGTACTGCCTAAAGGCGACAACTAAATAAGACAGTTTGAAACCATCCTGTCTCTAAACAAAACTACGGAAATTCATAAGCATTGTAAGCATGGTAGTTTTGCCATGCTTTTTTATTTTGAGGAGGTGAGTGTTATGATTTCTACACGCAAATTGACTATTTCTGCCATGGTTGTGGCATTGTACATCGTTGTACTGTATGTAACGCAAAGCGTTTCCTTCGGGGCTTATCAAATTCGTA
This sequence comes from Veillonella parvula, assembly GCF_042850485.1. Lineage (GTDB taxonomy): Bacteria > Bacillota > Negativicutes > Veillonellales > Veillonellaceae > Veillonella > Veillonella parvula_Q. The sequence continues at coordinate 1,765,282 of NZ_AP031417.1, read as the reverse complement.
TAGCAACATCATTATATGCACTTGCTTATGCCTTTCCGTTCTTGGTAATTCCCATGGGGATTGGCAACCTCATTTCTAACTTCCTTTTCGGTGGTCTTGGCATCCTCGATATGATAGGGGGCTTTGGTGTCGGTGTAGTAACGACAGGCATCATCGTAGGGATGCGCAAGCTTGGCCTCAGCACTTGGTGGGCAATGCTTCCAATCGTATTTGTGCCAGCACTATGTGTACCAATGTGGCTCAGTCCATTACTTGGTCTACCGTACTGGCCATTAGTGTTGAACCTCATCGTGGGTCAAACTATTCCAGCGATTCTTGGTTCTGTATTGGTGAAAGTTTTGATCAGTCGTCCTAGCATGGCTGCATTATTAGGTGCTTTCAAATAAAACTAAAGAGAGGGCGTTAATTTCTATTCATATGGAGCATTAACGAATACAAATAAAAAGGCGTAAGCTCAAATCGAGCTTACGCCTTTTTTATGGCTAACATGTATGGAGGTATAGGAGTTTAGCAGTTATAGCCACGCCATCTAGTTTCAACTACGAGGCGTTCAAGAGCAACCATGTACGCTGCTTGACGAGGAGGTACATTGTATTTATGTTGCATTTCCCAAACAGCTTCGAAACTATTTTGCATATTCTTAGTTAATCTTTCATTAACTTCTTCTTCAGTCCAGTAGAAGCTTGCTTTATTTTGTACCCATTCATAATAGGATACAACTACGCCGCCGCCGTTAGCAAGAACGTCAGGGATGATGTCGATGCCTTTTTCATAGAAGTATTTATCCGCATCATTAGTAGTAGGACCATTAGCGCCTTCCAAGATAATCTTAGCTTGGATATTTTCCATGTTGTCTTTGTTTAATTGGTTTTCAAGGGCTGCCATGTATAATACATCAACTGGTTGAGCCAATAACTCTTGAGGTCCAATTGTAGTCATGCCTGGTTCGCTGTAACCTTCGAGGGAACGACCATGGGAGTTAGCATATTCATATGCTTTTTCAACATCGAGACCGTTAGGATTGTAGATGTTAACGCTTACGTCGCCGATAGCCACAACTTTTGCACCTGCTTGTGCAATGAGACGAGCACCTACGGAACCTACGTTACCAAAGCCTTGAACTGCAACAGTAAGGTTTTTGATATCCAAGTTTTTCTTAGCAAGGTAGCTTTGCAATGCGATGAGGCAACCACGACCAGTCGCTTCATTACGGCCTAAGGAACCGCCAACTTCGATTGGTTTACCTGTAACGATACCTGGGCTCCATTCGCCTTTTAATGTGCTGTATTCGTCAGCAATCCAGCTCATGATTTGAGCATTCGTATTTACGTCTGGTGCAGGAACGTCTGTATTAACACCGATGATAGGTGCAATACGGCGTACGAAGTTACGAGTTAAGCGTTCTAATTCACGAGGGTTTAAAGTTTTTGGATCGACTTTGATGCCGCCTTTACCACCGCCATAAGGAATGTTAGCGATAGCGTTTTTAATGGTCATCCAAGCCGCAAGTGCACGCACTTCGTTTTCATCGGAATCTGGATGGAAACGAAGACCGCCCTTAGCGCTACCACGCAATGTGGAATGTTGGCAACGATAGCCTTCGTATACTCGAACTTCACCATTATCTAATTGAAGAGGAACCGCTACTTTTAGTTCCCGTTCTGGGTGACGTAACACTTCGTATTCACTACGAGTATAGCCGAGCTTTTCAGCTGCTACGTCTAATGTGTTTAACATGTTTTCATATGGGTTATAACCGCTCATAATTACCTCCTGGATAATAGAGTAAATTAATAGTTTAATTAGTGCTAATTTTATCGCATACTTAAGTATTCGACATTGTAAACAGAATACCCTTTATATTTTCATAAATATATTCTATAGTTTTTGACCTTTGAATATTGTAAAAATATAGATAATTACTGTGATCTTTATCACGGTACAATCTGCTAGTGAACAATATTTTTATCTATGAAAATGGATACTTTTACAAAAAAATAAAGATCTATATTCTGAAAAATATAGACCTTTATATATGTACTAATAAACTATTTTGAAGATTATACGAAAAAGACTGGTGAAAGATACTTTCACCAGCCTCATACGTCGATATATTTTATTTTTCCACAGTATCTTCAATCGGAGTAGGAGGTACGGAGGAGTCTGTAGTTTGACCATCACCCCACCATACGATGCCGTACGTGTGGTTTAGAATAGAACGGTTAAATACTGGCGTTTCAATACCTGCTTTACGTTGTTTGATATAGTCATCAAGCGCAAGACCTGCTGTGCGCCCCATGCGTACGATGGAACTTACGTTAGTTAATACTAAGAAAGCCATGAATAAATCGGCTAGGTTCCATACGAGATCTAGAGAGGCAATAGAGCCAACAAATGTCATAAGAATTACGCCAATACGGAACAAATGTAGGTAGAATCGTTTGTTTGTTAAGTGGCTGATATTGATTTCACCGTAGTAATAGTTACCAATTAAGGAACTAAAGGAGAACATAACGATGAAAATGGCTACGGCTGTAGGCGCCCAAGACCCAAGCTGTTGAGCTAGATTATGTTGTACAAGAGCAATACCTGTTAGACCTGTAGTGCTGTAATCACCCACGATGAGTACGATGAAAGCAGAAGCTGTACAAATGATGAATGTATCAAGGAATACGCCGAATGCTTGTACAAGACCTTGTTCTACAGGGTGGTTAACAGCTGCCGTAGCGGCTGCGTTTGGAACAGAACCTTCACCGGCTTCGTTAGAGAAGAGCCCCCGTTTGATACCATTCATAACAGTAGCACCTAATAAGCCACCACCTGCTGCAACAGGCTCGAATGCGGAGGAGAAAATAGTATAGATTACATGTGGGAATTGGGTGATATTCATAATTACCACAAATAACGCAGTAGCAATGTATAGAATCGCCATGATAGGAACAATGATTTCAGATGCTTTTGCAACGCGGTTGATACCACCGAATATGATAATACCAAGAAGGACTGCTACTACAGCGCCTGTATAGGACACATCAAGGTTAAATACCTGGAGAGATGCAGCCAAAGTATTGGCTTGTACAGAATTATAAATCCAACCATAGGTAATACTGATTAAAATAGCAAATAGAACAGATAATGCCTTGTTGTTTAGACCATACCAAATATAGTAAGCTGGTCCGCCATAGAAACCGCCCTTAGCAACAGGTTCTTTGTAGATTTGTGCTAATGTAGATTCGATGAAGCCAGTGGCAGCACCGATGAGTGCGATAACCCACATCCAGAAAATAGCACCAGGGCCACCAAGTACAACGGCAATAGCTATACCTGCGATGTTACCAACACCTACACGAGATGCGGTACTAACACAGAATGCTTGAAATGAGGATACATGGTTCTTTTCTGTAGAGCTACCTGCGCCGTTAATTACGAGGCGAATCATTTCTTTAATCATGCGAATTTGTACAAAATTCGTTGTCATCGTAAAGAAGAGACCTGCGCCGATGAGAATAAAAATGATGAAATAACTCCATAAATAACCGTTTATGGTGGATATAGCATCATTGAGCATTGCTTCCATAAAAACTCCCTTTCTTATAAAAAATCCATATTTCATACTAATCAATGATATTGTATCAATTTCTATAGACTATGTAAAACAAAAATCCTTCACAAATAGGAAGGATTTTTGCTTTATATAGTATTTTTGTAGGATGTTGTTTATGCCTTAGTAAATTCTTGTGACTCTTCCATTCCTTGCAACAAGGTTTGTTCAGAATGTTCCATGTGAATTCGAGCTAGTTTGCGAGCTTGCGCAGCATTGTGAGAGGCAATGGCTTCCACTAATTGACGATGCTCCTCCCAAGTTTTTCTAAGACGACCTGGTTGGTTCATGGAGAAACTGCGGAAACGGTAGGTTTGTTCTCGTAAATTGTGAACAATATCAGCCAATCTTTCGTTACGAGAAGCGCGGTAGAGGACTTCGTGGAACTCTACATCCGCAGCGACGACGGATTCCATATTTTTGTTTTCCATATGATCGCCAATTTCTACGAGCATTCTTTCCAGCGTTTCGATTTCCTCTTCTGTAATGCGTTCTGCTGCAAGGCCTGCTGCAAGTTCTTCAAGGGCAGAGCGAATTTCAAATACTTGAGTGATATCCTTTAAAGATATGTTGGCAACGTAGGTACCGCGACGAGGAACCATAACGACAAAGCCTTCTAGTTCTAGTTTACGTATGGCTTCACGAATGGGGGTACGACTTACACCTAACTCTTCGGCAAGGGGAATTTCCATGAGGCGCTCCCCAGGTTTTAACACCCCATCTTGGATGGCTTGACGCAATGTTTCACTTACCACTTCTCTTAGTGGTTTATACGCATCGAGTCGTATAGGTTGTAACCGTTTTGTCATACTAAGTCCTCCTGTGTACATGTTTTAGTAATGAGTGACAGCCAATCATGACCAGCTGCTTTAATCTCTTCTTGTAATTGTAAGGCTTCCATAGGTTTGTTAAGTAATACTACCATCGTAGGACCGCTTCCTGTCATGATGGTTGGGTAACCACGGTTGGTGAAAAACTCCTTACATATTCCTAGTTCTTCGTGATCTGGGAATAATAATTCTTCGAAAGTATTAGCGCTACTAGTGAAAGCAGATTGTAAATCATTATTCTGAAGATGATTCAGAACGGTATCGATTGTTTTTGCGGTGGCATTAGATTTACCGTTGAAGCGACCATAAGCAACCGCTGTAGAAATAGATACCTTTGGCTTTACTAGTAATAGCCAATGTGCTTCTGGCGATTGGCTATAGGTTAACACTTCGCCACGACCAGTTCCGCGAGCTGTACCACCTTGTAGTAGGAACGGCACATCAGATCCTAGTGAGGCACCAATATTTAAAAGTTCCTCTTGTGTGAGCCGTAAGTCCCAAAAGCGGTTGAGACCTAATAACATGGCTGCTGCGTCTGCACTACCGCCACCAAGACCCGCTTGAATAGGAACGCGTTTTAATAGGTGGATGGCGGCACCGGCTTTACAACCCGTATAGGCCTGTATGGCGCGTAACGCTTTGAGCGCGAGATTATCTTCTCCATAGCTTACGAGTTTTTGCATGTAGTCAGGCAATTCGGGAGCGCCACCAGAAAATACTACGGAATGATGCTTAGCGAAATAAATAGAATCACTAAGGCGAATCGATTGAAATATAGAATCGATGTCGTGGTATCCATCGTCACGCTTGCCTGTAATAGCAAGCCCAATATTAATTTTGCTGCAACCGAGTTGCTCAAAACTTTTACTCATAATAGCCTCGTTTGTAATGTACAAAATATATGCAGTTTATATGTTTATTTTATACTGTTATAAAGTGATTGAAAATAACCATTAAGTGGTTTATGATGATTTTGTATATACCTGTTGTTTGATTATTAAAAGCATTGTAAACAGCGTATGTTTTAATTAGTTCATTATAGAATATTTATAGTGAAATGGCAATTTGGAGGGAGCTATGTTCGCCAAGTATAAAGATGTTGTCTATCAATGTGTCATAGTTGCTATTGGTTGTGCAATTTTTGGTGCTGGTTTAGATGCCTTTGTACTACCTCACAAACTGGTTAGTACTGGTATTAGTGGGGTAGGGTTGATTTTGTATTATCTAACGGGATTATCCGTTGGTTCTTGGAACGTTATTTTGAACGTCCCTATATTTTGGGCTGCTTGGAAGTGGCTTGGTAAACGTGTAGTGCTTAATACCTTGTATGGTACGCTCATGTTATCGTGGATGATTGATCTGTTTAGTTTCTTGCAATATGACATGATTATTAAGGATCCACTACTCAGTTCTATGATGGCAGGTATCACAACTGGACTAGGGCTTGGTATCGTCTACCGTGTAGGTGGTAATACAGGAGGCCTTGATCCAATTGCACTTATCGTTCGTAAATATTATGGCCTTCAAATGGGGTCCATTAATAGCGCTATCAACTGTGCCATCCTCTTAGTTGCTGTCGGCGTTGTTGGACTTGAAGCGGTAGCTGTAACTCTTATCAGTGTGTATGTGTATACTATTATTACAAATAAGGTGGTAATCGGCTTTAATCAACGTAAAGTTGCTTTTATCATTACCTATCGCACCGATGAAGTATGTGAGTGTATTATCAATAAGGTTGGTCGTGGTGCCACTATTATTAATGGTATTGGTGCCTATACACGGACGCCTAAGCAAATTGTGATGGTTGCAGTCAACTTGCTGCAGGTAAATAAATTGAAAGAGGTTATTCAAGAAGCGGACCCAAATGTGTTTATCTTGATTACTGATGCCCAAGAGGTTATCGGGCAAGGTTTTACTCAACCTATTGTTCCTGCGGAAATATCTAAACAGCTGAAATCAAAAGATAGAACTACCGAAGCGAACAATAATGTTGTAATAGATATAGATGAAAATAGTTGTAATAAATCAAAATAAAGAATTATGATAAAATCTCTGGCTGTTGTCATCTTATATTAATTATGTGTAAATATAATATTTTATGAATGATACATACATTTTGGAAATAATTTAATGTAATTGATCGAATATCAAGGTTGTAAAATGAGAGGGCTTGCCCTCAAGATAAGATTAGAGGTTTCTATGACTCACAAATTAGCAGGTACGCCTGTACAAGAACAAGATATTATCGATGTGCAAACCCTTGTGGATGCATATTTTGATAATGCTCCGGATATTACAGATCCGACACAACTCGTATCCTTTGGCACATCTGGCCATCGCGGTACATCTTTAAATAGTACGTTTACAGATTTACATGTGGCCGCTATTACACAGGCTATTTGTGATGGCCGTGGTCAATTCGGCGCTACAGGTCCGATTTTCGTCGGTCAAGATACACATGCTTTATCTCAGCCAGCCCTTGTGACGGTTCTAGAGGTCCTTGCTGGCAATGGTGTAACTGCAATGGTTGATTCCGATATGGATTTCGTGCCGACACCATCTATATCTCGTGCTATTATTCGTTATAATGAAAGCCACGATGATAAGGCTGATGGTATCGTGATTACGCCGTCTCATAATCCTCCAGATAATGGTGGCATTAAGTATAACGCTACCAATGGTGGTCCAGCGGATACGTTGATTACTAAATGGATTGAAACACGTGCCAATGAATATGTTCACGCATATTGTGAATTAGAAGGATTTAAACGTATTAGTATCGACAATATTGAACCCGACCAACAGGTTCCATATGACTATAAAGGTCTATATGTAGAAGAACTATCTTCTATCATTAATATGGAGGCAATCCAAAGTGCAAAACCTAAGGTCCTCGTTAATGCTCTCGGTGGTAGTGGGCTAGGTTATTGGCGTGCTATTAAAGAGCGGTATAATCTAAACCTAGATATTATTAATGATGAGTATGATCCGACCTTTAGCTTTATGACCTATGACCATGATGGTAAGGTACGTATGGATTGTTCATCTGAATATGCCATGGCTGACGTAATTAAACAAATTGGTAATTATGATCTCGCTGTTGGGAATGACCCTGATTATGACCGCTATGGTATCGTTAGTCCGTATGGGCTAGCTTCTCCAAACGCATTCCTTGTGACTGCGGCGGATTATTTGTTTACGACTCGTGGTTGGACAAATAAAGGGGTCGGTAAAACCGTTGTTTGTACCACTATGATTGATAAATGGGCTGCTAGTAAAGAGGTTCCTGTTTATGAGGTTCCAGTAGGTTTTAAATATTTTAGTTCCCTATTATTCGATGGTGAGATTGGCATTGGCGGTGAAGAATCTGCTGGTGCATCGTTCCTTAAAAAAGACGGTACCGTATGGACTACTGATAAAGATGGCATGGTAATGGCTCTCCTTGCGATGGAAATGTATGCCGTTATGGGGGCTACTGTTGACCGTCTCTATAATAATCTTGTTGTAGGGTGTGGCGATCCTCGATTTGGTCGTATTGATGCACCTTGTACAAAGGCGGCCAAGGCTAAGTTGAAACAATTAAATGCAAGCTCCATTACGGCTACCGAAGTAGATGGTGATGCGATTACTAATGTTCGCACTACTTCTCTGTATAAAGATATGCCTATCGATGGCGTTCGTGTGGAAACGGAAACGGGCTGGTTTGTAGCACGTCCATCTGGTACTGAAGATTTATATAAAATTTATGGTGAAAGCTATAAAGGGGATAAAGGTCTTATCGCATTGTTAACTGCTGGTGAAGAGATTGTAACAAGTGCTTTGTCTGACGAAGTGTAACATGTTGTTTTCACTAGAAAACTCATAAAGATTTCACTCATGAAAAATAATAAATGTGTTATAATATATTAATATAGTTTATTGAATGCCCTATACTGGCTATATAGTTTGTAGTGCTTAGAGAAGGTGATGTTATGAAATTAGTTGTTACCGTTGTCGGCGTAGACCGCGTTGGTATCATTGCTGGAGTTAGTACTGTACTCGCTAACTACGGTGTAAATATTATGTCCATTAATCAGACCATCCTCGATGGCGTTTTCAATATGATTATGATGTGTGAAACCAAGTCTGAAGATATGAAAAATCTTACAGCTATCCAAGAGGCTTTGACGACTCAAGGTAAAGAACTAGGTGTTGAAATCCGTGCACAACATGCTGATATTTTCTTGAGCATGCACCGTGTAGGATAGGAGGCACTATGTTATCTATCGACAATATTTTAGAAACGAATCAGATGATTCACGATAACAAGCTTGATGTTCGTACTATTACGATGGGAATTAGCTTGCTTGAATGTGCATCTAGTTCTGGTAAAGAGCTATGTGACCGTATTTATGACCGTATTACAAAAGAGGCAGAACATCTTGTATCTACAGGGGAAGATATTGAGCGAGAATTCGGCATCCCTATTATCAATAAGCGTATTTCTGTAACACCCATTTCTTTAGTTGCAGGAGGTAGTGATTTAACATCTTATGTTCCTGTGGCGGAAGCTATGGATCGTGCTGCAAAAACTGTAGGTGTTAATTTTATTGGCGGCTTTTCTGCGCTTGTAACAAAGGGCGCCACTCGAGCTGACCGCATTTTGATTGACTCTATTCCTGAAGCGCTGGCAACTACGGATATCGTTTGTAGCTCTGTTGCTGTGGGCTCTACTAAAACTGGTATTAACATGGACGCAGTGCGAGACATGGGAATCATCGTTAAGAAAACTGCAGAGCTTACAAAGGATAATGATGCTCTTGGTTGTGCTAAGCTCGTAATATTCTGTAATCCTGTAGAGGATAATCCATTTATGGCGGGTGCTTTCTTCGGGGTAACAGAAGGGGATAGTGCTATTTCTGTAGGTGTATCTGGCCCGGGCGTTGTAAAACATGCGCTTGAATCCGTTCGAGGTCAATCCTTTGACGTTGTAGCAGAAACGGTTAAACGTACTGCTTTTAAAATCACGCGCGTAGGTCAATTGGTAGCCCAAGAGGCATCTCGCCGCCTAGGTAAACCATTTGGTATTATTGATTTATCTTTGGCGCCAACGCCAGCTGTAGGTGACTCTGTAGCTCATGTTCTTGAAGAAATGGGCTTGTCCTCTTGTGGTTGTCATGGCACTACAGCGGCACTAGCATTACTTAATGATGCGGTGAAAAAAGGTGGTCTTATGGCTTCCTCTCACGTAGGTGGTCTTAGTGGTGCATTCATTCCTGTCTCGGAAGATGCAGGCATGATTGATGCTGTATCCTGTGGTAGTTTGACACTTGATAAATTAGAGGCCATGACATGTGTTTGTTCTGTAGGGCTTGATATGATTGCTATTCCTGGAGACACTACTGCTGACACCATTTCTGCTATCATTGCAGATGAATCAGCAATTGGTATGATTAATAATAAGACAACTGCGGTTCGTGTAATTCCTGTACCTGGTAAGACTGTTGGAGAGGTTGTTGAATTTGGTGGATTATTAGGTTATGCTCCTATTATCGAAGTGAGTCCATATAGTGCAGCCGAGTTCATCGCCCGTGGTGGCAGAATTCCTGCTCCTATTCGTAGCTTAACGAACTAATCCGTTTTTACAACCTACTTGTTGGAGGTGTCTTATGAGTGAATATGTGCTCGATTATGTGTGGGCCTTTGCACTAGCGCTCATCATAACCTTTGCACTTACCCCATTGGTAAAACGCTTTGCCGTTGCTGTTGGGGCAATAGATAAGCCTGATGCTCGAAAGGTGCATCATGGTGCGATTCCACGACTTGGTGGATTAGCAATCTTTCTCGGTTATGTGGGATCGGTTCTTTTTAACGATTCCATTCCGCATGATCATAAATTGTTTGGGTTTGTCCTTGGTACAGTCATTTTGGTGCTAGTTGGTATTTGGGACGACATTAAACAAATTGAGCCAAAAACTAAGTTAATGGGCCAAATTATAGCAGCCGCTATTTTGGTGGCTTATGATATTCGAGTAGATTTCATTAACCTTCCTTGGGGTGGTGTAGTATATCTCAAGTATTGGGCTATTCCATTGACTATTTTCTGGATAGTTGGTTTTACAAATATTGTAAACCTCATCGATGGCCTTGATGGCTTGGCTGCAGGTATTTCCTTTATCGCATGTATCGCTGTTTGTGCAATGACATTGCAACTTGGTCAAACTGATCTTGCTTGTATCTCTCTTGCTTTAGCAGGTGCGACTGTAGGTTTCTTGCGGTATAACTTCAATCCTGCAAAAATATTCATGGGTGATACGGGATCCATGTTATTAGGCTATACATTAGCAGCTATTTCCGTTATGGGCGCTGTGAAGACGGCGGCTATGATTGCTCTAGTGGTACCTGCCATTGTGTTAGGCTTGCCTATTTTAGACACCTTATTTGCCATTGTGCGCCGTAAAATCAGTGGACGTCCCATCTTTAAACCCGATAAAGGTCATGTTCACCATCGCTTATTGGCACAAGGATTAACACAAAAGCAAGCTGTATTGTTGATGTATGCAGTAACAGCTCTTTTCGGCGGTGTATCTGTTATCGTTGCAGAGGTCAATGCTTGGGTCGGCGCGACTTTGGTATTAGTAATTTTCTTGTGTAGTATTTATATTGCACGACGTCTTGGCGTTATCATGCATAGTGATGCGGCAGGGCATCCGTTACCACGTCCTACAATTGAACGCAGCGACTCGGATGATACCATATCCTTTGATCGCGATGAATTGGCTAAAGCCTTGGAGAATACTGATGATTCTCATAAGGAATAACCATCTGTGGGGCGCTTGGCGCCCCATTTTTTCTATCCTACTACGTTGGAGGCAACTATGTTAAAAGTTATGACAATCTTTGGTACAAGACCTGAGGCTATCAAGATGGCTCCTCTTGTAAAAGCATTACAAGCAGCACCAGATATGGAACCTATCGTCACCGTTACGGCACAGCATCGAGATATGCTTGATCAAGTACTAAACTTGTTTAATATTACCCCAGACTATGATTTAAATATTATGAGCCAAGGTCAAACACTATATGATGTAACTAATCGTGCTTTGATGGGCCTTAAAGATGTATTAGAAGAAGCAAAACCTGATGTGGTACTCGTTCATGGTGACACTACAACTACCTTTGCTGGGGCATTGGCTTCTTTCTACCAAGAAATTCCTGTAGGTCACGTGGAAGCAGGGCTACGGACAGGTGATATTTACTCTCCATTCCCTGAAGAGATGAATCGAAAATTGACGGGTTCGATCGCGACGTATCACTTTGCGCCTACTTCTAGTTCTGAAAGCAATTTAAAAAAAGAAAATATTAATACAGAACATCTTTATGTAACAGGGAATACTGTTATCGATGCTCTTGATACGACGGTACAAGACAGCTATGTATTCGATGATGCAGCTATTAATGCTCTTGATCCTAAAAAACGTACGGTTCTTGTTACCACACATCGCCGAGAAAACTTAGGTGAACCTATGCGCCATGTATATCAAGCCATTCGAGATTTAATCAATGAATTTGAAGATATTCAAGTTGTTTTCCCTGTACATAAAAATCCTAAAGTTCGCCAAGTTGTACAAGAGGAACTTGGTTCTGTGGAGCGTGTTACATTAATTGACCCTCTTGACTATGAACCGTTTGCAAACTTGATGGCTAAATCTTACTTGATTTTGACTGATTCAGGTGGGATTCAAGAAGAAGCCCCAGCTCTTGGTAAGCCAGTTCTCGTATTACGTGATACGACAGAACGTCCTGAAGCGGTAGAAGCAGGCACTGTTCGCCTTGTAGGTACTGATAAGGATGCGGTACATAAAGCCGCTTATGAATTATTGAGCAATGCTGAAGCGTATAAGTTAATGTCTAATTCTGTTAACCCCTATGGTGACGGAAAAGCCTCTGAACGCATCATTCAAGCGTTGCGACATGAATTCTTAGGTGATGCGCATCGTCCTGAACGTTTTGGTAAATAATATGGATAAGGATCTTGTGAAAGCCCTCGCCATGGCAACTTCGGCGGGGGTCACACTGGTCTCCTGTATAGGTGGTTTTATTTGGCTAGGTCATAAATTAGATAGTTGGCTACAAACGGAGCCACTCTGTATGGTCATATTTGGCCTAATAGGAGCTATAACAGGATTTTATATGCTATATAAACAAGTTAAGTAGTGAGGTATGTATGAATCAATATATAAAATTCATAGTGCGCGTGCTGCTGACTTGTTTTTTTATTGCCTTTTTAGGGGTGATAATACAGGTTGCATGCGGATTACAACACTATGTATGGGGCTGGCTGTGGGGCATTTTTATAATGGTGCTCTACTTGCTTAGCCTTGCACTACATGGTCAAGCAATTATATTAGGTGATCCTTATAAGGCTGTTCGTAAGGCGCGTAGACAGATGGTGTGGCGTCTTATGCTTGTTGGATCTTTAGTCGTATTAGGTTTGAAGATTCCCCATGTAGAAGCAATTAGTATGTTTGTAGCGATTGCACTTATCCAGCCTGCACTTTATATAGTGTATTGGCGGCTTAGTGGACGGTTCTAATTTTTATTATTTTAATTAAGAATTTTATTGCATTTAAATTAATGTATTGATGTGGATTTTAATAAGACATGGAGTCGTATTCTAATAATGCATTGAATACATTCTATTTATGATTATTTGGAATTGTTTACCCTTTAAGTGTTGATTATATATCTATAACGATGTATGATGATACATATATATTATATTTATATTAATGTAAATATATTAGGTTTTTATTAGGTTTATGGAAGGGGTTGAGAACGTGGAATTACATGCGGGACACCATGAGGTCGTGCAGTGGTTGGGGTTAACATTTAATATTGATACCTTGATTGCTACATGGGTTACTATGGCTATTGTAATACTGGTAACAGTATTGGCCACCCGAGGACGTAAATTGGTGCCTGTAGGCTTGCAAAATATAGTGGAAGCTATATTAGAAGGCTTAGAGGGGCAGCTAGCTCCGAACTTGGGTCGTCATTGGCCGATGGTAAGTTCCTTGTTATTTACGTTTTTCTTATTTATTTTTGTAGGGAACGAACTGGGTTTAATGCCAACGTTTAAGGCTTTAACATCACCAACATCCGATATTAATACTACAATTGCATTAGCTCTATGTAGCACATTAGTGGTATGGGTTATGGGGATTAAAGTTAAAGGCTTATCCTATTTCAATCATTTTGTACAACCTTATAAGGCTTTGCTAATCCTTAATATTTTTGAGGAAATTGCAAAACCAGTTACACTTGCTTTCCGTCTATTCGGCAATATCGTAGCTGGTGAAATTTTGTTAGAAGTATTGTATAACTTGCCTTGGTTTGTACCTGTACCATGGGTTTGGATTGCTTTTAGTTTATTTATCGGTATTATTCAAGCCTTTATTTTCACAGTTCTTACTGCCTCCTACTTGGGGATGGCTCTTAGTGAGGAACATTAATTATTTTATATGGAGGATATATTATGGAAGCTCAAGGTTTATTCGCATTAGCAGCAGCAATCGCAGTAGGTTGTGGTGCCATTGGTGCAGGTATCGGTGATGGTCTTGTATCTAGCAAAGTAATCGAAGGTATTACACGCCAACCAGAATTACGTGGTCAATTGATGTCTACAATGTTCGTAGCGATTGGTTTGATCGAAGCGATGCCTATCATCGGTGTAGTAGTAGCATTTATTTTGTTATTCAGATAATAACGAGGAGGAATAACCTTGGTTGACTTAAGCCTTGGAACGATTCTTGCTCAAATGTTGAACTTTTTTATATTAGTTTGGCTATTGGCTCGTTTTGCATATAAACCATTATTGGCTATGATGACAGAACGTAAAGAACGAATTGCTAAAGACTTAGAAGCTGCAGAAAAAGCTCGTGCAGAAGCAGAGGAATTTAAAGCTGATTATGCAGCTCAAATTTCTAATGCTCGTGTAGAGGCACAAAAAATTGTTGAAAAAGCAATTCAAGAAGCAGAAAATACAACACGTGAACAATTAGCAACAGCTCGCGAGCAAATTGAACAAGAAAAAAATCGTGCTCGTCAAGATATTGCCATTGAACGTGATCGTGCTATGAACAGCTTGCGCAATGAAGTTGTTTCCTTATCTGTAGCTATGGCTGGTAAAGTTGTTGCTAAAGATATGAACAGCGAAACTAATACGAAATTGATCGAAGACGCTATTCGTCAACTTGATAGTAAAACGATAGGGTTGTGATACGATGAGCATAGAAATTGTAGCAGATAAATACAGTTCAGCTATGTTTGAATTAGCTCAAGAACAAAATAAGTTGGATCTCATGGAGGAGCAATTAGGCTATGTAGCATCTGTAATGGATGAGCAACCTGAATTAAGCTCATTCCTTGAAAATCCAACTGTTACAGAAGATGCAAAGATTAAGCTGATTGGTAAAATTTTTGAATCTAGTCTCGATAAGGTTGCTTTGCATTTTATTTATGTGATGATTAAACGTGGTCGTGATCGCTATATAAAGCAGACTATTGCGGCATTTATTAAGAAATCACGCGAAGCTCGTGGTATTCTAGAAGCTACTGTCACTGTAGCAGAACCAATCACAGCTGATATAGAAGCATCTGTACAAGCTAAATTACGAGAGGTAACGGGCAAAGATGTTATTCTATCCGTGCGTCAAGATCCTTCCATTATGGGTGGTATTATCATTCAAGTAGGGGATAAACGCATTGATGGCTCTGTATCTCGTCGCTTGCAAGAATTAGAAAAATCTTTATTAAGAACGAACTCTATTAGATAGGGGTGAATGGGTATATATGAAAATGAAGCCTGAAGAAATCACTGCTATAATTAAACAGCAGATTCAGGACTATGATGTTGACCTCAATGTCGATGACGTGGGTACTGTTCTCGACGTAGGGGATGGCATCGCCCATATTTATGGTCTTGAAAGAGCCATGGCCGGTGAGTTGTTAGAGTTACCACACGGCGTATATGGCTTGGTTTTGAACTTAGAATTAGATAATGTTGGTGCCGTACTATTGGGTGATGACTTCTTGATTAAAGAAGGTGACCAAGTACGCCGTACTGGCAAAATTATGGACGTACCAGTAGGTGATGCACTTATTGGTCGTGTAGTAAATCCGTTGGGTCAGCCTATCGATGGTAAGGGTGCTATTCAAGCGACAGAACGTCGTCCTGTAGAACATCCAGCTCCTGGTATTGCGGATCGTCAATCCGTAAATGAACCTTTGCAAACTGGTTTGAAAGCCATTGATGCAATGGTACCAATTGGCCGTGGCCAACGTGAGCTCATCATTGGTGACCGTGGTACTGGTAAAACTGCAATCGCTCTTGATACAATCATCAACCAAAAAGGTAAAGATGTTATTTGTATCTATGTAGCTATTGGTCAAAAAGAATCTACCGTAGCTCGTGTAGTACAAAAATTAGAAGAAACAGGTGCGTTGGATTATACAATCGTCGTTTCTGCTAGTGCTTCTACAGGTGCTCCATTACAATACATTGCTCCGTATGCAGGGGTTGCTATGGGTGAATACTTCATGTACAAAGGCAAACATGTACTTTGCGTATATGATGACTTAACTAAGCAAGCAGCTGCTTACCGTGCTATGTCTCTATTATTACGCCGTCCACCAGGGCGTGAAGCGTATCCAGGCGACGTATTCTACTTACACAGCCGCCTATTAGAACGTGCTGCTAAACTTTCACCAGAACTTGGCGGTGGTTCTATTACAGCGTTGCCAATCATTGAAACACAAGCGGGTGACGTATCTGCATACATCCCAACAAACGTAATCTCCATCACTGATGGTCAAATTTTCTTGGGGACAGATATGTTCTACTCTGGTATCCGTCCAGCTGTTGACGTAGGTTTGTCCGTATCCCGTGTAGGTGGTAGTGCACAAACTAAAGCGATGAAACAAGTAGCAGGCCAATTGCGTTTGGACCTTGCACAATATCGTGAATTGGCAGCCTTCGCACAGTTCGGTTCTGATCTTGATGCGGCTACTAAAGCACAATTAGACCGCGGTGAACGTTTGACTGAAATGTTAAAACAAGGTCAATATGAACCTATGAGCGTAGCAGAAATGGTTATCAATCTTTACGCTGGTACAAAAGGATACTTAGCTAATATTCAAGTAGCTGATGTATTATCATTTGAATCTGAACTTTTACGTTTTGTGAAAGCTAACTATCCTGAAATTATCACGAATATTGAAACGTCTAAGAAAATTGATGAAGATACTGAAAATCTATTGAAGCAAGCAATCCCAGAATGTGTAGAAGCATTTGGTTCTACGCATACATTAGTGTCTCATAAGGAGGCGTAATGTATGGCTAGTGCACAAGATTTGCGAAAACGCATAAAAAGTGTTACCAATACGCAACAAATTACAAAAGCGATGAAGATGGTTGCTTCAGCTCGTCTTCGTAGGGCACAAACAAAAGCGGAATCTACACGTCCTTACGCAGAAAAAATTGGGCAAATCTTGCGTCATATGTCTAATAGTGATTTAGAAGGCTTTAGCAGTCCTTTACTAGAGGTACGTCCTATAAAACGCACATGCTATGTTGTAATAGGTGCTGATAAGGGCCTTGCAGGGGCATTCTCGTCTAATGTATTGAAATTTGCTATGGAGCAATTGCATGGCAAATCTTCCGATACATATCGTGTTATCACGGCTGGTAAAAAGCCAAGAGACAGCATGAAATCCAGAGGAATTCATATTGATAAGTCCTATGCGGGCTTCTCTGATAAACCTTCCTATGAACATGCGCGTGCCATTATGCATGAAGCACTTTCACTATACGAAAGTCATGAAGTTGACGAAGTCATCATGATATATACACGTTTTGTAAATTCTATGACGCAAATTGCACAGGCTGAACGCTTGTTGCCAATAGAGCAACCACAAGATGAGGTAAAAGGGCAGGAGTATGATTTCATGCCATCTGCTGTATCTGTCTTGGAGGCGTTGCTACCAAAATATTTAGAAATTACTGTTTATAATGGATTGTTGCAATCTGCAGCAAGTGAATTGGGTGCTCGTATGACAGCCATGACATCTGCTACAGACAATGCAGGGGAACTCATTGATTCCTTAGGTCTTGAATATAACAAGTTACGTCAATCTAGCATTACAAACGAAATTTCTGAAATCGTTGGTGGCGCTAATGCCTTGCAATAAATAAGGAGACATCTGTCGATGAGTAATAATATTGGTAAAGTTGTGCAGGTCATCGGCCCAGTTGTAGACGTGCGCTTTGATGCTGGTCATTTGCCAAGCATCTACAACGCCATCAACATCTACCATGATCATAAGGCACATGATAGACAAAAAATTGTAGTAGAGGTTATGCAACACTTAGGTGATGATACTGTACGTTGCGTTGCAATGAGCTCTACTGACGGTATGACCCGTAATATGGATGCTGAAGATACTGGTGCTGCAATTGCCGTTCCTGTAGGTGAAGGTGTATTGGGGCGTATCTTTAACGTATTGGGTGAAACTGTAGACCATGATCCAGCTCCAGTTGTAGCTGACGAAAAATGGCCTATTCATCGTCCAGCACCTAAATTTGATGACCTTTCTCCAGATACACAAATCTTGGAAACAGGTATTAAGGTTGTTGACCTTATCGCTCCATACGTAAAAGGTGGTAAAATTGGCCTCTTCGGTGGTGCCGGCGTAGGTAAAACCGTATTAATCATGGAATTGATTCACAATGTTGCTACAGAGCACGGTGGTTACTCCGTATTCTCCGGCGTAGGCGAACGTACTCGTGAAGGTAACGACTTGTGGAATGAAATGAAAGAATCCGGCGTTATCAATAAAACGGCCCTCGTATATGGCCAAATGAATGAGCCACCTGGGGCTCGTATGCGCGTAGGTCTTACAGGCCTTACAATGGCTGAGTATTTCCGTGATGTGAAGAAACAAGACGTGCTCTTGTTTATCGATAATATCTTCCGCTTTATCCAAGCGGGTTCCGAAGTATCTGCCCTCTTAGGTCGTATGCCATCTGCCGTAGGTTACCAACCTACATTGGCTAATGACGTAGGTGCATTACAAGAACGTATTACATCTACAAAAGAAGGTTCCATTACTTCCGTACAAGCTGTATATGTACCAGCCGATGACTTGACTGACCCTGCTCCAGCAGCAACATTTGCTCACTTGGATGCAACAACAGTATTGTCTCGTTCCATTGCGGAACTTGGTATTTATCCAGCTGTAGATCCACTCGATTCTACTAGTCGTATTTTGGACCCACATGTACTTGGCGAAGAACATTATACGGTAGCTCGTGGCGTACAAGAAGTATTGCAAAAATACCGCGATCTTCAAGATATTATCGCAATCCTTGGTATGGAAGAATTGTCTGACGAAGATAAATTGACTGTATCACGTGCTCGTAAGATTCAACGTTTCTTGAGTCAACCATTCTT
Organism: Veillonella parvula; assembly: GCF_042850485.1. Lineage (GTDB taxonomy): Bacteria > Bacillota > Negativicutes > Veillonellales > Veillonellaceae > Veillonella > Veillonella parvula_Q. The sequence continues at coordinate 1,746,359 of NZ_AP031417.1, read as the reverse complement.
CGTAGCCGAAGTGTTTACAGGTTCTCCTGGTAAATACGTACCATTGTCCGAAACATTGAGAGGCTTTAGAGAAATCCTTGATGGTAAACATGACGATTTACCGGAAGGTGCATTCTACATGGTTGGTACCATTGATGAAGCCGTTCAAAAAGCAAAGGAAATGCAAGAGAAGGGGGAATAATCCATGGCGGAACCTATGTCCCTACAGATCATCACACCTGATGCGATTGTCTTTGAAGGCAAGTCTACATTCTTTGTAGGCAAAGCCATCGATGGTCAATTTGGTGTTTTGCCAAATCATGCACCTATGATTATCGCATTAGACTTGGCACCTTTACGCATTGATCAACCAGATGGAACATCTCGTGAATATGCTGTATTTGGGGGCTTCTGTGAAATTGAACATAATAAGGTGAGTATTGTAACCCCTGACTGTCAAGATCCAACATCCATTGATGTGGAACGTGCTCGTCGAGCTAAAGAGCGTGCTGAAGGTCGGTTATCAAATCCTACACCTGATATTGATGTAGAAAGAGCGGAAGCAGCATTGCAACGTGCCTTATTGCGCTTGCATGTTACAAAAATGTTATAAGAAAAAGGCTAGCCAGCTGGCTAGCCTTTTTATCTTTCTAATTTTGATTATAAAACGCTCACACCTTTTAAGGAGTACGCAGTATTCTTAGGTTGTTCTACTTGAAAATCTAGTACAACAGGTGCCTCAGAATTGATACCAGGTGCTTGGTAACGGTCACGGTCTGTTGGAATTCGTTTATATGGTAATTTATCAAGTAATATAGTCATAACTTTGTTCCAAACTGATTTATGTGTTGGCATAGTCAAAGAGTCATCAGTTTGGTTGAAGCCCGTACGAACAGTATGGATTATCTTATCGTTTACATCATAATAGTATAAAAGGGCATTAACCTTTGCGGCGATATAAATTTCATGATTATCCTTATTATACGGATCTGGGCTATTAATAGTATTAACTTGTACATATACGTCTTGTAATGGTACAGGCATAATAACGATTTCAGAATTTTGGGCCTCTGCAATTTGAGCAAGATCAGCGGCTTTAATTTCTGCAGTTGGTGTGTTAGTACTTACGATGGTTGTATTATAGTAAGGATATTTAAGTGTATTTGATAAGCGATCTGTCATGTAGCGACCAAATTGAGCTGTGTTTTCATTGCGCAAATTTGCTGGTACAACAATAGTAACTTTACGGCTCGGAAAGTTTTCTAAGTGTCCATCATGACTTGTACTAGAAGTATTAATTGTGGCTTTTTCTGGAGCTCCAGAAATCGGTGTAGATGTTGGTGTTGCAGCCACTTTTATGACAGGCTCCATATTCGTTTCAGGGGCTAATGTAGGAGCTTCATTACTTGTGCTACTTTGTATAGTGCTAAGAGCTACAGGTTGTGTTGTATTTGGTGTTAACTGACTCAAATCGATCATAGCGGCACTGGCTGTTGTAAATGCAGTTGTGAGTAGTACAGCAAGTACTGTAAGTAGTGGACGTTTATAGAGTCCGAAGTTATGTAACATAATTCCTCCTCTTAATAAAACTCTTTTAAAATTACAAATTATACAATTTATATTATTATATCATATATACAAAAAAAAGAAGCAAGCTTAATAGCTTGCTTCTTTAGTCTGGTGGACGATGACAGGATCGAACTGCCGACATCCTGCTTGTAAGGCAGGCGCTCTCCCAGCTGAGCTAATCGTCCATGGTGGTGACCCGTCCGGGAATCGAACCCGGGATACCGCCGTGAAAGGGCGGTGTCTTAACCGCTTGACCAACGGGCCAAAATGGCTCCTCGAGTAGGACTCGAACCTACGACCGATCGGTTAACAGCCGATTGCTCTACCGACTGAGCTATCGAGGAATGGTACGATTGTTATTATATGTTAGTTTAATTATAAAAGCAAGCATTTTTTTTAGAACACTATAAAATAGATATTGTCAATTATGACTAAAAGACATAACTTTATAAATAAAATTAGTTATCAATAATTTTGATGAGAGAGTCATTAAAATTAATAAAATCTATAGAGCTTATTAACTATAGATATTTACTGCGTTCTAAGGTGATTGTATGGCTCTAAATGAATGGGAGTTAGCAATATAAGTATATTGAAGATAATCGGTATACATATGCATTATAGAAAAGTTTAAAAGATTTAGTTGAAAAGTAGTATCAGTTAAGATGAAAGTGTATTTATCTTATTAGATATAGTCTATGTTTGTGGTTCATTTTAAACCAAATTTATATATAAGAAAGTAGGTAAAAATATAAGATATTAAAATCTTATTGATATGTGATAGACTATGACTTTTATCACAGAATGGGGCTTTTTTAGTGACTGGAGAATAAAGTCTATGTAGGCTATTGAAAAACCGAAATATATACAAAAATATTCATGAAAACAATTCTCAAAAACTGGAAAAGCATTGAGAAAACTGTATAGGTGAGACGTTGAATCCCCTTATATTGTGTGCTACGATTTATGTATAGAGTTAATCTCATCGGTTTGAGATAGATATTCTTTCATATGTTTGAGAATTTTATTTTATCTCATCGGTATTAGAATTAATATTCAACTATTTTCCTGAGGAGGGATTATCTTGCGCGAGATTCAAGTATCTGAAATCACAAAAACAGTCCGTCAAATGTGTATGGACGCAGCTTACCACTTGCCAAAAGACATCTATGAAGGTTTGAAAAAAGGCCGTGAAACAGAAGAGTCTTCGGTAGGTCGTATCGTTCTTGATCAAATTATTAAAAATGCAGAAATTGCCGATGCTGAAGATCGTCCATACTGCCAAGATACTGGTATGACTATGGTATTCTTAAAAGTTGGTCAAGATGTTCATTTCGTTGGTGGTGATCTTACAGAAGCTATCAATGCTGGTGTTGCAGCTGGTTATGTTGAAGGTTATCTTCGTAAATCCGTTGTAGCTGAACCATTGTTCAACCGTAAAAATACACAAAATAACACACCTGCAATCATCTACACTGAAATCGTTCCTGGCGATAAAGTAGATATTCAAGTAGAATTAAAAGGTTTCGGTTCTGAAAATAAATCCGATGTAGCTATGCTCGTACCTGCTGATGGTGTGGAAGGCGTTAAAAATGCAGTCCTTGAAATCGTAAAACATGCAGGCCCTAACCCATGCCCTCCAATCGTACTCGGCATTGGTATTGGCGGTACTATGGACCAAGCAGCTGTTATGTCCAAAAAAGCGTTGCTTCGTGACATTAGTGTACCTCATAAAGATGCAGACTATGCAAAATTAGAAGAAGAAATCATGGAAATGGTTAACAAAACTGGTATTGGACCACAATTGGGTGGCACTACAACTTGTATCGGTGTAAACATCGAATGGGGTGCAACTCACATCGCAGGTCTTCCTGTTGCAGTTACTATCATGTGCCATGCTGCTCGTCATGCTCACGTAGTACTTTAATCGATAGGAGGTAAAAACAATGGCTGAATCAATTCGCATTAATACTGAAGAATATAATGAAGAGTTTTCCCGCAAATTAAAAGTTGGTGATAGCGTTCTTATTACTGGTAAAATTTACTCCGCTCGTGACGCTGCTCATAAAGTTATGACTGAAGCTTTAGCGCGTGGTGAAAAATTGCCAATCGACTGGACAAATAAGTTTGTTTATTATCTTGGACCAACACCTGCAAAACCTGGTGATCCAATTGGTTCCGCTGGTCCTACAACTTCCGGTCGTATGGATGCTTACACACCAACAATGCTTGATCAAGGTATCAAAGGCATGATTGGTAAAGGTTCCCGTAAACCAGAAGTAGTTGAATCCATGAAGAAAAATGGTTGCACATACTTCGCAGCAGTTGGTGGCGCGGCAGCATTGATTGCAAAATCCATCAAAAAATATGAAGTACTTGCTTATGGTGAACTTGGACCAGAAGCTTTGGCTGAATTGACTGTTGAAGATTTCCCTTGCATCGTAGTTGGCGATACTGAAGGTAATAACTTCTACGAATTAGGCCAAAAACCTTACAGAAAAATCTAATATCACCATTGAGTGATAGAAAGAGGCTTGCTAAAGCAAGCCTCTTTTTGTTGTTAAGCCATAATCATATGATGTTCATCCGTTACGTGTAGAGTTTAGTCTACCGATTCTGTCGGTTTTATGATAATATACATATAGATTTTATACATTCAATTTGAGTGAGGCGATAACATGACTTCTGTAGAAACTATTCGTCAGTCAACTCGCAACGCGATGGCTGAATTACTTGATTTAGCAAAGGTTCGCGAAGGTCAATTATTCGTTGTTGGCTGTTCCACTAGCGAAATTGTAGGTAAAAAAATCGGCACTGACTCTCACCTTGATGTGGCTCAGGTCGTATTTGATGAAATATACAATGCTGTTAAGGCTAAAGGACTTAACTTGGCGATTCAATGTTGTGAACATATTAATCGTGCACTTGTTATGGACCGTAGCGCTATGACATGGGAGGAGGAAGTTAATGTTGTTCCTCAACGTCATGCGGGTGGTGCCCTGGCTGTGGTGGCGTACGAACATTTTGATGATCCTGTGATGGTTGAATTTATTCAAGCTGAAGTGGGCATCGATATTGGAGATACTTTCATTGGTATGCACATGAAACACGTTGCAGTGCCTGTACGTCTTTGTGTGAAAGAAATTGGGAAAGCACATGTGACCGCTTGTCGTGTTCGTCCGAAGAGCATTGGCGGTGAGCGTGCTGCATATAATGAAGCATTGATGTAGGGGGATAGTATGTCAAACCTAATACCGTATTTTGTATTAGCCGTCGTGGCATTGGGATTCTTTGCTGTTTGCTATGCTGTATTTAGCGGTGGTGATGGTGAAAGTAAGGCAAAAGAAAAATCCTATAAAAACATAAGTAATAAAAATAATCTTAAAGAGCATCATGATGTTATATTTGCAACGGAGTCGCAAGAGGGCAATGTAACAATCACACATACGAGTGGGACTAATGTATATACTGCATCAATTCCGGATACAGTTGAAACGGTGGTCGGTGAAGAGCGAGAACCGGCTGAACCTCTGGTTGATCCTATAGATACCTCTTATAATAGAAGAAGTACTCTAAAGTCTAATTCAAGTCATGTTTCAGAGGGAGAATATGCGTTAGCATTAGGTTCGGATAATGGCACACCAATAGGGGATGAAACCATTGTGATGACAGCCGTATCAGATCTTAAGCAAGCTAATCAAGCTAATCAAGGTGTTACTCCGTTGGTGGATAAAACTATTGTCCTCGATGTTGTTACAGATGAACTTCTCAATAACGCAAACTCTGTTGAAGATACAATTGCTATGGGTGAATCTGTGGAAGCCTTTGAAGCTGATGAAGCGGATAGCATAGATGCTACACAGATGATAGGTGGTGCGAACGAAATACAAACCGCGGAAGGTCCATCGGTATTAGATGAAACGCGTTTGTTTGATGCTTCTGAAATTGAAGCACAATTGGCGGCAACAAGTTTAACTGAAGAGGAGGAACCGCATGGTCAATGGGCAAAAGCGGCGCATGAGGATAAATGCGTTGAGTTGGCTATAGCACCATTTGTTCATTCCTTTGGGGTGTTACATGGTGATACGCAACACTATGTAGAATCTATTACAAGAGATGCTTTAGCAGCTCTCAATATTACAAAAATTGTTGAAGTGAATGCATTACTAGAGAATATTGTTATTCAAGAAGCGTTGATGAGTATGCAAAAGGCATATGCCGCTACAAATACGGAGTGGATGAAGTCCGCTGCGTTAGGTGCTTTTCTAGATGTAGTTCAATCTCCTAAATCTAGTACGCCATACCTCGTAGCATTTGATGCATTGCGTGTATTACCTCATTTAACACTAGGCCATTTCCAAGTTATGGCTTTAACATTATTGTTGCAATATTCTAGAAATTCCAATAACTATGGATTAATTCACTTCCAACATTATGTGGAAAAATATATTGAGCCATTCATCTCTGATTTGCCTCGAAATGATTCCTTCTATCGCCAGCTAGACTATTTACGCTGTACACAAGAAGAACAAGAGCCTATCACTTTATGCCAAGTGTTGTCTAATTCATATCCGTTTGTATTTAACTATCGTGGTTTTTCTAAGGAAGAACTCTTCCGTGCTACAGATGGTCATGGTGTAGATCCACGTTATGTGGTGCGTAGCTTGAACTCCAATCTTTATAAATTAGCCTTGGTAGATGAGTCTTTGGCACCACAATTCTTTAGACAAACACGAATTTCTAATGCTATGGTTCAACGTGATCTTTTAGCTCTGATGAAGAGCAAACCTACTGCTTTCAGGGGCCAAGAGGCGCGTGATATTATGGATGATATTTCACCGGTTCTATTGGATTTAGCTGATGTCTTTGATAGCACGCCAATGTCTAAAATTAGCTTAACATTGTTAGGCCTTTACTTAGGCCGTGCTCATGTGAAAGCAACCATTGGTGAAGAATTTGATTTGTCTCATTGGTTCTGATGTATAATTTTAAGTACTATATAATTTGAAAAATTATATAATATAGTTATTAATATGGGTATATACTTAAAACCGTTATATACTTTATGAGTCGTGTAATAAAAAAGTCTCTCAAGATAATCTTGAGAGACTTTTTAGTTTGTTAAATTTAATAGCCATTAAGTATTAAAAGGTGTTAAAGCCGAATTCTTCAATGTCTTCAATGTTTTTAATTGTTACGGTGCGCCCTGTAATATCAATGAGACCTTCATCGCGAAGGCGCCCTAGTTCACGGCTAAGGGCTGTGCGAGATACATTGAGTACCTCAGCCATTTGCTCGCGGTTGTGGGGTAATTGAATTGTGTTAGAATGCTGACGTTTATAAATATCTGTTAAGTACGCAAAAATCTTTTCGCGCATCCCTTTTAATGTGAGGTAGTGGACTTTTCTGGTTAATAGAATTGCTTTTTCAGATAAATCCTCTAATAGATTAGATAGGATTTTAGTTTGGCATTGATGACAATCCGGCAATGTTTTAATAAAGGTTTCAAGCGGAATAAACATAATTTTAGTTGCTTTTGTTGCCTTAATGGTAGCAGGCCATAAAGGCTGTTTACTAAATAGTAGTGCTTCTCCGAAAATATCTGATTGTTCTAAGTTTGCCATAATAACCCGTTGGCCCATGACATTTTCACGAGTTAGTAAAGCGCTGCCCTCAAGGATGACGCCGATACCCTCCATAGGATCTCCAGCGAGGGCTATAAAATCGTTTTTTTTGTAACTGTGGATGATAACTTTGGCATTATTTAAATAGCCACGCAGCTCTGGCTCTCCTAATGTATTGAATAAAGGACATTTCACGAGGGTGGGCATATATTGATTAATGATATCGTTTGAAAGTATTTGTTTCATAGGCACCTCCGGTGTGATAAAGTCTATAGCAATTAAAAATGATTATTGTATAATAAAAGTATAAGACCGAATGGTCTACCTGTTCCATAAGGGGAGTCAGGAAAATTTTTGAAAAAGTTTTTATTTGTTGCTCAAGCTACAGAAATTGTATCATCTTTACGTTATACTTTCAAATGTAATCAATCAGACAACTGATAAAACATCAGTGTAATGTATAGGTTTTATATTATCTAGCTTGACTGCGAGGAAGTCTCGCAAAGGAGGATTTTCAAATGAGCATGTTCTGTTATCAATGCGAACAATCTGCAGCACCAGGTGGCTGTACTGTACAAGGTGTATGTGGTAAAACTGCACCAGTTGCTAACTTACAAGACGAATTAACTGCTGCTTTAGTTGGCTTGGCTCGCGCTTTAGACGTAAAGGGTCATACTAAAGAAGGTATCGATTATATTATGCGCGGTTTGTTCATGTGTGTAACAAACGTAAACTTCTCTGAAGACCGCGTTCAAGAATTCATTGACGAAGTAAATGCTTACCATGCAAAAGTGGATAGCGCTCAACAAAACTTTGATTGGGAACAATTGTGGAAAGGTGAAGAAGACATCGTATCCCTTCGCTCCACATTATTGTTAGGTATGCGTGGTATGGCTGCGTACGCATGGCATGCTGCTCGCCTTGGCTTCCACGATGCTGATGTTGACGCTTGGTTCGTTAAAGGCATGGTAGAATTCGCTAAAGATCACAGCGCTGAAGAATGGCTTGATCTTTTGATGGAATTTGGTCAAATTAACTTGAAATGTATGGCTGTTCTTGATAAAGCTAATACTGAAACATATGGTACACCTGTACCAACTACAGTTCCTTTGACTGTAGAACCAGGTCCTTTCATCGTTGTAACTGGTCATGACCTTCATGACTTGAAACAATTATTGGAACAAACTGATGGTAAAGGTGTAAATATCTATACTCATGGTGAAATGTTGCCTTGCCACGCTTATCCTGAATTGAAGAAACATCCTCAATTGAAAGGTAACTTCGGTACAGCATGGCAAAACCAACAAAAAGAATTTGTTGATGTTCCTGGCGCATTCTTGTTCACTACAAACTGCATTATGCCACCAAAAGAAAACTACAAAGCTAATATCTTCACTACAGATATGGTAGGTTTCGATGGTTGTGCACATATCGAAGAAAAAGAAGATGGTACTAAAGACTTCTCCGCAGTTATCAACCGTGCTATCGAATTGGGCGGCTACAAAGAAGCTCAAGAATTCACTGGTATCAACGGTGGTCATGAAGTAACCACAGGTTTCGGTCATGGCACAGTATTGGGTATTGCTGATAAAGTAATTGATGCTGTAAAAGCTGGCGCTATTAAACACTTCTTCTTGGTAGGTGGTTGTGACGGTGCTAAAGTAGGCCGTAACTACTACACTGAATTCGTTAAACAAACTCCAAATGATACTGTAGTATTGACATTGGCTTGTGGTAAATTCCGTTTCAACGACATGAATATCGGCGAAATCGGTGGTATCCCTCGTATCCTTGATATGGGTCAATGTAACGATGCTTACTCCGCTATTCAAGTAGCAGTAGCTTTAGCTGGTGCATTTGAATGTGATGTAAACGACTTGCCATTGACATTGGTATTGTCCTGGTACGAACAAAAAGCGGTATGTATCTTGTTAACATTGTTAGCATTGGGTATCCGTAACATTTACATCGGACCTTCCTTGCCTAAATTCTTCTCCAGCAATGTATTGAACATTTTGGTAGAAAAATTCCAATTACATCCAATTACAACTCCAGAAGCTGACATGAAAGCTATCTTGGGCTAATAGGATCTATTAATCTGTTAACTACAGTCCTACGTCCCCTCTCTTTTATGATTTAGGACTGTTGTTATAAATAACGCACCTAGGGTTATCCTTAGGTGCGTTTTTTTACTATTATTGTGAAAGCTATCTATCGAGTGTTTGTATATTGATGGGGCCCAGTTTTGTATCCACAACTTAGTTAAAAAGGAAAGACTATACTTCTTTGCTCCTCGTGACCTGATGTCGCTGCATAAGTATAGTCTTTCCTTTTTATAACTGTAGATATAAAGGCGTCTTATCAATATACTATTCTTTGATAGTTTTCATATAAATAGTAGTCCTTCATAGACGCACAAAGATGCCTCTAATGTGCATATAGACATTTATCAATATTGATTGTTATACTATAGGTAAGTAAGATATTTCTCACATTATTTGTGTGTATATAGAGGTATGTATGAACAGTATTTTTGATATTATAGGGCCTATTATGATTGGTCCGTCTAGTTCGCATACAGCGGGTGCTGCGCGACTAGGCAAGATGGCGCGGTGTATTTTTCGTGCTACTCCCAAAAAGGTAGATTTAACATTATATGGATCTTTTGCAAAAACTTATAAAGGGCATGGTACGGATCGTGCTTTGATTGGCGGCTTATTAGGTTATAAAGAGGATGATGCGAACATCCGAGTTGCTCATGAATTAGCGAAAAAAAAGGGGATGGAGTTTTCTTTTATTGAGTCTCCTCTTGATGTAGGGCATCCGAATGTGGTGCGTTTTGATATGTATGATGAACATAATCGTCATATGACTGTTATTGGTCGCTCTCTCGGCGGTGGTCAGATTATGATTACCGAAGTAGATGGAAATGATATGTCCATTACAGGAGATGAGTTTACGCTCGTTGTGTTCCATGAGGATAGACCTGGTGCGATTTCTCTTGTTAGCCAAGCATTGAGCGAGTCCGATATTAACATCGCTACGATGCGCGTATTCCGTAAGGGCAAGCATAAGGATGCAGTCATGGTTATTACTACAGATACGGTGGTAAATCCTATTACAGTTCAGTTTATGCGCGAGTTTCCAGGCATCCAGGATGTGATGACATTTGAAGCATTATAGGAGGGCGAATGATGAGTTATGCATATGATACAATTGCAGATATTATTCGCCTAGGTGAGGAAAACAATATTTCTTTTGGCGATGTAGTATTGCGTTATGAATTAGAGAATTACGACCGCAGTAAAGATGCGGTTGTTCATGAAATAGAAAATCGCTTAGATATTTTTGAAAGCTCCATTCAAGATGGCATAGCTTATGCGGAGAAAACGGCTTCTGGTATGTCAGGCGGTCAAGCGGCACAGCTTAATGGGCAAACACCTCGTTTTATGAGTGTTATTGCTTATAAGGCAATGACGTATGCTATTGCTGTAAATGAGGCAAATGCAAAGATGTTCCGCATTGTTGCTTGTCCTACGGCGGGCTCTTGTGGTGTTATGCCTGGTGCTGTGAAAGCCGTAGCGGACCACTACCAATTAGATAGAGCTACAGTGGTAAAAGGCTTCTTAGCTGCGTCTGGTATTGGTAATGTAGTAGCAAATCGCGCTTGTGTTGCTGGTGCTGTTGGCGGTTGCCAAGCGGAAATCGGTACAGCGGCGTGTATGGCGGCAGGGGCCATTGTTGAAATGATGGGTGGATCACCACGTCAAGTAGGTCATGCTATTGCATTGTGCATGAAAAATCTATTGGGACTTGCTTGTGATCCGGTAGCAGGGCTCGTAGAGGTGCCATGTGTTAAGCGTAATGGCTTTTATGCAGTCCATGCTATTACTGCATCTGAAATGGCGTTAATGAATATTGAAAGCCAAATTCCACCAGATGAAGTCATTGAAGCGATGAATAATATAGGCCGTGCTATGCCGGCAGCATTGCGTGAAACAAGTGATGGCGGCCTTGCGGTGACACCGACAGGTACAGCTATTGCAGAACGAGTGCAATCCTTATAAGGATTGCACTTTTTTCATGCTTTCATTTGTAGTAAAATAAAGATTAGACTAGTTCAGAAAGGAGCGTGTATGATGGAACAAGCAAATCGAATATTGACCGTATTAGAAGAAGCCGGCCATGAAGCTTATATCATAGGCGGCGCTGTGCGCGATATTTTGATGCATCAAAAGCCACATGACTTCGATATTGTGACGTCTGCACGTCCCGATACAGTGATTGAGGTTCTTCGCGGTCATGATATTCAAACGACAGACCTCGTAGGAAAATCTTTTGGCGTAGTGGTAGCTACATTAGAGGGCAAGCCATATGAAATTGCTACATATAGAACAGAACGATATGGTGCAGATAGCCATCGTCCCGAAGAAATTACTTATGCCGATACCTTAGAAGAAGATGTGTTGCGTCGTGATTTTACTGTCAACGGCATGGCTATGAACCGTTATGGTGAAGTTATAGACCTTGTAGGTGGACGACGTGATATTAAACATAAGATGTTACGAACCATTGGTAATGCGCAGGAACGTTTTGAAGAAGATGCGTTACGATTATTTAGGGCGTGCCGTTTTGTGGCGAAGTTGGATTTCTTGCCGAGTAAAGATCTATTAGAGGCTATGCCTAAGGCTTTTCACCGCGTACCTGGCTTGTCTTTAGAACGTGTACGAAATGAGATTAATCGTCTCATGTTAGAGCCTGCGGTGGCTAAAGGCCTTGATGTCCTTGTTCAATCCCGCTTGGCAGAATGCTCTTGTCGTGTTGTAGAAAATGGTACGGCTCGGGAGGTTCCCATCTTGCCTGAACTATATCATCTCGTGAATTTGCCCCAAGAAAAGGACTTTCACGAATTCGATGGTTGGTATCATACACTAGCCGTTGTGTCCCATACGGAGCCGGATTTGGTGTTGCGTTGGGGTGCCTTATTACATGATGTGGCAAAGGGAATGCCAGCGATACGTGCTGTTATTAATGGACGCCTTACGGATCGTGGGCATGATACACTAGGTGCGGAGATGGCAGAAACGTTATTAACCCGACTAGGATATCCGAAGACCTTTGTAAAACGCGTGGCGTGGATAGTGAAAAACCACATGCGTTTTCACTATTTTGTACAAAATGGCGATGCAAATGAGAAAAAATGGCTTCGCAAGGAAGCCCGTAGTGGTGAATTCCGAGATAGCCAAATTATGCGCACTGCATGGGAGCAATTAGCTAAGGTTTGTGCTGCCGATGTATTAGGTTGTGGGAAACCTTACTCGTCTACAGACGGAACATTAGCCTTTGGAGAATGTATGGCAGATCTTAGTTTAGAGATGCCTGTACATACCAAGGACTTAAATTATGACGAACGAGTGATTAAGCTCGCTGGGAAACAAGTAGGGGAAGGATTGCAGTATTTATTAGGTCAGGTACAAAATGGGGTTATTCCTAATAAACCAGATGCGCTATATGACGCATTAGACCATAAGTTACGCCGTCCAGTGGAGAAATGATGAATTTACTAAATAAAGCGTTGCGACGCATGAGTGGTTGGAGTCGTACTACTTGGTGTCTTGCCATTCTCATGACTGTTGCCTTTGTCCTCATAGGGCGTTTGGCACAGTTGCAGGTCTTTGATACATTTGACTTGGAGAAGAAAAATTTATTACAGGTTCAAGTAGATAGAAAATTACAATCACCGCGCGGTACGATCTATGACCGTAATGGTAAGCCTTTGGCGATGAGTGTGGTTACAAAATCTTTGTATGCGGACCCTAAGATGATTAAACAGTCTCCCCAAGAGATTGCGGAACTCATTTCGCCATATGTAACCATGTCAAAAGAAAATATTGTGAAAGCTCTGCAAGAGGATTCTGCCTTCGTATGGATTAATCGCATGATGGATGCGGACAAGTCTAAGGCGGTGGCACAAGTCATTAAGGATAATAATATTGCGGGCCTTAACTTTGTGGAAGAGTCCAAACGTTATTACCCAAATGGTGTACTAGCGGCTCAAATACTGGGGTTTGTAGGAACCGATGATAAAGGCCTTGATGGTCTCGAAATGGTCCTTGATGAAGAGTTAAAGGGTGGTGTGCAGCAAGAAATCGTTGCTACCGATAACAAAGGTAATGCTATCTTTGGTTCCGTTTTGTCCAAGTTCTTACCTGATAAGGGTAAAAGCGTAACATTAACAATCGATGCGACCATCCAATTTATTGCAGAACGTGCGCTTGATAAGGCGATGGCTGATACAGGGGCTAAACATGCTAGCGTTATCGTTATGGATCCTAAGACTGGTGAAATTCTTGCGATGGCAAATCGTCCAAGCTATGATCCTAACAATTATAACCAAAGTGGAGAAGAGGCTTTCAAAAATATTGCTGTTACTAACTTATACGAACCAGGTTCTACATTCAAACCAATCGTTGCATCTGCAGCTCTTGCATCAGGAAAGTGGAAATTAGAAACAGTGTACAATGATAAAGGGGCCTTTGTAGCGAATGGTCATGTGATGAGAAACTGGAATGGTGAAGGTTATGGACCAGTTCGATTGCTAGATATCTTGAAGTATTCTATCAATACAGGTATGGCAGAAATTGGTACAACAACTGGAGCAGATATCCTTTCTAAATATGTACGCGATTATGGTTTTGGCTCTGAAACAGGTATTGAATTGCCTGGTGAAGGGGCAGGTATCCTGTATAATCCAGAAGATATGAGTAAGTTGGATGTAGCGACTATGTCTATCGGTCAAGGTATTGCGGTTACGCCATTACAAATGGTACGTGCCTTTGGTGCTCTTTCTAATGGGGGCGCTATGATGCGTCCGCATATTATCAAGTCTTATAGCAATGCGCAAGGGGAAGTAACAAGCACTACTGAAAATACTGTAGTAGGTCAACCAGTGCCAGAGGAAACAGCAAAAACTATTGTAGATATCTTGGAAAAAGAAGTGTCTGAAGGCGGTGGTAACAAAGCGATGGTGGAAGGCTACCACTTCGGTGGTAAAACTGGTACCGCAGAAAAACTAGACACTAAACGTGGGGGCTATTTAGATGGTCAATACATTGCATCCTTTATCGGCTTTGGCCCTGTAGAGGATCCAAAATTTGTGGTCCTTGTAGCCATTGACGATCCTCAAAAAGGGTCTATTTATGGTGGACAAATTGCAGCGCCAGTATTTAAAGACATCGTGTCTCAACTTGTACGGTACTACCAATTGAGCCCATATGTTAAAGATAGTACTCCTGTAGCTGTTAAACCTAGCAATACATTACCAGAGCCACATCTTTCTGGTGATGGTTCCGTAACATTACCTAATTTTACGGGCTTCACCTATGGTGAGGTACGTGATTGGTTACATAAGGCGGGACTTGCGTTTAAGCCAGATGGAACGGGTATTGCCGTTTCTCAAGATGAAAGTGGGGGCACTACTGTTCAACCCGGGACGGCAATTACCGTTCACTTTAGTAGATAATTAGAAATTATAGACAGTTCGTTATATAATAGAATAAGAGACTTTGGTGCCTCTCAGGAGGCACCTTTTTTATAAATAGTTTGAATGAATGGAGATACTTATGATCGAATTACGAGGGAAAGCGGTAGCAGATGCCCACAAGGCGATTTTACAAGAAAAAGTTGCAGCAGTAGGCAACTCTGTGATTACTATGGCAGTGTTACTTGTCGGTGAAGACCACGGCGCTCATATGTATGCTACATTTATGGAAAAAACAGCTAAAAATTTTGGCTATGGTTTTGTGCTAAAGCAATTGCCTGAAACGGCAACGCAAGATGAAGTAGTAGCGGCGTTGCATGAATTAAATACTGATCCATCTATTCATGGAATTTTACCGCTAATGCCAATGCCTAAACACATTGATACAGAAGCTCTTATCGATATGTTAGATCCTAAAAAAGATATTGATGGTCTTACAACATATAACATCGGTTTAGTAACAGCTGGTAAGGGTGGCTTTGCTCCTTGTACGGCTAAGGCTTGTATGGCTATTTTAAATCACTATAATATTCCTTTAGAAGGAAAACATGTGGTTGTAGTCGGTCGTAGCCAAGTTATCGGTAAACCTGTAGCGCTTATGGCACTCGCTGCACATGGTACTGTTACAATGTGCCATTCTAGAACTTCTGATCTAGTAGAGCAAGTAAAGCGTGGTGATATTATTATTGCTGCGGCTGGTCGTGCTCATATGATTACTGCTAATATGATTAAGCCTGGTGCTGTTGTTATTGATGTAGGTATTAATGAACTGGACGGCAAAACTGTAGGTGATGTTGATTATGATGCGGTAAAAGATATTGCATCTGCCATTACTCCTGTACCAGGAGGTGTTGGATCCGTAACAACGACAATGATGCTAGAAGCGGTATACGAGGTATACCATGCATGAGATGTCTATAGCAGAAGGTATTCTTGATGTAGCGCTCGATACCTTACGTCAACACGATGCGACAGTCATTCATTCTATTCAACTAGACTTAGGGTTAATGAGTGGGGTAGAACCTGATTCATTGTTATTTTGTTGGGAAGCCATTACAAAGGGAACCCCTGCGGAAGGCTCACGCATAGAAATCAATACTATTCCTATTGAAGGAAAGTGTTTAGATTGTGATAAAATATTTTCTGTAAAAAATTATACGTTTATTTGTCCTTATTGTGACAGCCATTTCGTACAAACTATAGGCGGTCGTGAGTTACAAGTGACCTCTATGGATATCGATTGATAGAAAGGTTAGGGCATGCAAGTTCAAGTTAAAACTAATGTACTGGCAAAAAACGATGCTATTGCAGAGGCTTTACAACAGTTGTTTAAGGAAAAGAATATATTTGTATTTAATCTGTTAGGTTCACCTGGGGCAGGTAAGACTTCCCTTTTGGAGGCAACCCTACAAGATTTAAAAAAGGAGTATCGCTTAGCCGTTATTGAAGGCGATTTATTTACGGCAAAGGATGCCAAGCGCATTCATGAGTTGGGTGTGCCTGTTATCCAGATTAATACGGTTGGTGGGTGCCATCTCGATGCACAGATGATTCAAGATGCCTTAGGTGATCTGAATCTTGATGACCTCGATATGATTATTATCGAAAATGTAGGCAATTTAGTGTGCCCTGCGGAATTTGAGATTGGTGAAAGCATGAAAGTGACGGTTTTATCTGTTACCGAAGGTGAAGATAAGCCCCTTAAGTATCCGTTAATCTTTAAAGAGTCTAAGGCCATCCTTATTAACAAGATTGATTTATTGCCCTATGTGCCTTTCAAAAAGGAGCAGGCAATACAAGATATCCGTAATTTAAATCCAAATGGAGAAATTTTTGAAGTAAGTTGCACGGCCCACAACGGTCTTGAACCATGGTTGAATTGGTTGCGTGCACAGTTGGAGAATAATCGATGAACTATTCTATGAAGAGCCGTATTGTAGCGGCCCTCCTTGTGGGCTTGTGTGCTACTACAATCAGTTATGCAGCAGAGCCTGCCATTTCCACTGTTAATCCAGTTGCAGTAGAAACTACTGATGACACTAACGTTGTAGCTCAAGATTCCGCTAATGCGAGCAATGATGGTAGTGTAGATGGAACTGGTGAGGTTGATAGCTTGTCTTACCTTGATAATGCACCAGTTAGAGTTGTTAAGCTAGATCCAAAAACGAAACAGGAAGGTTCTAAAACCGGATGGCTCGCAGAGCAAATGGCTGTAACTGAATTTGGTGATTCTATACAATTCTGGCAAGCGGCTAGTGAGAACGAAGGTCCTTTGCCGAGTATCACTCAAAATAATTTAGCTGATATTGGTAAGTCTTATACGGCAAACAGTTTACCGCCTTTAGGTTCTCAGGATGACTATGCTATCGGCACATACCGATTGGGAGATCAGTTTGAAGTTCCAAAAGATGTAGAAAAAACTGAGGTACGTGATAACTTTACTACGTATTACATGAAAGATGTAGCAGTAACTGTATATACTGGACCTGCTCAAGAATTGTTGGTTAACAATCAATTACGTGGGCAAGGGGCGACTTACTTCTTTGAACCAAATACTATTACAAATATTCATAGTACGAAAAAAGGCTCTAATACAGTACGCGACATTGGTTCTGGTAGCACACGGATGGAATTGATATTTGCCTATGGCAGTCCTAATGCGATGTGGCGTGATAAGAAAAATGAGACATATATTTTCCTTTATGAGGGGCATTCCGAAAATTCATTGCCTCAAAAAAAGGAGTTTAAGAGTCCCGTAGAGAATACAAATAGTAATAGCCAACAACAATCTATGCTTGGTCAGCAAAAAGAATATATTGCTTTCACCATTAAACAAAGTAATATAGAGGCTGTAGATATTATTAGTGGACAAGTATGGCCTAGATTTGGATTGCCGAAAGCTGAAGTGTATGATTTTGAAGCTGGTACACTTACGGCTGATGATTTTGTATTGCGTGGGTTCAAGTTGAATGACCATTTTGTTAATGATCCTAATAATGATTGGAAACATCAAGGCATATTGTTTGGTTCCACTTTTATTGGCTATAATGAATACGGTGTGAGTGTAGATAAAAAAGATCTTATCAATCGCGTATTATTAAATGTGTATACGCCTACACGTCGTGGAATCGCAATGGGTGATACCAAATATTTATTGCTCTTTGTGTATGGTATGCCAACTCGTATTGTTGAATCTACAACAAAGGCGGGGACGTCTACCGTATATGAATATAAAAATCCAGCGGCAAGCAACTCTTATTTACAGTTTGCCCTAGATGATAAAAACCAATATATCAAATCCGTTATGTTATCTGACCGTCCTGTAAAATAGGATAGGTCACAGCGAGGAGGCAAAGGGTATGGTTACTGTACAAGATGTAAAAGAACGTTGGGAAAAGATTCAAGGTGATGATGAACGTATATTGTTTATCGTTGGTGGTCCAGGTTCTGGTAAAAGTTTGCTAATTCGTGAACTGTCTGAGCAGAAGGGCTGGAAATACTTGGAAGCTAAGCAACTCATCGAGGAAGAGTTTTTGCTCGTGCCTCGTGATGAACGGCCTCAATTAGCGGAAGAAGTTATTTGCCGTGCTCTTAGCCGTAGCGATACGGAAGTAGTTCTGCTAGATGGTATTAATGTATTCTTTGCACCTATCTTAAATCTAAAACCATTTGAGTTGTTAAAAACTATTAGTAAGAAGTATCCTATTGTCGTTGGCTGGCGTGGACATATTGAAGGGGACCAGTTGTACTTAGAACATAACAATAATCCTAAACATGCTGTAGTTAGTATTGCACATCC
Source organism: Veillonella parvula (assembly GCF_042850485.1). Classification (GTDB taxonomy): domain Bacteria; phylum Bacillota; class Negativicutes; order Veillonellales; family Veillonellaceae; genus Veillonella; species Veillonella parvula_Q. The sequence continues at coordinate 1,727,848 of NZ_AP031417.1, read as the reverse complement.
AGATCATGTTATTGCAATCGACTAAATGCATGTTTGAACATATTGGTTGAATATAGGGAAAACTATAGATGTATAGAAGGAGATAGCGGGCTATCTCCTTTTTTAGTTATATAATTACAGTTATTAGGTAAAAAATATAGTTTTGTAATTTCCTATTATTTGATTTTAGTAAACCTGAAATATGGATGTTAGCAGACATGGACTGGTAAGGAATGAAACTATGTAAAGGTATATAAAGAATATACTAGTAAATAAAAGTTGATTACTGGATATATACTGAAAACGAGGCATTTTATAGAGGATTGATAAAATATAAATTTTTTTTGACAAAATACTTGCATAGGGTATCGTTTCATGTTATTATGATTAAGCACTAAGAGTGACCACAGTGAACGAAAAACTTCAAAAAAGTTTTTAAATGTTCTTGACACTTAGTGTGCTAGGTGATACAATTCATCTTGTCGTAATGATGCTGGCGTAGCTCAATAGGTAGAGCAGCTGACTTGTAATCAGCAGGTTGTGGGTTCAATTCCTATCGCCAGCTCCATTTTATTTATGGAGGGATTCCCGAGCGGCCAAAGGGAGCAGACTGTAAATCTGCCGTCTTCGACTTCGAAGGTTCGAATCCTTCTCCCTCCACCATTCATAGCGGGGTGGAGCAGTTGGTAGCTCGTCGGGCTCATAACCCGAAGGTCGCAGGTTCAAGTCCTGTCCCCGCAACCATAAAAACCACAGTGAAATGATCGTTCATTGTGCTGGTGTAGCTCAGTCGGCAGAGCGTATCCTTGGTAAGGATAAGGTCACCGGTTCAATCCCGGTCACTAGCTCCATACATGGCGGCATAGCTCAGTTGGCTAGAGCAATCGGTTCATACCCGGTGTGTCCGCGGTTCAAATCCGTGTGCCGCCACCATTAAACCTCACCTTGGTGGGGATTTTTTTATTTCTTTACATATGACATGCTATTCTAAGACTTTGTATATATGGTATAATAATAGGTAAGGAAATCTTATATTCCATTGATAAATTAGGGTTAATATATTATATTAATACTAGAATGTAATTTGTTTTTGTGAAGGAGGATATAATCCTAATGGCAAAAGAAAAATTTGAACGTACGAAACCGCATGTTAACATCGGTACAATCGGTCACGTTGACCATGGTAAAACTACTTTGACTGCTGCAATCACTAAAGTATTGGCTGAAAAAGGTCAAGCTGACTTCCAAGATTACAGCATGATCGATAAAGCTCCAGAAGAACGTGAACGCGGTATCACAATCAACACTGCACACGTTGAGTATGAAACTGCTAACCGTCACTATGCACACGTTGACTGCCCAGGCCATGCTGACTATGTTAAAAACATGATTACTGGTGCGGCTCAAATGGACGGCGCTATCTTGGTTGTATCCGCAGCTGACGGCCCTATGCCTCAAACTCGCGAACACATCTTGTTGGCTCGCCAAGTTGGTGTTCCTGCAATCGTAGTATTCTTGAACAAAGCTGACATGGTTGACGATGAAGAATTGATCGAATTGGTAGAAATGGAAGTTCGTGAACTTCTTTCTTCCTACGAATTCCCTGGCGACGAAGTACCTATCGTTGTAGGTTCCGCGTTGAAAGCTTTGGAAGGCGATGCTCAATATGTAGCTAAAATTGACGAATTGATGGACGCTGTAGACTCCTACATCCCAACACCAGTTCGTGACACTGATAAACCATTCTTGATGCCTGTGGAAGACGTTTTCACAATCACTGGTCGTGGTACAGTAGCAACTGGCCGTGTTGAACGTGGTCAAGTAAACGTTGGTGATACTGTTGAAGTAGTAGGCTTGAAAGAAAAAGCTGAACAATACGTAGTAACAGGTCTTGAAATGTTCCGTAAAGTGTTGGATTCTGCAGTAGCAGGTGACAACGTAGGTGCATTGCTTCGTGGTGTTGATCGTAAAGACATCGAACGTGGTCAAGTATTGGCTAAACCAGGTTCCATCAACCCACACACAAAATTCAAAGCAGAAGTATACGTATTGACTAAAGAAGAAGGTGGTCGTCATACTCCATTCTTCTCCAACTACCGTCCACAATTCTACTTCCGTACAACAGACGTAACAGGTGTTGTAAACCTTCCTGAAGGTGTAGAAATGTGTATGCCTGGCGATAACGTAACAATGGAAATCGAATTGATTACTCCAATCGCTATCGAAGAAGGTCTTCGCTTTGCGATCCGCGAAGGTGGCCATACAGTAGGCGCTGGCGTAGTAACAGAAATCGAAGGTTAATACAAGTTTATAGCTCAATGTATCGATACATTAGCTATATAATTGAATTTTAGATTCAATAAAAGGGACCCAATGGGTCCCTTTTATTTTGTATATATTGATGATTAAGAGTATAGAATTGAATCGCTAATATATTGAAACAATGATGATTTTGTAAGGTGATATATACGTTGTATTCAGGCTTCAAAGGATAATCATACTATTGATACAAATTGAGAAGAAATTTTAATATATTGTAACCTTAGATACAACTTTATTTATAAAATTAGTGTATATTATATATAAGGAGAGCATAGGCTCTCTTTTTGTGCTTTTATAGAAAAGGAGGTAATGTGATGGGCGAATACAAAAAGTATTGGATAGCCGTAGTAGCAGTTCTTATTATTGGATTCTCTATTCTTGGCTATTTGGGTACTGATGTATATCATCAAGCGCCACCGGTACCAACCGCGTATGTATCTCAAGATGGACAGGTTTTGTTCACTAAGGATGATATCTTACATGGTCAATCGGCTTGGCAATCTACAGGTGGTCAATCTGTAGGGACCGTACTAGGTCATGGCGCATATCAAGCCCCGGACTGGACAGCTGATTGGTTGCACAAAGAAGTGTCCGTAATGCTTGATATCAAGTCTCAAGAAGCTTTTGGTGTTCTTTATGAACAGTTAGGTGATGTGCAGAAAGCGGCTGTTAAAGAAGCAGTTAAAGCAGAGTACTTTAACAGTGCTGTTCGTGAAGATGGAACTGTTGTGCTTTCACCGGAACGTATTACAGCGATGAATTTAACCGGACAATATTTTATTGAACTGTATGGTGATAACCCTAAATTGTCCGAAACACGCGATCATTTTGCGATGAAAGACAATACGTTGCCAGAATTAAAAGATCGTATTGATATGGCACGATTCTTCTTCTGGACTACGTGGATGGCATCGACTCAACGCCCTGGTACAGATGCAACATACACCAACAATTGGCCTCACGAGCCATTGTTAGATCATAATCCAACACCGGAAAGCGTAGCTTGGTCTGTTGTGAGTGTTATTATTTTACTTTGTGGTATTGGTATTGTCGTATGGATGTGGGCATTCGGTCGCAAACAAGATGAACATGAATTAACACCACCTGCGGAAGATCCAATTTCCAAATTGCATCTCACACCATCTCAACGGTCTTTAGGAAAATATTTATTTACGATTTTGGCATTATTTTTACTCCAACTTGGTATGGGTGGTATCATTGCGCACTACACCGTAGAAGGACAGGCTTTCTATGGCATTCCATTGGCGCAGTATTTCCCATATTCTATTGCTCGTACTTGGCATATTCAAGCATCCTTGTTCTGGATTGCGATGGCATTCTTGAGTGCCGGTTTATTCTTGGCGCCGATTATTAATGGCGGTAAAGATCCTAAGTTCCAAAAATTGGGCGTGGATATTTTGTTCTGGGCACTCGTTGTGTTGGTAGTGGGTTCCTTTACAGGTACATATTTAGGTGTTGCTCATGAGATTCCGGCGTCTCTAAACTTCTACTTGGGTCACCAAGGATATGAGTTTATCGAGTTGGGGCGCGTATGGCAATGGATTGAATATATCGGCATTCTATTTTGGCTTGTACTCATGGTGCGCAGCATCATTGGTGCTTTCAAAAATAAAGGGGATAAAAACCTTATTGCTGCCTTTATTTTCTCCGTTGTGATGGTCGGTATTTTCTATGGACCAGGTCTTTTCTACGGAGAACACAGCCACTTGGCAATCATGGAATACTGGCGCTGGTGGGTTATTCACCTTTGGGTAGAAGGATTCTTTGAAGTATTCTCTACTACGTTGATGGCCTTTATTTTCGTAACACTTGGTCTCGTATCTTACCGTGCAGGTACCATAGCAGCGATTTCGTCCGGTGCCATTTACCTTATCGGCGGTATCCCTGGTACATTCCATCATCTTTATTTCACCGGTGTTACATCGACTATCGTGGCCACAGGGGCATCGTTCTCCGCGTTGGAAGTAGTGCCTCTTGTACTCTTGGGATATGAAGCGTTTGAAAATTATACACGCCTTCATAGTGCTCCTTGGATGCATCGACTAAAATGGCCTGTATACTGCTTCATTGCCGTATCCTTCTGGAACTTGGTGGGTGCAGGCATCTTCGGCTTCTTAATTAATATGCCGGTTTCCTTGTTCTATATTCAAGGTCTAAATACGACAGCTGTTCATGCTCATACGGCGTTGTTCGGCGTATACGGGTTCTTGAGTTTAGGCTTTGTATTCCTCATCGCTCGTTATATTCGACCTGAAGTGGAATTTAACGACAAGTTGATGAAATTCGGTTTCTGGGCATTGAATTGGGGCCTTGCGTTAATGGTTCTTATCAGTCTATTGCCAATTGGCTTGATTCAAAGTTGGGCAAGTGTTACACAAGGCTTATGGCTCGCTCGCAGTGAAGACTTTATGCAACAACCATTGTTACAAAATTTGCGTTGGCTTCGCATGGTTGGCGATACCATCATGATATTGGGGGCATTGGCCTTCTTCTGGCAAATCGTGAAAGTAACTTTCACAAAGAAACAGTAATAAACGAAGCAATAATAGTAAATATGTAATTATAATATTAAATATAATATATATAAGCTAACTATAAGCTAATATGACATGGCGTTCTTTGGGTAGACAAGGGGCGCCATTGTCTGTTATACTATCCATGTCAGGCATACGTGCCTGGCTTTTTTGAGTTGCTTAATTTCTTGACATCGCTTGCTACGTATGATATAGTTTTTTAGTATGTAGTCGAGCGTTTTCGAGTACAAGAGACAGATTAGTAAATATAAAGCGAGGTGTATCCGGATGCGTAATGCCATTACTTTAGCTTGCACAGATTGCAAACAACGCAACTATCAAACGAACAAGAATAAAAAGAACAATCCTGATCGTATTGAAATGATGAAATATTGCAAATTCTGCGGTAAACATACATTACACCGTGAAACAAAATAATTCTTATCATTCATTACCTGTTGATTTGAGGATGTGAAAACAATGGCAAAGTCTAACTCAGCAGTGCAGCAGCGTGGTGGATTTGGAAAATTCTTCCGCGGTGTGAAAGCTGAACTAAAAAAAGTAGTCTGGCCAACAAAAAAAGAGCTTATCAATTACACAATTGTAGTATTCTTAGTGACCATATTCATCGCTTTGATTATTTCTGTGCTTGATGGACTCTTTGCCCAACTTTTTAATACGTTGTTGCACTTTGTTGGATAAGGGGGCCATTACATGGAAGCAGATAAGAAGTGGTATGTAATTCATACCTATTCAGGCTACGAAAATAAAGTAAAAACCACTCTTGAACTTAAAGTTCAATCTATGGGGCTACAAGATGTGATCAGCCGAATTTTGGTGCCTCTTGAAGACGAAATAGATGAAAAAGATGGGGTTAAAAAAGTAGTAAAACGCAAGATATTTCCTGGGTATGTATTGGTGGAAATGGAAGTTAATGACCGTTCTTGGTATGTTGTACGCAACACGCCAGGTGTAACAGGTTTCGTTGGCTCTGCTACAAAGCCAGTTCCACTTTCTGATTCCGAAGTAGAACATATACTTAAGTCTCAGGGCTTGGATAAGAAACCAACCATTAACGTTGATGTAGAAGTTGGTGAAACGGTTCGCATTACGTCCGGTGCCTTTGAAGATAAACTAGGTGTTATTACCGAACTTAACCCTGAAAAAGGAACATTGAAACTTAGTGTGGAAATGTTCAATCGAGATACCGAGGTAGAGGTAGAGTTCTCTCAAGTTGAGAAAGCTCTTTAATATATAAATATAACTCTAAAAAGAGCAATCGATTTTGGTTGCCAGTGGGAGGATGTATATCCGTTACCACCACAGTATAAGCATAGGAGGTTTAATTACCCATGGCTAAGAAATTAGTTAAACAAGTAAAACTACAAATTGAAGCCGCTAAAGCTACTCCAGCACCACCAGTTGGTCCTGCACTAGGTCAAGCAGGTGTTAACATCGTTGCTTTCACAAAAGAATTCAACGAACGTACTGCTAAACAAGCTGGCTTAATTATTCCAGTAGTTATTAACGTATATGAAGATCGTAGCTTCGACTTCATCACTAAGACTCCACCAGCTGCAGTATTGTTGAAAAAAGCTGCAGGTATTCCAAAAGGTTCTGGTGTACCTAACCGTGATAAAGTAGCAAAAGTAGGTCGCGATAAAGTTCGTGAAATTGCTGAATTGAAAATGCCTGACTTGAATGCTAATACCGTAGAACAAGGTATGCGCATGGTGGAAGGTACTGCTCGCAGCATGGGCATTGAAATCGTTGACTAATAAGCGTACGACTTGCGCATAAGGCGCAAATCGGTGGGAGGGAATTCCCGTTTGACCACATAAGGAGGATATTATAATGGCAAAAGTAGGTAAGAAATACGCTGAAGCAGTAAAACTTATTGAAGCTGGTAAATTCTACGAACCAGTAGAAGCAATTGAGTTGGTTAAGAAAACTGCAACTGCAAATTTCGATGAAACAGTTGAAATTGCTTTCAACTTGAATGTCGACCCTAAATACGCTGATCAACAAGTTCGTGGTGCAGTAGTATTGCCTCATGGTACTGGCAAAACTAAACGCGTTCTTGTATTCGCAAAAGGCGACAATATTAAGGCAGCTGAAGAAGCTGGCGCAGATTTCGTAGGTTCTGAAGAGTTAGTAGCTAAAATCCAAGGTGGTTGGAGCGACTTCGACGTAGTAGTTGCTACACCAGACATGATGGGTCAAGTTGGCCGTCTTGGTAAAATCTTGGGTCCTAAAGGCTTGATGCCAAACCCTAAAGTTGGTACAGTAACTCCAGACGTTGCTCGTGCAGTAAACGAAATCAAAGCTGGTAAAATCGAATACCGTACTGATAAAGCAGGTATTATCTCTTGTTCTATCGGTAAAGCATCTTTCGATGAAGAAAAATTACTTGACAACTACCGTACAATCGTTGATACTATTATCAAGGCTAAACCTGTAGCAGCTAAAGGTCAATACATTAAATCTGTAACCTTGTCCGCTACAATGGGCCCTGGTGTACCTTTGAACGTGTTCAAATTGAGCACTGTTTCTAAAGAGCAATAATTAAATATGTCTCTTAGCTGTAGACGGCTGGTATGTATAATGGATGAAAATCCGCCCGCTGAGGCTGACACTAGAACAACCTAGGACTAGTTACGACCTCATCGCGTGCGATGGGGTCGTTTTTACGCTAAGATAGTACATAGAGCACCAAAAAAATCTACAAGGAGGTAATCTAATGGCTGTCACTGAATCAAAAAAAGCAATCGTTGCTCAAATGAAAGAAACTCTTTCTGAAGCAAAAGGTGCTGTATTGATTGGTTACTCTGGTTTAACTGTTGCGCAAGCAACTGATCTTCGTCGCAAAATGTTGGCTGAAGGTGTTGAATACAAAGTAATCAAAAATACTTTGACTCGTATCGCTGCAAACGAATTGAATCTTGAAGGTTTCGCTGAGCATTTAGAAGGCCCAACTGCGTTGGCTACTTCTAAAGACGATGCTGTTGCACCTGCTCGTGTAATCGAACAATTCATCAAAGCAACTGAAAAAGAAGTTGTAACAGTTAAAGCTGGTATCGTTGAAGGCGAAGTTATGGACGCTGCAGGCATTAAAGCAATTGCATCTCTTCCAAATCGCGAAGGTATGCTTTCCATGTTGCTTTCCGTATTGCAAGCTCCTGTTCGCAATGTTGCATACGCTGTCAAAGCTGTTGCAGAAGCAAAACCTGCAGAATAATATTTTTTGCAAAGTATTCGTTGGCCGCTTGAGGCTGGCACTATAAACTAATTTATGGAGGAAATCTAAAATGGCATTGAACATTGAAAACATCGTTGCTGAATTGAAAGAAGCAACAATCCTTGAACTTAATGATCTTGTAAAAGCAATCGAAGAAGAATTTGGCGTAACTGCAGCAGCTCCTGTAGCTGTAGCAGCTGCTGGTGGTGCTGAAGGCGGCGCTGCTAAAGATTCCTTCGACGTAATCTTGAAAGATGCTGGCGCATCTAAAATCAACGTAATCAAAGTTGTTCGTGAAGCAACTGGTCTTGGCTTGAAAGAAGCTAAAGCTATCGTTGACGGCGCTCCTGCACCTGTTAAAGAAGGCGTAGCTGCTGAAGCTGCTGAAGCTTTGAAAGCTCAATTAGAAGAAGCTGGCGCATCCGTAGAATTGAAATAATTCTAGCTATATTAAAGGCGTACCCATAGGGTACGCCTTTTTCTATTGGAGTTTATAAATTGATGCGAGTTTTGTTTTGTTAACTAATTTGGCTTTTGGATACGGTAATGTATTAGAGAAATCCTTATCATATTTTTTAGGAACGATGACATAGGCACCGCGATTATTTGATGTATTACTTAAAAATGTTTCTTTAGTTATGGTAGGCATTAATGTTTTGTCTTCGGTCCATATAGAATCATCAGTTGTATCTACGAAAACTTGGGTGGGTATAGTATCCATGTAATATACAATAGAAGTATAGTAACTGCCATATACATATATTGGTTTTGATGTATCTTCGATGAACGTTCTAAACTGTAAACCAGATTGATTAAATAATATTGGTGGTACTGTAATTGTAATAGCTGAGTATAAAGTAATTAGTGGAACTAAAGCATATATTGCTAGTTTAAAAAATGATGTTATGTAGTATCGACCGATTAAAATCATACATACTATAATAAAGGAACCTACGATTAACGGTTTACTATCAAGACTTTTATCAAAAGCTGTAGTAAATGTAAAAATCATGTAGTAAATACCTAGTGGTAGGGTAATTAAATAATTAAACTTTTTGAATGATTGAGTAAATTCACCGGTTTCTTTGTCAGTAACTAATTCACAAATTTTTACAGCCGCCCATATTATACAAGGGATAATGGCAGGTAATGTGTAGGTTAGATACTTTGTAGCTACTAGAGAGTAGAATAGAACTATAACTATAAACCATATAATACCTAATAGATCAAAATCATCTTTCCAGTTAAGATCTTTTAAATGATAGACTATTACAGGTGTCCATGGTAATAGTGAAAGGGGTACAATTAATAGATAGTAATACCATACATTAAATTTAGGATGCTCAGATATAAGAGCTCGATCTACATTGTGTAGACCTAAGAATCCGGAAATAAACTGCTCACCGTGAATGGAATACATAGCGATATACCAAGGGCTAGCTATCGCTATAAAGGCTAATAGTCCTAAGGGATTAAATAGTAATTTAATATCCTTTGAAAGCTGATAACTTTCATCTTTTCTATGGACTATATAGCGAGCGCATACATAAATGAGTAATATCAGGCCGGGCAAGATGATGCCTATAGGTCCTTTGGTAATTACAGCTAAGGCAGCAGCAATGTAAGCTTTCACCATAGCTGACTTGTCATTATTGGTAAAAGCTAAATAGCTATATCCAAATATAGCTAAGGTGAAGAGAAGTAGAAATCCGTCGGTTATAATTGCATGAGATATGTACCAAAACTGTAGTGTACTCATTAATAGAATAGCACAGAGTACACTAGCAAAAGTATTTTTAGATATGCGGTAAATTATATGGTACATTAGGGCCACGCTGGCTCCCGCAACAAGCGTATTTGGTATACGAGATGTAAAGTCAGATATGCCAAATAGTTTGTACGTAATCATAAGTGCCCAATAGGTGAGCGGTGGTTTATCATACCATACGTGATCGTATATCATGGGGGATATCCATGAGTTATGTTTTAGCATGGTGATGGCGGAGAGAACATAGTTGGACTCCACCGGATCAGTGATTGGCAAATAGGCATTATAAAAGCCGTAGCTCAAAACGGTTAATAAAAAGAGCGCACCTATGCGCAGCATGTGATTGTTAATCATAATTACTCCTTACTTACATAGTTTATATTATTGTACTATAGGGCGTGTAATATTTAAACCAATCAAAGATAAAAACAGAGCCTTTATAAATATGGAGATAATATGGAGATAATTACAAAAAAATAATTATTTATGAAATAATATATTGTATAGAATATTGTTTATTCGGAATACATGAAATAACTTTTATGTATACAAAATACATGCTATAATGAGCGCATAAGATAAAACCGTTTCATTAAACTATCATCTAATATATGAAATAGTGGAAAGAGGATCTATTATGAGAAAAGAACATGATTTCCTAGGTGAATTAGAAGTAGCGGATGAGTTATATTATGGTGTGCAAACGATTCGTGCCTTAGAAAACTTCCATATTACAGGGAAACATTTAGACCAAGATTTTATTAAAGCTCTAGCGATGGTAAAAAAAGCATCTGCTTTAGCTAATATGAAAACAGGTCGTCTCAATGTATCTATCGGTAAAGCGATTGTTCAAGCAGCTGATGAAGTTATTGCAGGTGAATTTGCTGACCAATTTCCAGTTGATCCAATTCAAGGCGGTGCTGGCACTTCTGTGAATATGAATATGAATGAAGTGTTGGCAAATCGTGCTTGTGAAATTTTAGGCCATCCAAAAGGTAGCTATGATATTGTAAGCCCTAACAATCACTGTAACATGGCACAATCTACAAATGACGCCTTCCCAACAGCGATTAAAGTTTGTGCAATTTTGAAATCTAAACCGTTACTTGAAGCTTTGCAACGTCTTGTTGATGAGCTTGAGAAAAAAGCTGAAGAATATAGTGAAATTTTAAAAATGGGGCGTACTCATTTACAAGATGCGGTGCCTATTACATTGGGACAAGAGATGGGCGCTTATGCATCTGGTATTCGTCGTGGTATTAAACGTATTAAATCTGCCGTTGAAGGTGCACATGTAATCAACATGGGGGCCACTGCAGTTGGTACAGGCCTTAATGCTGAACCTAATTATATTCATGATGTAGCGTACGAATTAAGCGAAGTAGTAGGCGAACCGTTCTACACTGCGGAGAATTTAATCGATGCCACAAACAATACAGATGTATTTGCTGATATCTCTAGCGGTTTGAAGGTAACTGCACTTGTGTTGATTAAGATGGCAAATGATTTCCGCTTAATGGCATCTGGACCTCGCTGTGGCATTGGTGAATTAAAATTGCCTGCCCGTCAACCAGGCTCCTCTATCATGCCAGGAAAAGTAAATCCTGTTATCGCTGAAGTATTGAATCAAGTGTGTTACCAAGTTATCGGTAATGACCTTACTATTACATTAGCTGTAGAAAATGGTCAATTCGAGTTAAATGTTATGGAACCTGTATTGGCATACAACTTGTTCAATAACCTTTGTTACCTCAAAAACGGTGTAAATACATTCGTTGATAAATTGCTCGTTGATCTTGAAGTAGACCGTGAACAATGCGAATACTGGTTGAACCGCTCCGTTGGTATCGTAACAGCATTGTTGCCACATCTTGGCTATGAAACAGCTTCTGCATTGGCGAAAGAAGCGTATGAAACAGGTCGAGCTATTCGTGATATCATCTTGGATCAAGGCTTATTGACTGAGGATGAAATCAATCATATTCTTTCTCCTAAAGAAATGACTCGCCCTGGTATTGCTGGTGCGAATCTTTTAAAACAAAAAGGTAACTAATCTTATAGTTCTCTTTTGATACATGAATAAAGCATGAAAATGAAAGACTGTCAACCCTTTTGGTTGACAGTCTTTTTTAATACTGATAGAATTATATATTGCAAAAGTAGCGTTTTCTGCTTTTGGATGTAAAAACTATAACACAAATAGTGATGAGGTTTTCTTCCAAGGTTGTGCTTGGTTAATGGGAAGCAAGGTTATTTTAAAAATGAAATGGACCTTGCTTTATTTGACGTTGCCCGAGCAGGAAAACTGAGACCTGTAAGATGTCTTTTTCATGCCGTTATAGAAAATGGTAGACCAGTGTGTTTTGATAGGGGTGAAAGCAAATATGTTCAAACCTGAACAGGTAGGCAAACGAACTCGTTATACGTACGCTAAAATTAACGAAGTTATCAAGATGCCGCATTTATTGGACATTCAACGTAAATCGTATGAGTGGTTCTTGGAGAGTGGTTTACAAAATATTTTCAACGATATTTCTCCGATTAAAGACAATTCAGGTAATCTAGTACTTTCTTTTGAAGGTTTCAGCTTAGGTGAACCTAAGTATGATATTAATGAATGTAAAAACCGTGATGCTACTTACGCAGCACCACTTCGTGTAAATATTCGCTTGGTAAATAATGATCCAGAAAATATGGACATTAAAGAACAAGAAGTCTTCATGGGCGATTTTCCATTGATGACGGATACAGGTACTTTCATCATCAATGGTGCAGAACGTGTTATCGTATCCCAATTAGTACGTTCTCCAGGCGTTTACTACAATAAAGAAATCGATACAATGGGTAACCGTTTGTATGATTCCACAGTTATTCCTAACCGTGGTGCATGGATTGAACTTGAAACAGATGCTAGTGAAGTGGTGGCTGTTCGTATTGACCGTAACCGTAAATTACCAGCTACTGTATTGGTACGTGCATTAGGTTGGGATACGAATGAAAGTATCCTCGACCTCTTCTGGAATGGTAAAACTGATGAGGATGGTTTACCAGTATATGATGAACGCATCGTTCGTACATTAGAAAAAGATACAACTCAATCTGCTGATGAAGCATTGGTTGAAATCTATAAAAAATTACGTCCAGGCGAGCCTCCGACTGTAGAGTCTGCTCGTAACTTGTTCGATAACTTGTTCTTCGATGCACGCCGTTATGACTTAGCGCGCGTTGGTCGTTATAAATTGAACAAAAAACTTGGCTGGCGCCAACGTATGTTGGGTCAAACATTAGCTCAACCAATTGTAGATCCAGAAACTGGCGAAATTATCCTTGATGCAGGCGTACAAGTTGGGGAAGAACAACTTGATATCGTTGCTAATAGCCATGTTTTCGATGGTGAAGGTTTTGCTGAATTCTATATCGTAAATAATGATGGTGTAGAGTCTAAAGTTATCTGTAATAACTGCAACTTACCATATGATCACCGTACAGTAACACGTGAAGACATGATCGCTAACATTTCTTACTTGCTCAACCTTATGGATGGTGCAGGTCATACAGATGATATCGACCACTTGGGTAACCGTCGCCTTCGTTGCGTAGGCGAATTGTTGCAAAACCAATTCCGCATCGGTTTAACTCGTATGGAACGTGTTGTTCGTGAGCGCATGACCATTCAAGAAACTGAATCCATTACACCTCAAGCGTTGATCAATATTCGCCCTGTAGTGGCAGCTATCAAAGAATTCTTTGGTTCTTCTCAATTGTCTCAGTTCATGGACCAAACAAACCCATTGGCGGAATTGACTCACAAACGTCGTCTTTCTGCCCTTGGCCCTGGCGGCTTGTCTCGTGAGCGTGCAGGTTTCGAAGTTCGTGACGTGCATCATTCTCACTATGGTCGTATGTGTCCTATTGAAACTCCAGAAGGTCCAAACATTGGCTTGATTAACTCCTTGTCCAACTATGCAAAGGTAAACGAATTTGGCTTCATCGAAGCACCATACCGTAAAGTAGAAAAAGTGTATGGTAAAGGCAAGGATGCTGATAAAGTTGTTAAAGTGCGCGTATCTGATAGCGTAGTATACATGACCGCTGATGAAGAAGAAGGCATGACAATTGCCCAAGCAAACTCTCCGCTTGATGCAGAGGGGTACTTCACAACTGAACATGTTGCTTGTCGTCGTGGTCATGACGTATTAGAAGTTACACCGGATAAGGTTGACTATATGGACGTAAGTCCAAAAGAAGTTGTATCTATTGGTACAGCTATGATTCCATTCCTTGAAAATGACGATGCTAACCGTGCCTTGATGGGCGCGAACATGCAACGTCAAGCGGTACCACTTTTGCGCGCCCAAGCACCACTTGTTGGTACAGGTATGGAATATACAGCAGCTACTGACTCTGGCGTTTGCGTATTGGCGCGTGAAGCGGGTAAAGTTGTACGTTGTTGGGGTAATGAAATCCACGTTCTTCGCGATAGCGATGGTCGTGTTGATACATACCATTTGAATAAATTCCTTCGTTCTAACCAATCCACATGCTTTAACCAAAAACCAATCGTCAATCGTGGGGACCATGTTGTAAAAGGCCAAGTACTGGCTGATGGTCCTGCTACAGATGGCGGCGAATTGGCATTAGGTTATAACGTTCTTGTAGCGTTCATGCCTTGGGAAGGTTATAACTACGAAGATGCTATCTTGCTTAGTGAAGAACTCTGCAAAGAAGATATCTATACATCCATTCATATTGAAGAATACGAATGTGATGCTCGTGATACCAAATTAGGTGCTGAAGAAATTACTCGTGAGTTGCCTAATACAGGTGACGACACACTTAAAAACTTAGACGAAGATGGTATTATCTGCATTGGTGCAGAAGTACATCCTGGCGATATCCTTGTAGGTAAAGCTACTCCAAAAGGTGAAACTGAGCTTACTCCAGAAGAACGTTTGTTGCGTGCTATTTTTGGTGACAAAGAACGTGAAGTTCGTGATACTTCTTTGCGCGTGCCTCATGGCGAATCTGGTAAAGTCGTAGATGTAAAAGTCTTCACTCGTGAAAATGGCGACGAATTACAACCAGGCGTAAATAAACTTGTTCGCGTATATATCGCTCAAAAACGTAAGATTCATGAAGGCGATAAAATGGCGGGCCGTCATGGTAACAAAGGTGTCGTTTCTCGCGTTATGAGAAAAGAAGATATGCCATTCCTTCCAGATGGTACTCCAGTACAAATCGTATTGAACCCATTGGGCGTACCTTCTCGTATGAACATCGGTCAGGTTCTTGAAACTCACTTGGGGTGGGCTGTTCAAGGCTTAGGTATGAAAATCAAAGCTACAGACCTTCACATTCAAAACGTGTTGAAAGAAGCCCGTACTGATGCATCTTACTGGGAACAAATCGATACAATCCGCGACCTTTATGCTCAAATTGAGGTATTGGAAGCGAAAGTTGCGGAAGATGTTACGGTAAATCATTTCGAAGAAAATGAGCAAATCATTGCTTTGAAAACTAAAATTTTAAAACATGTAGAAGCAGCAGCGCAAAAGAAATTGGATGCTATGGGTGGCGAAGCTCGTTACCAAGAGCTTAAAGCTATTGAAGCTAAATACAATGCACTTCATGTAGAATTCTTTGATTCTGAAGAAGAGGCTCCTGAAATGGATCCTGCGCTTGTAGAAGAATTAGAGGCAATTAGCAAAGTCAAGAATACTCTTAACAACATTCACTCTGCTGAAGAAAAACGCGTTGAAATTCGCAAAGAGTTGGAAAGCCTTGGCTATGATTTTGACAAATATGGCATGCCAAAACCAGATGTAGCAGGTATTCATATTGCTACACCTGTATTTGATGGTGCTCACGAAAAGGACGTATTCGAAACATTGGCGATTGCAGGTCGTCCTGATGATGGTAAAACTGTTCTATATGATGGTCGTACTGGTGAACCGATGGATAACCGCGTCACTGTTGGTTACGTTTACATGCTTAAACTCCATCATTTGGTTGATGACAAAATCCATGCTCGTTCTACAGGTCCGTACTCCCTTGTTACACAACAACCTTTGGGCGGTAAAGCTCAGTTCGGTGGCCAACGTTTCGGGGAAATGGAAGTTTGGGCTCTAGAAGCATATGGCGCAGCCTATACCCTTCAAGAGCTATTAACTGTTAAGTCTGACGACGTTGTTGGTCGTGTGAAAGCATACGAAAAAATCGTTAAAGGCGAAAACATCCCTGAACCAGGTGTACCTGAGTCCTTCAAGGTATTGCTTAAAGAACTTCAAAGTATCGGTCTCGATGTAAAAATCTTGAATGAAGACCAAGAAGAAGTTGTTATGAAAGAACTTGAGGACGAAGATGAGGTGGTAGAAACTGGTATTGAAGAAGTTATGGAAGGCAGTGCTGTAGAAACTGATGAAGTAACTGTAGTAGAACCAGAAGTAGAGGAAGAGGAAGAATTACCAGCTGATAATGGCGGTGAAGATGATATCCTTAGCCAATTGGCGTACCCAATGGGCGACTCCTCTAACGATGAAGACTAAAACTATCTATAAGGAAGGGAGCGATAGTAGTGCTAGACGTAAATGAATTCGATTCCATGCGAATCGGTTTAGCCTCTCCAGAGCAGATTTTATCCTGGTCTCATGGGGAAGTTAAGAAACCTGAAACAATTAACTACCGTACGTTGAAGCCAGAACGTGATGGTCTATTCTGTGAACGCATTTTTGGACCAACAAAGGACTGGGAATGTCACTGCGGCAAATATAAACGCATCCGCCATAAGGGCGTAGTCTGCGACAAATGTGGTGTAGAGGTTACCCGTGCGAAAGTACGTCGTGAACGTATGGGCCATATTCAATTGGCTACTCCTGTATCTCACATTTGGTACTTCAAAGGAATCCCATCCCGTATGGGTCTTATCCTTGACATATCACCACGTTCTTTGGAACGCGTATTATACTTTGCTTCCTACATCGTAGTAGATCCAGCTGGTACACCATTGACAAAACGTCAATTGTTGTCCGAGCAAGAATACCGCGAATACGAAGCTCAATTTAATGAAGACGGTTATACTATCGGTGGTAAATCCGTCGTAATCGAAACAGTGGCTCAACGTAATGAACGTTTAGCTATTGTTCGTGAAGCACAACGCAAAGAGCGCTATAATGCGGCTCTTCGTGATGATGCAACAATACCAGAAGCTGATAAGGAATACGAAGAATTAACTCGCGAAGAACGCTATGAGTTAGGCGCTGCTGAAGAGGTTCTCTTCGCATGTATCGACATGGGTGCTGAAGCGGTAAAAGCTCTCTTATCAGAACTTGATCTTGAAGCATTGAATGCCGAATTGCGCGAAGAGTTGAACACTGCTAGTGGTCAACGTAAAATCCGTGCAGTTCGTCGTTTGGAAGTAGTAGAAGCATTCCGTCAATCTGGGAACCGTCCAGAATGGATGATTATGGACATCGTTCCTGTAATCCCACCTGAATTGCGTCCTATGGTCCAATTAGATGGTGGCCGTTTTGCTACATCTGACCTCAACGATTTATACCGTCGTGTTATCAACCGTAACAACCGTTTGAAACGTTTACTCGACTTGGGTGCTCCTGATATCATCGTGCGCAACGAAAAACGCATGCTTCAAGAAGCGGTTGATGCATTGATTGATAATGGTCGTCGCGGTCGTCCTGTTACAGGTCCTGGTAACCGCCCATTGAAATCCTTGTCCGACATGCTTAAAGGTAAACAAGGTCGTTTCCGTCAAAACTTGCTCGGTAAACGTGTTGACTACTCCGGTCGTTCCGTAATCGTAGTAGGTCCTGAACTTAAAATGCACCAATGTGGTTTGCCAAAAGAGATGGCATTAGAATTGTTCAAACCATTCGTTATGAAACGTTTGGTAGAACGTGGTCAAGCATCCAACATCAAGGCTGCTAAACGCCAAGTTGAAAGAATTGGCCCTGGCGTGTGGGAATCCTTGGAAGAGGTAATTAAAGAACATCCAGTTCTCTTGAACCGTGCCCCTACATTGCATAGACTTGGTATCCAAGCCTTCGAACCAATCCTTTGGGAAGGTCGTGCTATCAAATTGCATCCATTAGTATGTACAGCCTTCAATGCCGACTTTGACGGTGACCAAATGGCGTGTCACTTACCATTGTCCGTAGAAGCACAAGCGGAAGCTCGTACATTGATGCTTTCTAGCCATAATATTTTGTCTACTAAGGACGGCAAGCCAGTAGCAGTACCTTCTCAAGATATGATCTTAGGTACATACTACCTAACAGTTGTACGCGAAGATACTCGTGATAAAGCAAAAACATTTGCTACCTATGATGAAGTTATGCTTGCCTATGAGTCTCATATCATTGGTTTGCAAGATATTCTTTATATCCGTTTACCTGATCATGGCCGTGTAGAAACAACAGCAGGTCGCTTGATCTTCAACAATGCTTTATTCCCAGAATTGTGGCAATACGAGAAACGTGAAGATGGCACTTACTCTTTAGGTAAGGTTATGGATAAGAAAACAGTTGGTAAATTGGTTGATCAATGTTTCCAATTGTTTGGTAATGAAAAAACAGCAGAACTATTGGACCGCATCAAGTCCTTGGGTTACTCCTTCGCTCGTCGCGCAGGTATGACGGTAGCTATTGCTGATATTAAAGTACCAGAAGTTAAAACTAGTTTGTTAGATACAGCGGAACAAGAGGTAGAAAAAGTATCTCGTATGTACCGTCGTGGTCTTATTACAGAAGAAGAACGTTATCGTAAAACTATCCAATTATGGACAAAGGCAACAGAAGATGTTACCGATGCGATGATGGATAATATGGCGTGCGATAAAGACGGCTTTAACCCTGTTTACATGATGGCTATCTCTGGTGCCCGTGGTAATAAACAACAGATTCGTCAGCTTGCTGGTATGCGTGGTTTGATGGCCGATCCATCTGGTCGAATCATTGACTTGCCAATTAAAGCAAACTTTAAAGAAGGCTTGACTGTATTGGATTACTTTACATCCTCTCATGGTGCTCGTAAAGGTTTGGCCGATACAGCGCTTCGTACAGCTGACTCTGGTTACTTGACACGTCGTCTCGTTGACGTATCTCAAGACGTAATCGTTCGTGAGGACGATTGTGACGTTGTAGGTATCGATCTCGTTCGAGAACGTGCTCGCTTGGCTACATCCCCACGTCAAGCATTAGAATTGCTTAAAGATAAACTTATTGGTCGCGTTTTAGATAAAGATGTTGTGAATGCTGAAACAGGGGAACTTGTTGTACCAGCTGAAACTATCTTGGATGAACAATGCTTGGCAGATATTGCTGAAGCTGGTGTTACATCTATCGCATTGCGCGGTGCACACTTGGGCTCTGATAGCGATATTAATCATACTAACTTGGTTCAAAAAATTATTCTTGGTGAAAGCGACGATAGTATCCGTGCAACATTGAAAGAAACTATGGTTCAAAATATGTTGAACAAGGATACTGTACAAGCAATCGTTGACAGCGAAGGTGTAGAAATCTTCCCAGCTGATACACGTCTTACAGAAGAAGGCATCGAAGCTATCCTTAACTCCGATGTAAAAGAAGTACAAGTACGGAACAATGAAATCCACGGTATTGAAGTGGAAGCTATCGTTGAAGGTACTGGTGTTATCGAGCCATTAAAAGACCGTATTGTAGGTCGTATTGCAGCTGAAGAATTAGTTAACAAGGAAACTGGCGAAGTTATCGTTCCTCTTAATGGTGAAATCACAGAGGCGTTAGCTGATGAAGTTGTAAAACACTATGAAACAGTAAAAATCCGTTCCGTATTGACTTGTCGTAGCCCATATGGCGTATGTCGTAAGTGCTATGGTCGTGATCTAGGAACTGGCAACCAAGTTCAAGTTGGTGAAGCTGTAGGTATCATTGCAGCACAATCCATCGGTGAACCTGGTACTCAGTTGACAATGCGTACGTTCCATACTGGTGGTGTCGCAGGTGACGATATTACACAAGGTTTGCCACGTGTCGAAGAATTGTTCGAAGCTCGTAAACCAAAACGTAACGCTATCATTGCCGAAAACGAAGGTACAGTTCGTGTTGTGCCTAATGAAGGTAAGAAAGGTACGAACACTATCTTTATCACTGGTGAAGATGGTATTGAACTTGATTACCTCATTCCTTACGGCTCCCGCATTATCGTTAAAGACGGTGACGTGGTATCCTTGGGCGCTCGTTTGACAGAAGGCTCCATCAATCCTCATGACATTATGCGTGTCATGGGTACTGAAGCAACTCAACGTTATCTCGTATACGAAGTACAAAAAGTATACAAATCCCAAGGTGTAGAAATTAACGATAAACATATCGAAGTTATCGTTCGTCAAATGCTTCATAAAGTTAAAATTGAAACAGCTGGCGATGCGGATATGCTTCCAGGGGATATGGTGGACGTTAATACCTTTGACGAAGAAAACCGTCGTCTTACCCTCAATGGTCGTGAAAATGCTACAGGCAAACGCACACTATTGGGTATTACGAAAGCCGCTTTGGCAACGGACTCCTTCTTGTCCGCTGCGTCCTTCCAAGAAACAACACGTGTTCTTACCGACGCTGCCATCAAGGGTAAAATCGATCCATTATTGGGCTTAAAAGAAAACGTAATTATCGGTAAGTTGATTCCTGCTGGTACAGGCATGAGTCGTTACCGTAAGATTGAAGTTGTAAAAAATACACCTGAAATCATTGATATTACGGAAGAGGTTATGTCTGAAGATTAATTACTTTGGATTAGCCGTTAAGCTATATTAACTGTATAGACTTGTTGCATAGTTGATATTGTGCGACATAATAAAAAGGGTGCACCTGCGAGGTGCACCCTTTTGTTATAGATATTATTGGTTTCTATTCAGCTGTTTCTTCCGCGTCATGAGACATGATGTCATAACCGACGTCATCCGATAAAGTAAGATATCGTTCGTACTGACGAATGATATCGGTAATGATATCCTCCCGTGTCATATACTGCGCATCGTATCCGGCGCGTCCGTCACTGAAATATGTCATAGGAATTGCGTTGGTACTTTCAGTAATGTGAGGAATGTTAGGATCTTCGATGAGATGATCCGATACCTCTTGCGTAACGAGTTTGATGCCGTAGGTAAAGTTGCGCATTGATTCTTTTTCGATGGTTAACTCTACGGAGGCGTCGTTACCGTTGAAATGTTTGTCAATTCTCGTAGTTAATCCGTACTCTTCGGTTAATTCTTTATTGAGCTGATACATAGCAGGCAATGCTGTTGTTTTCATAAAGGAAATAACATCTTCCGATTGCGTTTGGTTGAGTATTTTGGCAAGACCTTGTTTCCAGTTCTTGCTGTCCCAGTAGATGGATGTGGTTGAAAGTTTTGTGTTAAAGTATTGCGTATCTGTTAATAATCCTTGCCATAAGCTGTAGCACATGATAACCATCAAGGCTGCAAATGGTAAGGCGAGAATGAGCGTTACCGATTGTAGTACATTAAGCCCACCAATGCTGAGCAAACTGATGGCAAGAAAGGACATTACAGAGCCCCACATTAAGCATTGCCACTTTGGAGATGAAGTGGATTTATCATAGGCCGCAATATTATTTAACACATAAATGCCTGAATCGGCAGATGTGATAAAAAATAATGCTAATACGATAATTGATAGAAGACTAGTTAAACTGGATAATGGTAAATATTCAAGGAATGCAAAGAGTAGTTGTTCTGGTTTATCGGTTAATGCACCGAGTGCACCGTTTGCTACTGTTTCATCGATATAAATTGCAGTATTACCAAAGATAGTAAACCAAACGATAGTAAAAACAGTTGGAATAATGAGTACCCCAAAGATGAACTCTCGAATAGTCCTACCTTTTGAAATACGCGCAATGAACATGCCCACAAATGGTGCCCAAGATAACCACCAAGCCCAGAATAGTATGGTCCAGCTGAAGAACCATGGACGGGTTTCTGGTGTATAGATAGATGTATAGAAGCTTTGCCCTAAAATATGTGATAGATAGTATCCAAAGTTTTCTACCATTGTATTTAATAGGAGTAATGTAGGACCTGCACAGAGTACAAAAAGCATTAAGACTAATGCAACAGATATATTAATTTCGCTGAGCAGCTTAACGCCTTTATCAATACCTGTAACAGCAGATAGAACGGCAATGGACATAATGATGATAATGATGACCGTTTGGGCGGAAAAGTCATTAGTGGAGATGATATCAATATATAGGAACCCTGCACCTAGTTGGGCCGCACCAAATCCTAAGGTGGTTACGATACCTAATAAAGTTACACAAAGTGCGATGATATCGATAATGTGCCCTCGTGGGCCATTGATCTTATCCTTCCACAGCGGATAGAAACATGAACGTAGTGATAAAGGCAACTTATAGCGAAAACCAAAATACGCTAATGCTAAAGCCATAATTCCGTATACCGTCCATGCATTGATGCCCCAGTGGAAGATGGAGCGGAATAACGCTTCCTTGGCGCTAGGAGCACCATCGACTAAGCCTACAGCGGAGTGATAATGTGAGAGCGGTTCAGCAGTACCGAAGAACATGAGACCTACACCGGTACCTGCCGCAAATAACATGGCGAGCCAAGCTGTATAAGAGAATTCCGCTTCTTCATCGTCGCTACCAAGTTTGATGTCACCTAGCGAACTAAGTGCAAGAAAGATATTGAAGATAAAGAAGAGACTTATGGATAAAACATAAAACCAGCTGAAATCTTCAAATATAATATCACGAATCCCTTGGAGGATCGTTTGAGATATTTGCGGAATCAGAAGGGCACATAAGCTCAGCCCTAAGACGATAGACAAGCTACCTATAATTACAGGGGGATTAAAGTTTGAATAACGTTTAATGAGTTTAATCATATAATCTCCTTTCTTTAGTAACTTATAAATACAAATATTTGTTCTGTATTAATTTATATCATAATAAAATGGTGTTTATATTAATTTTGCATAATTGGTAAAAGAAAAAATAATAGCAAATGCATAGAATGATTATTTATACATGAAAATAATGATATATGAATAAAAAATCACTCTTCATTTATAATTTAAGATTGAATGAAACACACGGATGAGTGTACACATAAAATGCAGCTGTAGAGCGGTGTGTGACATTGGAAATTGTTTGACATGGACTGCTGTAATTGATATACTTACATAGTGCTTTAGGCGAGGTATGCCTAATGGGCATAATTTCGTAAGGAGAATTAGTACAATGGACATTGCCCATCTGAAGTCGGTGAACAAAACAATCGGTGCCAAGCAAACGTTGAAACAAATTGCTAAAGGTGCTGTGAAGTACGTGTTCCTGGGTTGTGATAGTGATGAACGTGTGGTACAGCCTTTACGGATTGCTTGTGAAGAACAGGGAATACCTGTGAATGACAAACACACCATGGATGATCTCGGTCGTGCGTGTCGCATTAAGGTGCGGGCCACAGCTGTAGGCGTCCTACGTTAATCTTGGTAATATCCGATGTAACACTTTGTTATGACGGATCAATTATAAATCTCAAATTTGGAAAGGAGGTGCCCAAATGCCAACAATTAATCAGCTAGTACGCAAAGGCCGCATGAGCTTGACTAAAAAATCTACAGCTCCTGCCCTTCAAGAATCTCCACAAAAACGTGGTGTATGTACTCGTGTGTACACAGCTACTCCAAAGAAACCAAACTCCGCGCTTCGTAAAGTTGCCCGTGTACGTTTGACAAACGCTATTGAAGTAACTGCTTACATCCCAGGCATTGGTCACAATTTACAAGAACACAGTGTTGTACTTATCAGAGGCGGTCGTGTAAAAGACCTTCCAGGTGTGCGTTATCACATCGTTCGTGGTGCATTGGATACAGCTGGCGTACAAAATCGTATGCAAAGTCGTTCCAAATACGGCGCGAAAAAAGCTAAAAAATAATTTTAGCCATTAAACGAAATTAACACACATCATTATAAAGGAGGAATTGAACATGCCAAGAAAAGGCCCTGTTCCGAAACGTGATGTACTTCCAGATCCGGTGTACAACAGCAAATTAGTAACACGTTTCATTAACAAAGTTATGTACGATGGTAAAAAAGGCATTGCTGAAACTATCGTATATGATGCATTCGAAATTATTCGTTCCAAAATGGGTCAAGACCCAATGGAAGTTTTTGATCAAGCATTGAAAAATGTTATGCCTGTACTTGAAGTGCGTGCTCGCCGTATCGGTGGTGCGAACTATCAAGTGCCAGTTGAAGTTCGTGCTGATCGCCGTCAAACCCTCGGTATTCGTTGGGTTGTAAATTATGCTCGTCTTCGTGGTGAACGCACTATGAAAGAACGTTTGGCAGGCGAATTGATGGACGCTTTCAACAATGCAGGCGCTGCAATCAAGAAAAAAGAAGATACTCATAAAATGGCAGAAGCTAATAAAGCATTTGCTCATTATCGTTGGTAATAAGAGGTGACAACTGTGGCAAGAGAGTTTTCCTTAGCAAAAACTCGTAATATCGGTATCATGGCTCACATCGATGCTGGTAAAACAACAACTACAGAACGTATCCTCTACTATACAGGTATCGTTCACAAGATCGGCGAAGTACATGAAGGCGCTGCTACGATGGACTGGATGGAGCAAGAGCAAGAACGTGGTATCACAATCACTTCTGCTGCAACAACTTGTCAATGGAAAGAACATCGTATCAATATCATCGATACTCCTGGTCACGTTGACTTTACTGTAGAAGTAGAACGTTCTCTACGTGTACTTGACGGTTCTGTTGCGGTGTTCAGTGCTAAAGGTGGCGTTGAACCTCAATCCGAAACAGTATGGCGTCAGGCTTCTAACTACGGCGTACCTCGTATCGCTTATGTAAATAAGATGGATACTGTAGGTGCTGACTTCTTCAACGTAGTTGACATGATGAAAGCTCGTTTGGGTGCAAATTCCGTAGCTATTCAAGTACCAATCGGTGCTGAAGATACTTTTGAAGGCATCATTGACTTGATGACTATGAAAGCGGAAATTTATAAATCCGATGACGGTAAAGAATATGAAATCACTGATATCCCTGCTGAATATCAAGAAGTAGCAGAAGCTCGTCGCGAAATGATGATCGATGCTATCGCTGAAACAGATGATGATATCATGATGAAATATTTGGAAGGCGAAGAAATTTCTGTGGAAGAATTGAAAGCGGCATTGCGTAAAGCTGTTATTGCTAACCAATTATTCCCAGTTCTTTGCGGTTCTTCCTATAAAAATAAAGGTGTTCAAATGTTATTGGATGCTGTTATCGATTACATGCCAGCTCCAATCGATATCCCACCTATTAAGGGTGTTGTTCCTGGTACTGAAGAAGAAACAACTCGTCCTTCTTCCGATGAAGAACCATTCTCTGCGTTGGCATTCAAAATCATGGCTGACCCTTATGTTGGTAAATTAGCGTTCTTCCGTGTGTACTCCGGTACATTGGAATCCGGCTCCTACGTTTTCAACTCCACTAAAGGTAAAAAAGAACGTATCGGTCGTATTCTTCAAATGCACGCTAACTCCCGTAAAGAAATCGAACGCGTATATTCTGGTGACATCGCTGCGGCGGTTGGCTTAAAGGATACTACTACAGGCGACACATTGTGTGATGAAAAATCTCCTGTAATTCTTGAGTCCATGGAATTCCCTGAACCAGTTATCTCCGTTGCTGTTGAACCTAAAACAAAAGCTGACCAAGAAAAAATGGGTACAGCTCTTGCTCGTTTGGCAGAAGAAGATCCTACTTTCAAAGTTCGTACTGATGAAGAAACAGGTCAAACTATTATCTCCGGTATGGGCGAACTTCACTTGGATATCATCGTTGACCGTATGAACCGTGAATTCAAAGTAGATTGTAACGTAGGTAAACCTCAAGTAGCATACCGCGAAACTATCCGTAAAGCTGTTAAGGCTGAAGGTAAATTCGTACGTCAATCTGGTGGTCGTGGTCAATATGGTCACTGCTGGTTGGAATTGATTCCTCAAGAACCAGGTGCTGGCTTCGAGTTTGAAAACAAGGTTGTAGGTGGTGCGATTCCTCGTGAATACATCGGACCTGTTGAAAGCGGTGTTAAAGAAGCTATGGAATCCGGTGTTATCGCTGGGTACCCTATGGTTGATGTTAAAGTTATCGTATTTGATGGTTCCTACCATGACGTTGACTCCAACGAAATGGCCTTCAAAATTGCTGGTTCTATGGGCTTCAAAGAAGGTGCTCGCAAAGCAGATCCTGCATTGCTTGAACCATACATGGCTGTAGAAGTAGACGTTCCTGAAGAATATATGGGCGACGTTATCGGTGACTTGAACTCTCGTCGTGGTCGCATGGACGGCATGGAAGCTCGTAATGGTTCCCAACATATCAAAGCATATGTTCCATTGAGCGAAATGTTCGGTTACGCAACTGACCTTCGTTCCAAAACGCAAGGCCGTGGTAACTACTCCATGACATTCGATCATTACGAAGAAGTTCCTAAGAAAATTGCTGAAGAAATTCAAGCAAAGAAAAACGGTTAATCTCATATTAGATTAATAGAATTACTATTTTCCTCGGAGGATAATTTAAAATGGCAAAAGAAAAATTTGAACGTACGAAACCGCATGTTAACATCGGTACAATCGGTCACGTTGACCATGGTAAAACTACTTTGACTGCTGCAATCACTAAAGTATTGGCTGAAAAAGGTCAAGCTGACTTCCAAGATTACAGCATGATCGATAAAGCTCCAGAAGAACGCGAACGCGGTATCACAATCAACACTGCACACGTTGAGTATGAAACTGCTAACCGTCACTATGCACACGTTGACTGCCCAGGCCATGCTGACTATGTTAAAAACATGATTACTGGTGCGGCTCAAATGGACGGCGCTATCTTGGTTGTATCCGCAGCTGACGGCCCTATGCCTCAAACTCGCGAACACATCTTGTTGGCTCGCCAAGTTGGTGTTCCTGCAATCGTAGTATTCTTGAACAAAGCTGACATGGTTGACGATGAAGAATTGATCGAATTGGTAGAAATGGAAGTTCGTGAACTTCTTTCTTCCTACGAATTCCCTGGCGACGAAGTACCTATCGTTGTAGGTTCCGCGTTGAAAGCTTTGGAAGGCGATGCTCAATATGTAGCTAAAATTGACGAATTGATGGACGCTGTAGACTCCTACATCCCAACACCAGTTCGTGACACTGATAAACCATTCTTGATGCCTGTGGAAGACGTTTTCACAATCACTGGTCGTGGTACAGTAGCAACTGGCCGTGTTGAACGTGGTCAAGTAAACGTTGGTGATACTGTTGAAGTAGTAGGCTTGAAAGAAAAAGCTGAACAATATGTAGTAACAGGTCTTGAAATGTTCCGTAAAGTGTTGGATTCTGCAGTAGCAGGTGACAACGTAGGTGCATTGCTTCGTGGTGTTGATCGTAAAGACATCGAACGTGGTCAAGTATTGGCTAAACCAGGCTCCATCAACCCACACACAAAATTCAAAGCAGAAGTATACGTATTGACTAAAGAAGAAGGTGGCCGTCATACTCCATTCTTCTCCAACTACCGTCCACAATTCTACTTCCGTACAACAGACGTAACAGGTGTTGTAAACCTTCCTGAAGGTGTAGAAATGTGTATGCCTGGCGATAACGTAACAATGGAAATCGAATTGATTACTCCAATCGCTATCGAAGAAGGTCTTCGCTTCGCGATCCGCGAAGGTGGCCATACAGTAGGCGCTGGCGTAGTAACAGAAATCGAAGGTTAATTTAACCTTTTATGCTCATCGTAGAATGCGTTGAGCACAATACATGCAGCACTCAGAGCGGCAGATAATGCCGCTCTCGTGTTGTGTTTTTAAACTATGAAGTAGAAGGTTGCCTCTGCGGAGGAGAATTTCTATGGAGCAGCCCATTCACGAAATGGACGACAGGAGGAATTATTAATAATGGCTAAACAGCAAAAAATCCGTATTCGCCTTAAGGCATACGACCACAAAGCTCTCGATCAAAGCGCTGCTAAGATCGTAGACACTGCAAAAAGAAATGGCGCTATGGTATCTGGTCCGATTCCATTGCCAACAGAAAAGAATATCTTCACAATTCTTCGTTCTGTACACGTAAACAAAGATTCTCGTGAACAATTCGAAATGCGTACACATAAACGCTTAATCGATATTCTTGAACCAAATTCGAAAACAGTAGATGCTATCACTCGTTTAGATTTACCAGCTGGTGTATCTATTGAAATAAAACTATAAGGAGGTGCGATAATGTCTAAAGCTATTTTGGGTAAAAAATTAGGAATGACACAAGTCTTCACAGCTGAAGGCCAATTAGTTCCTGTAACAGTAGTGGAAACTACCCCAAGCGTTGTAGTGCGCGTAAAGACTGTAGAAACAGACGGCTACGAAGCAGTACAAATTGGTTACGGTTCCATTAAAGAAAAACATTTAACAAAACCTGTAAAAGGTCAGTTCGACAAAGCTGGCGTAGCTCCAGTGAAATATCTTCGCGAAGTTCGCGTAGCTAATGCAGCTGACTACACAGTAGGCCAAACTCTGGCAGCTGATATCTTCGCAGAAGGTGAATTGGTGGACGTAGTGGGTACAGGTAAAGGTAAGGGTTTTGCTGGCACAATTAAACGCCATAACTTCTCCCGTGGTCCTGAAACTCATGGTTCTAAATCTCACCGTGAACCTGGTTCCATCGGTCCTATGATCTCCGGTGGCGGCGGTAAGGTATACAAAGGTAAAAAACTCCCTGGACAAATGGGTGGTTACAGAGTTACCGTACAACGCTTATCCGTTGTGAAAGTTGATGCTGAACGTAACCTTTTATTGGTTAAAGGTGGTATCCCAGGCGCTAAAGGTAGCTTGGTTATGGTTCGCAACACGGTTAAACCTGTTAAATAATCATTTGTCGAAAGGAGGATTATGTAATGCCTACAGTAGCAACATATAATCAATCCGGCGTTAAAGTCGGTGAAATACAGTTAAACGATGCAGTATTCGGCGTTGAAGTTAACGAAGCCGTAATGCATCAAGCCGTAGTTCGTCAATTGTCTAACGAACGTCTCGGCACACATGCAACAAAAACTAGAGGTATGGTTCGTGGCGGTGGCCGCAAACCTTGGAAACAAAAAGGTACTGGCCGTGCTCGTGCAGGCTCCAGCCGTTCCCCAATCTGGATCGGTGGTGGTACTACATTTGGTCCACAACCTCGCAGCTATTACAAAGCTATGCCTCGTAAGGCTAGACGTTTAGCAGTTAAATCTGCTCTTAGCGATAAAGTGAATAATAGCGAATTATACGTTTTGGAAGAAATCACATTAGCAGCTCCTAAAACAAAAGAAGTGTTGAACATTATTAACAGCTTCAACGTTGGTGATGCAAAAGTATTGTTCATCACTGAAGGTGATGTAAATGTTGAACGTTCCGCTCGTAATATCCAAGGTGTTAAAGCTTTGGCTTGCGAAGGTATGAACATTTTCGATCTTCTTCATTACGATAAGCTCTTCATTACTAAAGGCGCTGTCGCAAAAATCGAGGAGGTGCTCGGATAATGCAATTACATGATGTACTAATCCGCCCGGTTATTACCGAAAAATCCACTATGCTTATGGAAGAAGGCAAATACACTTTCCGTGTGCCTTTGACTGCAAATAAAGTGCAAATCCGTCAAGCAGTTGAAAAAATCTTCAATGTAAAAGTAGAAAAAGTAGCTACTATTCGTGTTTTAGGTAAGACTAAACGCATGGGTCGTACACAAGGTAAACGTAGCGATTATAAAAAAGCTATCGTAACCTTAAAAGCTGGCGAATCCATTGAATTCTTTGAAGGTGTCTAAGAGTCTAGTTGTAAGGAGGCCCACTAATGGCAATTAAATCATTTAAACCGTACTCCGCTGGTCGCCGGTTTATGACAGTATCCGCCTTCGACGAAATCACAGCAAGCAAACCAGAAAAATCCTTGCTCGCTAAGATTTCTCAAAAAGGTGGTCGTAACAATACTGGTAAAATGACAGTTCGTCACCAAGGTGGCGGTCACAAACGTCAATACCGTATTATTGACTTCAAACGTACTAAAGATAATATTCCAGCTAAAGTAGCAACAATTGAGTATGATCCTAACCGTTCTTCTCGTATCGCTTTGCTTAACTACGCTGATGGTGAAAAACGCTACATTTTAGCTCCTAACGGTCTAAAAGTTGGTGACGTTGTATTCTCCGGTCCTGAGTCTGATATTAAACCTGGTAACTGCTTACCATTGGCTAATATTCCAGACGGTACACAAATCCACAATATCGAATTGAAAATCGGTAAAGGTGGTCAAATCGTTCGTTCCGCTGGTACATCTGCTCAATTGATGGGTAAAGATAATGGCTACGCTATTCTTCGTTTACCATCTGGTGAAATGCGTCGTGTTCGTCAAGAGTGCCGTGCAACAATTGGTGTTGTTGGTAACGCTGACCACAGCAACCTTGTAATTGGTAAAGCTGGTCGTCATCGTTGGATGGGTGTTCGCCCTGGCAACCGTGGTGTTGTAATGAACCCTTGTGACCATCCACATGGTGGTGGTGAAGGTAAATCTCCTGTTGGTCGTAAACATCCTGTTACACCTTGGGGCAAACCAGCACATGGTGTTAAAACTCGCGACAAGAAAAAAGCTTCTAACAGCTTAATTATTAAACGTCGTACAAAATAGGATAAAGGAAAGGAGATAAAATAGTGTCCAGATCTATTAAAAAAGGCCCTTTCGTAGCAGATCATTTGCTTAAGAAAGTTGAAGCTTTAAACGAAACTAACGAAAAGAAAGTTGTAAAAACCTGGTCCCGTGCCTCTACTATTATCCCAAGTTTTGTAGGCCACACAATTGCTGTGCATGATGGTCGCAAACATGTACCTGTATTCATTACAGAAGATATGGTAGGTCATAAATTAGGTGAGTTCGCTCCTACACGTACTTATAGAGGTCATGGTAAGGACGAAAAATCTACAGGCAAAAAATAGGAGGAAATAATACATGGAAGCAAAAGCAATCGCTAGACATATCCGAATCGCGCCTCGTAAAATCCGTATCGTTGCAGATTTAGTGCGCGGTAAAAACATCGGCGAAGCATTTGCCATCTTGAAGTTCACTCCGAAAGTTGGCGCTGATGTAGTAGAAAAAGTTATGCGTTCTGCAATCGCAAACGCTGAACATAATTTCGATATGAATGTTGACAATCTTTACGTATCCGAGATCTTCGTTGATCAAGGCCCTACATTAAAACGCATTCATCCTCGTTCCCGTGGTCAAGCTTTCAAAATTTTGAAACGTACTAGCCACGTAACAGTAGTAGTTAAAGAAAGAGCTTAAGAAGGAGGGAAACAGAGTGGGTCAAAAAGTTAATCCACACGGTTTGCGTGTCGGTATCGTAAAAGATTGGGACGCAAAATGGTATGCAGATAAAGATTTCGCTGCTAATCTTCATGAAGACGTAAAAATTCGTAACTTCTTGAAAGAAACCCTTTTCATTGCTGGTATTTCCCGCATTGAAATCGAGCGTACAAATAAACGTATTAAATTGACTATCCACACTGCGAAACCAGGTATGGTTATCGGTCGTGGTGGTGCTGGTATCGAAGATATCAAAAAAGCAATGACTCGTTTCACTGATAAACAAGTGGACGTTAACATTGCAGAAATTAAACAAGCAGACATGGATGCAACATTAGTTGCTGAAAACATTGCGGGCCAATTGGAACGTCGTATCGGCTTCCGCCGTGCAATGAAACAAGCTGTAGGTCGTACAATGCGCTTAGGTGCAAAAGGTATTAAAATCATGGTAAGCGGTCGTCTTGGCGGTGCTGAAATCGCTCGTAGCGAATCCTATCGTGAAGGTTCTATTCCTTTGCATACACTTCGTGCAGACATCGACTACGGTACTGCTGAAGCTCATACAACATATGGTTGTATCGGCATTAAAGTATGGATTTACAAAGGTGAAGTTTTGCCAGAAGCAAAACAAGCACCTGCTAAGAAGGAAGAAGGTGGCAAGTAATGCTTATTCCAAAGCGCGTAAAACATCGTAAGCAATTCCGCGGCCGTATGAAAGGTCGTGCTATGCGCGGTAATACAGTGTCTCATGGTGAGTTCGGCTTGGTAGCATGCGAACCATCTTGGATCACTAACCGTCAAATCGAAGCTGCCCGTATTGCTATGACTCGTTATATCAAACGTGGTGGTAAAGTATGGATTAAAATCTTCCCTGACAAACCAATCACAGCTAAACCAGCTGGTACTCGTATGGGTTCCGGTAAAGGTTCTCCTGAATACTGGGTAGCAGTGGTTAAACCAGGTCGTGTAATGTTTGAAATGGACGGTGTGCCAGAAGCTACAGCTCGTGAAGCTATGCGTCTTGCAAGCCATAAACTTCCAATCAAATGCAAATTTGTTGTTAAGGGTAAAGAATTGGGTGGTGACGTAAATGAAGGTTAATGACATTCGCAATATGAGCGCTGCCGAAATGGAACAAAAAGTTTCCGGTCTTAAGGAAGAGTTATTTAACCTCCGTTTTCAGCTTGCAACAGGTCAATTAGAAAATCCTATGCGCATTCGTGAAGTTAAGAAGACAATCGCTCGTATTAAAACTGTACAACGTGAAGTTGAACTTAAATCTGAAAACGCATAATAACAGATTTGTTAAAGTTTGAAAAGGAGGCTTAAAATCGTGGCAGAAGAAAGAAACGTACGTAAAGTCCGCGTAGGTAAAGTTGTTAGCGACAAAATGGACAAAACTGTTGTTGTTGCTGTGGAACGTAAAGTACCTCACGCATTATATAACAAGCCAATGGTTAGCACAAAACGCTTCAAAGCTCATGATGAAAATAATGAGTGTCAAATTGGCGATACAGTTAAAATTGTAGAAACTCGTCCACTTTCTAAAGATAAATGTTGGAGAGTTGTTGAAATTCTTGAAAGACAAAAATAAGAGTGATGTAAGGAGGAATAGACGATGATCCAGCAACAAACAATTTTGAATGTTGCCGACAACACTGGTGCTAAACGTATTATGTGCATCCA
Source organism: Veillonella parvula (assembly GCF_042850485.1). Lineage (GTDB taxonomy): Bacteria > Bacillota > Negativicutes > Veillonellales > Veillonellaceae > Veillonella > Veillonella parvula_Q. The sequence continues at coordinate 1,694,882 of NZ_AP031417.1, read as the reverse complement.
AGTCATGGGCGGTTCTTATCGCAAATTCGGCAATATCGGTGACGTAATCGTTGCTTCTGTAAAAGATGCATCACCCGGTGGCGTTGTCAAGAAAGGCGACGTAGTTAAAGCTGTTATTGTTCGTTCTAAAAAAGGTATCCGCCGTCAAGACGGTTCCTATATTCGTTTCGATGAAAACGCAGCAGTAGTTATTAAAGATGACAAGACCCCTCGTGGTACTCGTATCTTTGGACCTGTAGCTAGAGAACTTCGTGAAAAAGACTTCATGAAAATCGTTTCTTTGGCTCCAGAAGTATTATAAGAAGGAGGAACGCAGCATATGGCTAAGCTACAAATCAAAAAAGGCGATACAGTTGTTGTTATCTCCGGTAAAGATAAAGGTAAGCAAGGTACAGTTATCGCAACTGAACCTAAAAAAGAACGCGTATTTGTTGAAGGCGTTAACACTGTAAAACGTCACACAAAACCTTCCCAAGCTAACCCACAAGGCGGCATCGTTACTAAAGAAGCTGGCATTCATGTTTCTAACGTAATGGTTGTCGACCCAGAAACTAAAACAGCTACTCGTATCAAAAAGGTAGAAGGCAAGGACGGTAAATTCGTTCGCGCTACTGTTAAATCCGGTACAGTACTTAAATAATCAGGAAAGGAGGAGCTACATAAATGTCTCGTTTGTTTGAACAATACAACTCTGAAATCAAAAAGAGTATGCAAGAAAAATTCCAATACGGCAATGTAATGGAAATTCCTAAATTGGAAAAAATCGTTATCAACATCGGCGTAGGTGATGCAGTAGGCAATGCAAAAGCATTGGAAGCAGCAGTTAATGACTTGACTATTATTGCTGGTCAAAAACCTGTTATCACAAAAGCTAAAAAATCCATTGCGAACTTCAAAGTTCGTGAAGGCATGGCGTTGGGTACAAAAGTTACTCTTCGTGGCGAACGCATGTATGAATTCCTTGATAGATTGATCAATGCGGCATTACCTCGTGTACGTGACTTCCGCGGTATCAGCGCTACTGCATTCGATGGCCGTGGTAACTACGCTTTGGGTCTTAAAGAACAGCTCATCTTCCCTGAAATCGAATATGATCAGGTAGAACGTGTTACTGGTATGGATATCATTATCGTAACAAGTGCTAAGACAGATGAAGAAGCTCGTGAATTGTTGACTCAATTCGGTATGCCTTTTGAAAAATAATAGGAGGAACATATAGATGGCTAAAAAATCTATGATTGAACGCGAAAAGAAACGCGCTAAAATCGTTGAAAAATATGCAGCTAAACGTGAAGCGTTAAAAGCAGCAGGTGATTATGAAGGCTTATCCAAATTACCAGCAAATGCATCCCCAACACGCTTGCACAACCGTTGCAACTTAACTGGTCGTCCTCACGGCTATATGCGTAAATTCGGTATCAGCCGTATTGCGTTCCGTGAATTGGCGTACAAAGGACAAATTCCTGGTGTTAAAAAAGCCAGCTGGTAATATTAGACGAGAGGAGGTTTTTAGATTATGGTAATGACCGATCCTATCGCGGATATGCTTACGCGCATCCGTAATGCAAACGCTGCACTTCATGAAACGGTAAACATTCCTGCATCTAGAATGAAAGCAGCCGTTCTTGACATCCTTTTACAAGAAGGCTTTGTAAAGAACGTTGAAAAAGAAGAAAACACTTTAAAAGTAACTTTGAAATATGGTTCCAATAACGAGAAAGTTATTACAGGAATTAAACGTATTTCCAAACCAGGTTTACGTGTTTACGCGAAAAAGGAAGAACTTCCTCGTGTACTTGGTGGTTTGGGTATCGCAGTTATTTCTACGTCCAAAGGCGTTATGAGCGACAAACAAGCTCGTAAAGAAGGTCTTGGTGGCGAAGTAATCGCATACGTTTGGTAATAGTAGCAATAGGAGGTAGAAATAATGTCACGTATCGGTAGAATGCCTATCGAGATCCCTGCAGGCGTTACTGTTACATATGATAACCATCATATGAACGTAAAAGGCCCTAAAGGTGAATTATCTCGCGATTTGCATCCAGATATGAATATCACTGTAGAAGGTAACACAATCACAGTAACTCGTCCTTCCGACGATAAAAATCATCGTTCCCTTCACGGTTTGACTCGCGCTCTTGTTGCTAATATGGTAACAGGCGTATCTGAAGGATTTACAAAAACTCTTGAAATCAACGGTGTTGGTTACAGAGCGGCTAAACAAGGCAATAAATTAGCTCTTACACTTGGCTTCTCTCATCCAGTAGAAATGGAAGCTCCAGCTGGTATTACAATCGACGTTCCAGCTCCTAACAAAATCGTTGTGTCTGGTGCAGACAAAGAAGTTGTAGGTGCAGTAGCAGCTGATATCCGTAAATGGAGAAAACCTGAACCTTACAAAGGTAAAGGTATCCGCTATGAAGGCGAAGTTGTTCGTCGCAAAGCTGGTAAAGCTGGTGCAAAAGGTAAATAGTAATATCATCTATATGAATGAAAGGAGTGAATATCTTGCCTCGTAAATCTAGTAGAAATATCGCTCGAGCAAAACGTCATCTTCGTATTCGCCGTCACATCTCTGGTACGGCAACTTGCCCACGTTTGAACGTTTACCGTTCTTTGAGCAACATTTACGCACAAGTAATCGATGACGTAGCAGGTACAACTTTGGTTGCTGCTAGCTCTTTAGATAAAGATTTGAACTTATCCTATGGTGGTAACGTAGCCGCTGCTAAAGCTGTTGGTGAAGCAGTTGCTAAAAAAGCTATCGCTAAAGGCATTGACACTGTAGTGTTTGACCGTGGTGGTTACATTTACCACGGCCGCGTAGCAGCCCTTGCAGAAGGTGCTCGTGAAGCAGGCTTAAAATTCTAAGAAGGAGGAACTATAGACATGGCGAGAATTGACTACACCAGTCTTGATCTTAAAGAAAGAGTAGTATTCATCAACCGCGTAGCCAAAGTAGTTAAAGGCGGTCGTCGTTTTTCCTTCAGCGCTCTTGTAGTTGTTGGTGATGGCAACGGTTATGTAGGCGTTGGCTTAGGTAAAGCAGCGGAAGTACCAGAAGCAATTCGCAAAGGTATCGATGATGCTAAGAAAAATATTGTAAACGTAGCTATTAAAAATGGTACAATCCCTCACAGCGTAACAGGCGTATTCGGTGCAGGCCGCGTATTCTTGAAACCAGCTGCTGAAGGTACTGGCGTTATCGCTGGTGGCCCTGTTCGTGCCGTATTGGAATTAGTAGGTGTTCGTAACATCTTGACTAAATCTTTGGGCTCTTCTAACCCTAACAATATGGTTCGCGCTACAATCGAAGGTTTGAAAGATTTGAAACGCGCTAGCGAAGTTGCTGAGCTTCGTGGTAAAACCGTTGAAGAAATCTATAACGCGTAATAAGGAGACAAGAAATGGCACAAGTTAAAGTAACATTAACAAGAAGCTTAATCGGTCGTCCTGAAGATCAACGCGCGACAGTTAAAGCTTTGGGCTTGAAAAAAACTAATTCTCAAGTCGTAAAAGAAGTAACACCTCAAATCGAAGGTATGCTTCATAAAGTTAGACATTTAGTAAAAGTTGAAGAAGTTTAATACTGATAAGGAGGTGCACTGAATGAAACTTCATGAATTACAACCAGCAGCTGGTTCTAAAAAAACTCGTACTCGTGTAGGCCGTGGTTTAGGTTCTGGCTTGGGTAAAACATCTGGTCGTGGTCAAAAAGGTCAAAACTCCCGTTCTGGCGGTGGCGTTCGCTCCGGTTTTGAAGGCGGCCAAATGCCTCTTTATCGTCGTTTACCAAAACGCGGTTTCAACAACAGCGTTTTTGCTAAACAATATGCTGAAGTTAACGTAGCACAATTAAATCGCTTTGAAGATGGTGCAACAGTTGATCCAGTAGCTCTTATTGAAGCTGGCATTTTGAAAAATGTACGCGATGGTATTCGTATTTTAGGTAACGGCACATTGGAAACTAAAAACTTGACTGTTATCGCTAATGGCTTCACTAAAGCTGCTGAAGAAAAAATCACAGCAGCAGGCGGAAAAGTTGAGGTGATCTAGGGTGCTAGATAGCCTCTCGAACATCTTTAAGATTACTGAGTTACGTAACAAGATTTTGTACACATTGATGATGTTTGCTGTGTTTAGAGCCGGCATTCACATCCCAGTACCAGGTGTAGATGCATCTGTTATCGAATCCTTGTTTACATCCGGTAACCTATTTGGTCTATTAGACTTGTTTGCTGGTGGTGCGCTAAGTAAGTTCTCTATCTTTGCGATGAGTATTACCCCTTACATTAATGCTTCCATCATCATGCAACTGCTTCAGTCTGTAGTTCCTCAGTTTGAAGCATGGAGTAAAGATGGTGAAGACGGGCGTAAGAAAATAGCGAAGGTAACTCGTTATGGCACCGTAGTCCTTGGCTTTGTACAAGCCGCTGGTATGGCATTTGCTCTTAGAGCAAACAACGCTTTGGTAAATAATGATTTCCTTAGCGTATTCGTTGTGGCCATCATCCTCACAGCAGGCACATGTTTGTTGATGTGGATTGGTGAGCAAATCACAGCATATGGTATAGGTAATGGTATTTCCTTGATCATCTTTGCTGGTATCGTAGCTCGATTGCCAGATGGTCTCGAAACTATTTATCAATATATCCAAAACGGAACCATTAACATGTTCCAAGCATTCTTATTTGCTGTAATTGCACTTGCGATGATCGCTGTCGTAGTGGCAGTTACACAAGGCCAACGTCGCATTCCTATCCAATACGCAAAACGCGTAGTAGGGCGTAAAATGTACGGTGGTCACTCTACATTCTTGCCGTTGAAAGTCAATCAGGCAGGTGTAATCCCAATTATCTTTGCGTCATCTGTGTTGATGTTCCCTGTAACAATTGCACAATTTATTGACAATGAATTTGTTCATAAAGCTGCTGATTTATTTACATGGGGGACGCCGTTACAAACGGCATTGTATGCGATATTGATCTTTATCTTTACGTATTTCTATACTGCAATCTCTATCAACATTACAGATATGGCAGATAATATGAAAAAATACGGTGGTTTTATCCCAGGTATTCGTGCGGGTAAACCAACTGCTGATTATGTGGATAACGTGATGACCAAGATCACTTTGGCTGGCGCTGTATTCTTAGCTGTCGTTGCTATTATACCGAATTTCCTCGGTAGTATAACCGGCGTCCAAGGCGTATACTTTGGTGGTACGGCTCTTCTTATCGTTGTAGGTGTAGCACTTGATACAATGCAACAAATTGAGTCGCTCATGGTAACACGCCACTATAAAGGCTTTGTGAAATAGGAGGGAAACGATATGTATATTTTATTAATGGGACCTCCTGGTGCAGGTAAAGGCACTCAGGCAGCTCGACTTATTGAAAAATACGGTATTCCCCAAATTTCAACAGGTGATATGTTCCGCGCTGCGATTAAGAACGAAACACCTCTTGGAGTTGAGGCTAAGAAATACATCGATGCTGGTCAATTGGTACCAGACAGTGTAACTGTTGGTATCGTACGTGATCGCTTGGTGAAAGATGACTGCAAATCTGGATTTATTCTTGATGGATTTCCAAGAACTACAGCGCAAGCTGTATCCTTGGATGCAATCCTTAAAGAATTAGGAATTTCTTTGGACGCTGTACTTAACTTAAACGTTCCTTCCGAGGAATTGGTTAAACGTATTAGCGAACGAGCTGTTCTAGAAAATCGTGCTGATGATAACCCTGAAACAGTACAGAAACGTCTAGCTGTGTACGAAGAATCTACTAAACCGTTAATTGATTACTATCGCAATAGCGGATTATATCAAGAAATTAATGGTTTACAAGATGTAGACGCAGTATTTGCTGACATCATTAAGGCGTTGGAGAAATAATCTATGATTATTTTAAAATCGCCCCATGAGATTGAATGTATCCGCAAGGCAAGTAAGCTTACAGCAGACACGTTGTCCTTGTTAGTAAAAAAGGCTAAACCTGGCATCACGACGCTTGAGTTAGATACAATTGCCGAAGAATATATTCGCAGCCACGGTGGTATACCAAGTTGTAAAGGGTACTATGGATTCCCCGCTACAATCTGTGCTTCTATTAACGAAGAAGTCGTTCATGGTATTCCGAGCGCTAAGCGTAAGCTTAAAAACGGTGATGTCCTCAGTATTGATCTCGTATCATCTATTGATGGATATCACGGCGATTCGGCTGTGACGATTCCTATCGGTCACGTCAAACCCGATGTGATGAAATTGTTAAAAGTTACAGAGGAAAGTCTGTTCAAGGGAATTGAACAAGTGAAAGTCGGTAACCGTATTGGTGCTATCGGTCACGCTGTTCAAACGTATTGTGAGAAACATGGTTACGGTGTCGTACGCGACTTCGTAGGTCATGGTTTAGGCCGCGAAATGCATGAAGATCCGCAAATACCAAACTATGGTAGTCCTGATCAAGGACCTCTTATGAAACCAGGTATGGTATTGTGTATTGAACCGATGATTACATTAGGTACTCACCGTGTTCGTGTATTAGGGGATGACTGGACAGCAGTTACAGTAGATGGTAAACCTGCTGCTCATTTCGAACATACAGTGGTTGTTACAGAAAACGGCCCTGAAATATTAACTATGCGGGAAGAACCGCGGTTAATTAAATAAACAGGTAACCGGAGGAAAAGATATGTCAAAAGAAGACGTTATTGAGGTGGAAGGTACGGTCGTTGAGGCATTACCGAATGCCATGTTCCAAGTTGAATTGGAAAATGGTCATATCGTATTGGCTCATGTGTCAGGTAAAATGCGTATGAATTTTATCCGTATTCTTCCTGGTGATAAAGTTACTATGGAACTGACACCGTATGACTTAAATCGTGGTCGCATCACCTATCGCTTTAAATAAGCATAGGGTCCACAAAGGAGGTACTAATGAAGGTTCAACCATCAGTTAAAAAGATATGCGAAAAATGTAAAATCATTAAACGCAAAGGCCGTGTAATGGTTATTTGCGAAAATCCAAAACATAAACAAAAACAAGGATAATCTGATAGGAGGTGGATGATTAGATGGCACGTATCGCCGGTGTAGATTTACCTCGTGATAAACGAGTGGAAATTGGTTTAACTTATATTTATGGTATTGGTCCGACTTTAGCATCTGAAATTATTGCTAAAACTGGCATCAATCCTGACACACGCGTTCGCGATCTTTCTGAAGATGAAGTAGCGAAAATCCGTGAATTGTTAGATGCTGATTACAAAGTAGAAGGTGACCTTCGTCGTGAAGAAGCTCTTAACATTAAACGCTTAATTGAAATCAACTCCTATCGAGGCAAACGTCATCGTATGGGTTTACCACTTCGTGGTCAACGTACTAAAACGAATGCACGTACTCGCAAAGGTCCTAGAAAAGCAATTGCTGGTAAAAAGAAATAAGATAAAGGAGGGATAAAGCGTGGCTAAAAAAGTTGTTAGAACTAAAAGAAAAGAAAAGAAACATATTGAATCCGGTGCGGCTCATATTCGTTCTACATTCAATAACACTATCGTAACTTTGACAGATACAAACGGTAATGCGTTGTCTTGGGCTTCCGCTGGTGGCTTGGGCTTCCGTGGTTCTCGTAAATCCACTCCATTTGCTGCTCAAATGGCTGCTGAACAAGCTGCTAAAGCTGCAATGGAACATGGCCTTCGCACTGTTGAAGTATTCGTAAAAGGTCCTGGATCCGGCCGTGAAGCTGCAATCCGTGCTTTACAAGCTGCAGGTCTTGAAGTTACTTCCATTAAAGACGTAACTCCAATTCCTCACAATGGTTGTCGCCCTCCAAAACGCCGTCGTGTATAATTTATAGCGACCGATATGATACGGTGCTATAATTAACTATGAACGTGTGTTATATAGGAGGATGTTCCTGATGAGCGAAGAAAAGAAACTTAAAATCGAGAAAGTGGACATCGCCGATGGCGGTCGTTATGGTAAGTTCGTATGTGAACCATTAGATCGTGGTTATGGTATCACTCTCGGTAATAGCTTACGCAGAATTTTGCTTTCATCCTTGGATGGGGCAGCTATCACCTCTATCAAAATTGATGGAGTTCTTCATGAATTCTCTACTATTCCTGGTATTCGCGAAGACGTTACGGATATCATCCTTAACTTAAAGCAATTGTGCATCAAAGTTGAAGAAGAAGCACAATTACCTTTGGAAGTTCATTTTGACTTCCAAAAGGATGGAATATTGACAGCTGCTGATTTGGCTGAACAATTCCCACCAGAGGTAGAAGTATTGAATCCTGAACTCGTGATTGCGACAATGGATGAGACAGCTCATCTCGTAATGGACGTAGTAATCGAACGAGGTAAAGGCTATGTTCCTTCAACGAAGAATAAAAAAGATACTGATGTTATTGGTTGTATTCCAATCGATTCCATCTTCTCTCCAATTCTTCGTGCTAAATACGAAGTGAGTGATGTTCGTGTAGGCAATGAAATGGACTTCGACAAACTTACATTAGAAGTTTGGACTGATGGCTCCATTACTGCTGCTGATGCAGTGGCAAAATCTGCTGCCATTATGATTGGTTATTTAGGGAACTTCACTAAATTAGCGCATTCTGCAGATGTTGTAGATGTAAACACTGGTGAAGGCGGTATCGTTATAGATCCAGTAGGTTCCGATAATGAAGAACCAGCTGTAGATGACGGCCCAGCAAAGATTTCCATCGATGAGTTGGAACTCTCTGTTCGTGCGTATAACTGCTTGAAACGTGCTGGCATTAATACAATTGCAGACCTGCTAGACAAAACCATTGATGACTTAGGAAAAGTTCGCAACTTAGGTAAAAAATCTATCGATGAAATTGAGGAAAAACTCAATAATCATCCAGGTGGTTTTCAACTTAAACAAAAAGGCGAATAAGGAGGAAGACGAATGTACAGAAAATTAGGCCGCGACAGCTCCGCTCGTAAAGCGTTGTTCCGTAGCATGTTAACATCTTTCTTCCAATATGAGCGTATTGAAACGACTGAAGCTAAAGCGAAAGAACTTCGTTCTTTAGCTGATCAAATGGTAACTTTGGCTAAACGTGGTGATCTTCATGCACGTCGCCAAGTTCTTGCATACCTCATGGATGAAAGTGTAGTAAAAAAATTGTTTGATACAATTGCTCCAAAATATGCAGACCGTCAAGGCGGTTACACTCGTGTAATCAAAACTGGTCTTCGCAAAGGTGACGCTGCACCTTTGGCTATTATCGAGTTAGTTTAATCAAACTCATACGGTGTTGTAACTTATGTTGCAGCACCGTTTTTTTATTGTCAATTTTATGGTACAATCGACTAGTATAATATCGTAATATGTTAGCAGTTATCGTAAAGGATGAATATGTATTGTCAACCTTTTGCATAATATCTAAGACATTATTAAATTCAAGTTCTATTAAATAGGATAAATTGAAATATGGGGATTATGCACAACATGAGTATGATAGATGATGCAAATGGTTCTACTTTCATAGAAACGAAATTGACTAGAAAGATATGAGGTTATCCATGAATGAACAAGACATTATGATTGAGGTCAATCATATGAGTCATATTTATACTGATGAAAACGGCAATGATGTACGTGCCTTGGATGATGTGAATCTATCCATTAAGCGTGGTGAATTTGTTTGTATCATTGGCACTAATGGCAGTGGTAAAAGTACGCTTGCCAAGCATTTTAATGTGTTATTACAACCTAGTGAAGGTCATATCAATGTATGTGGCTTTGATACGCGGGATGAAGCGCATATTTGGAATATTCGCCAACATGTAGGAATGGTATTCCAAAATCCTGATAACCAAATCGTAGCGGCCGTTGTAGAGGAGGACGTTGCCTTTGGTCCAGAAAACTTAGGTATTCCTAGTGCAGAAATTAGACAACGTGTCGATGCAGCGTTAGCTGCTGTTAATATGACTGAATATAGAGAACATGGTCCCCATTTATTATCGGGCGGACAAAAACAACGTATTGCTATCGCAGGTGTATTAGCGATGAAGCCTGATTGCATCGTTCTTGATGAACCAACAGCGATGCTCGATCCAAAAGGTCGCCGCGAAGTGCTTGAAACAGTTCACAAGCTCAATAAGGAAGAGGGCATTACGATTGTATATATTACGCACTTCATGGAGGAAGCTGTTACGGCAGACCGAGTTGTGGTTATGAAAAATGGTGTGAAATTACATGATGGTACGCCTCGTGAAATTTTTAGCCATGTAGATACTTTAAAAGGGCTGGGCCTCGATGTACCGGTAGCCTCTGAGATTGCTTTCAAATTGAATGCTAAAGGTTATGAAGTGGGTAAGAGTATCATTAATAATGAAGAGTTAGCAAAGGGGCTTAAAGGCTCAAAGTTAGGCAAGCAATTATCCGCTATACACTCAACAGATGCTCCAAGAGGGGAGGGAACCCATTAATGGCGATTGTGTTAGATAATATTACATATACCTACGGCATGGGTACCCCTTTTGAAAAAACTGCGCTTCGTGGTGTATCACTTACCATTGAAAATGGGGAGTTTCTAGGTGTTATCGGTCATACTGGTTCCGGTAAATCCACCTTTGTACAACATCTAAATGGGCTATTACATCCTACAACTGGTACAGTTACTGTCAATGGTGTAGATATTAGCGCCTCCACAGAGGAAGCTAAAAAAATGCGTCATAAGGTGGGGATGGTATTCCAGTATCCAGAGCATCAATTGTTTGAAGAAACCATCGCTCAAGATATCGCCTTTGGTCCTAAAAATTTAGGGCTTAGTGCTGATGACGTAGACGAGCGTGTGCGAGATGCGATGAAGTTCGTAGGGCTCGATTATGACACATATGCAGAACGTTCTCCCTTCCATTTATCTGGCGGTCAAATGCGCCGCGTGGCTATTGCTGGCGTAGTGGCTATGGACCCAGATTTTCTCGTGCTCGATGAACCATCTGCTGGTCTTGATCCATTTGGACGGGAAGAAATCTTTGAAGAAATCATTCGACTTCATAAAAAAAAGGGGATCACTGTAATTCTTGTATCTCACAATATGGAAGATATTTCTCGCATGGCTTCTCGTCTTGTGGTACTCGATAAAGGGCGTATCGTTCTCGATGGTGAACCGATGGACATCTTTAATAATCATCGTGATGAATTACAGGCCGTCGGTGTAGATGTACCGCCAGTGTCTGTTACCATGGAATATTTGCGCGAACAAGGTCTTGATGTGTCTAATCGCGTACTATCTGTAGATGATGCGGTACAAGCAATTCTCGAAGGAGGTAACCATGTTAAATAATATTACTATTGGTCAATACTTCCCAGGAAACTCTTTCTTGCATCGCATGGATCCACGCGCAAAGATTATTGCTACTACCATATTCGTTGTAGCCATATTCTTGGCGAATTCTCCATTGGCATATGGCGTTGTAGGTGGGTTCACCATCTTTGCAATGTTGTTATCACGTTTGCCGTTACGTCTGATGTGGTCTGCTATTAAACCGCTTTGGATTATCATCGTATTTACTATGGGGATTCATATTTTTACGACACCAGGCAATCCAATTTTTCAATGGGGGATTATCAATATTACCGACCATGGCGTGGCAATGGGCCTTCAAATGGCGGCACGCTTAATCTTCTTAATCTTGTTTTCTTCTTTGTTGACCTATACCACATCACCAATTCGCTTAACTGATGGTATCGAGCACTTGCTCAATCCGTTTCGTCACATAGGTGTTCCTGCTCATGAGCTGGCTATGATGATGACTATTGCGCTGCGTTTCATCCCTACCTTATTGGACGAGACGGATCGTATTATGAAAGCACAATCTGCTCGTGGGGCAGACTTTGTGACAGGCTCTATCATTCAACGCGCAAAAAATATGGTGCCTCTTTTAGTGCCATTATTTATTAGTGCGTTTCGACGGGCCGATGAATTAGCTATCGCTATGGAAGCGCGTTGTTATAGAGGTGGCGTCAATCGTACACGTATGAAAGAATTACAAGTTACCTATGTCGATTATATTGGCGTCGGTGCTGTTGTCTTGATTACGATTATACTTATTGCATTATGGTGGCTTGGCCTATGAGAAATATACGAATCATAGTGGCTTATGATGGTACAGATTTAGCAGGTTATCAAAAGCAACCTAATGATAAGGGGTTAACGGTACAAGGTTGTTTGGAATATGGTTTATCACGTATTTGTAATGAACCCATTCAAATTTATGGTGCCTCTCGTACGGATGCAGGTGTACATGCTAAATTTCAAGTTTGTACATTTCAAACGTCGGGGACTATACCAGTAGAAAATATTCCTCGTGCTATGATAGCTCATATTCCTAAGGATATAGTCGTTCTAGAAGCGGTAGAAATTCCGCTAGATTGGAAGCCACGGTGGAATATATACGGTAAAGAGTATGTATATACGATTCATAATCAGCTTATTGCAGATCCTTTGACGCAGCGATATCATTGGCATGTGAAAAAGCCCTTAAATATTGCTCGTATGCAGGCTGCAGGTAATGAACTAGTAGGTACGCATGACTTTACAACCCTAAAGGGAACGAACTCAACTCCGGCGGATCCTGTAAAGACAATTATGGGAATTCGTGTTGAGGCCCGAGGTTCACAGGTGACGATTTCTGTGATTGGTGATGGTTTTTTATATCATATGGTCCGCAATATTGCAGGTTTACTTGTAGATATAGGTCTTGGTCGTCGCAAGGTTGAGGCTATTAAAGGATATTTAGCCGCTAAAGACCGGCGTGCTATAGGGAAAACTGCACCTGCTCAAGGCTTATGTTTAGAAGAAATATTCTTTACTGAAGAGCGACAACAAGAGGTATTACGGAATAAATATTTTAGATGATTCGAGAATAAATATTCTATATAATTTTATATAGACTCTTTTTTTGATGTGAAAGTATAAAACGTTGAGCATAAATACTAAAAGGATACTACTTCAAAAGTAGTATCTTTTTTTTCTTATAATTTTTAGTTATAATACCTTAATTTATACCTATTATTATGTGAAATGATACATTGTAAACCTAAAATATACATGATACAATGACGATATAAGACAGGTTCGTACTATAAAACATTAACATAGTAAGGTAGACTCTTGTCAGCAGTGTAATTTTTATCCTAAGGAGGGTGAATCTCTTGCAAAAACGTAAAGATTTTATCTGGAAAATGGGCGGCCAACAAGGTGAAGGTATTGAGAGTTGCGGCGAAATTATGGCCACAATCCTTGCTAAAGAAGGCTACTCTTTGTATAGCCAACGTTTATTTGCATCTCGCATCAAAGGTGGTCATACTACATTCGCATTGCGCGTAGCATTGGAACAAATTATGTCCATTGGTGAAGGGGTAGACTTCTTGCTTTCCCTTGATCAAGAAACCGTTGATATGCACGGTTCCGAAGTACGCGATGGTGGATATATCATCTGTGATAGCAAAGTTAATCCAGACTTTTCTAAATTTGAAGGTACAAAGATTAATTGCTTATCTTTGCCTATCTCTGAAACAGCAATGAAACAAGGCTCCTTGTTGATGCGTAATATCGTAGCACTTGGGATGTCCGTAGCGCTTCTTGGCTTTGATACTAAGATGTTTAAAGATGCTATTACTGAGAAATTTGCAAAGAAATCCCAAGAGATTATTGATAAAAACTTGGCTGCTTTCGATGATGGTCATAGCCTTGTAATGGAAAAATTAGGCGATGTTGAAATCGATACATTGCCAGCGCCTGGTAAGAAAGATCAAATGTTCTTATTAGGTAACGAAGCATGTGCTCTTGGTGCTATTGCTGCGGGTTCCCGTTTTATGGCCTCATATCCTATTACGCCAGCATCCGAAGTTATGGAATACATGATTAAAACTATGGATAAGTTGGGCTCAACTGTTGTTCAAACAGAAGATGAAATCGCAGCATGTATGACAGCTATGGGTGGTGTATACGCAGGTGTTCGTGGCTTCACGTGTACTTCTGGCCCAGGTCTTTCCTTGATGGCAGAATCCTTGTCCATGGCTTCTATGGCTGAATTGCCAATGGTTGTTATCGACGTTCAACGTTCTGGCCCATCCACTGGTATGGCTACAAAAGTTGAACAATCCGATATTGATGCAGCTTGCTACAATGCACATGGTGACTATTCTGGTATCGTAATTTCTCCAACATCTATCGAAGAATGTTTCTATGAAATTCAAAAAGCTTTCAACTTGGCAGAAATGTACCAATGTCCAGTTATCTTTATGCCTGACTTACAACAAGGTTTGAATAAACAATCCGTTCCTTCCTTCGATTTGAACCGTGTACCTATTAATCGCGGTAAAATGATGAAAGAAGCTGAACTTCCTGAATTGGTACAACCTAACTACTTCAAACGCTTTGAATTGACTGAAGATGGCATTTCTCCGCGTACAATTCCGGGCATGAAAAATGGTCTATTCCTTTCCACAGGTTTAGAGCATAATGAAGAAGGTAAACCAGCAGAAGCGCCTACAATGCACGTAGCGCAAACTGATAAACGGTTCCGCAAATTGGAAACTGTAGCTGATAACTATGAACCATTCTTGAACAATGCTAAATACGACGAAGCAGATGTGCTCGTTGTAGGTATGGCTTCTAGCCGTGGTGCTATTGAAGAAGCCGTTGCTGAATTCGATCAAGAAGGCGTTAAAGTTAACCACTTACAATTGCGCCTAATTAAACCATTCCCAGCAAAGCAATTACAACCGTTCTTTGATGCTGCGAAAAAAGTAGTTATCGTAGAACACAATAAAACTGGTCAATTGGCTAACTTATTTAAAATCAACATGCATAAGAAACATAAGATTTCTAGCTGCTTGAAATACGATGGTAATCCATTCACAAAAAGTTATGTGAAAAATGCGATTAAGGAGGTCCTATAATATGACAACAGCTAAAGATTACAGAAATGATATTCGTCCTAACTGGTGTCCAGGCTGTGGCCATTATGGGGTTCAAGCGGCGATTACTGACGCTGTAGTAGCGAAAAATATTCCACCAGAAAAATTAGCCGTAATTTCCGGTATCGGTTGTTCTAGCCGTATCGGTGGCTATTTCTACGCTTATGGTGCACATACAACTCATGGCCGTGCGCTTCCTTATGCGCAAGGCGTTAAACTTGCTAACCAAGACCTTGAAGTTATTGCATTTTCTGGTGACGGTGATGCCTTTGCTATCGGTATGGGTCACACCATTCATGCTTTCAAACGTAATGTAAACATGACATACGTAGTAATGGATAACCATGTATATGGTTTGACTAAAGGTCAAGCATCCCCTCGTTCTGATATCGGTTTTGTTACAAAAACAACTCCTCATGGTGCGTTTGAGTCTCCATTGTCCGTTTGTGAAACTGCGATTGCTGCAGGTGCTACATTTGTAGCGCAAAGCTATATGGTGAATCGTAAAGAGCTCGTTGATTTGATTCAACAAGCTATGGATCATGAGGGCTTCTCCTTCATCAATGTATTTAGCCCATGTGTTACATACAACAAACGCAATAGTTATGATTGGTTCAAAGAACATTTAGTAGCATTGCCTGAAGGGTATGACCCAACAGATCGTGCAACAGCGCTTAAAACTTTGGGTGATACTGATGGCTTGGTTACAGGCCTTATCTATCAAAATACATCTAAACCTTCCTTTGAAAAAGCATTGGCTGCTGCAAATGGTGGTCCACATCCTCGTCCATTGACTGAAGATGTGGTTAAACCTGACCAAGCATTATTTGATAGTCTTTGCAATCAATTTAAATAATATTAGCATCGTACTCCTTAGGTAGGATGCTGACTAAAAAAACGTGTCACCTTTGGGTGGCACGTTTTTTGTATGTTATATGTTTATAATTTTATCCCATGTGGTTATGAACATGTTATAATAAAAACGCTGTATGATATTCATTGTTGAGGTTTTTATGAAAGCATACGAAAAAGAGATTAGCTTGATAAATTATATGTAGCATTATATGAGAGCATATACATTCCTAGATAGTTTATGAAAGTAGGTTTATATGAGTAAGACCGTGGGTATTATTGGCTTAGGTTTATTAGGTGGATCCTTGGCAAAGGCTCTAAAGGAATATACAGATTATGAGGTAGTAGGCTATGCACGTCGTCAAGAGGTCTGTGATGCGGCCATTCAAGATGGTGTGGTAAAAGCTGCGTGGACTGAAGTTGAGCCATTGATTAAGAACTCAGATATCGTTGTGTTCTCCTTGCCACCTGATACAAACGCACGGCTTTTTACTGAAACGGCTCATCTATTTAGACCGGGGCAAGTCGTAACCGATGTATCTAGTGCGAAGGAAAACTTTGTACGAGCCGTTTATGAATCGATTCCTAAGGGGACCGTTTTCGTATCTGTCCATCCTATGGCAGGATCCGAAAAGGGTGGGTATGAAGTATCTCATAAAAACCTATTCAAAGGTATGGGCTGGATCGTGTTAGAAGATAAGGCATCTGATGTATATAGTGAAGAAGTAGCTCAAGAATTAGCTGACATGGGTCGTGCCTTAGGGTCTCGTATCGAGTTTGTCGATATTTATGCTCATGATGCATATCTGGCTATGGTTAGTCATATGCCTCACTTATTGGCCTCTATTTTAACACAAGTTTCGGGAGGCGATGAATTGGGCGAATTGCGTATGAAATTGTCCGCAGGGGGCTTTAGAGACTGTACACGTGTGGCTGGTGGATTACCATCGATGTGGCGCGAAATTATCTATGGCAATCGTCATAATGTTATTGAAGGCCTTACACAAATTGAATCAGAAATTGAACATGTTAAAGTGATACTTTCACAAGATGACGAAGGACAAGAATTAGAAAGCTATCTTGAACGAAGTCGCGAGATTCGAGGAAAGTTACCGTATTTAACTGGTCAAATCAAGGATAATTAAAATGGCGTAGTTTTGTATCCTATAAGAGAGTAAATGTAACTGAAAAAACATGACATATATCAAGAATCGTGTATACTATATATCGATATGAGTATGTAAATATATTATGTTAAGGGAGCTTTTATGAGTTTGTTACAAGAAACTTGTGGCGCTATTACAGGTCGCAGCCTAGAGATTGAACAATATATATTTAATAGTTGGAATGCAGAATCGCCGGTGGAACTATATGGTAGTCTTGTAGATGTTGTGGCTCAATATGGGGCGGCTACAAATCAAGAGCAGGTAACCGTGCCAAAACCATGTATGATTATTGCTTCTGCAGATCATGGCGTAGCTGATATGGGCGTCAGTGCGTATCCAAAAGAAACGACCGTTGGGATGACACAAAATTACCTGATTCCTAAGGGGGCTGGCGCTAATTCTCTAGCGAATTACTGTGGAGCTCAAATGGAAGTTATCGACATGGGCATTGATGCGGATATGAGTTGGGTTCCAGGCCTTCGTATTCATAAACTTGGGATGGGTACGAAAAACTTCGTAGAAGAGCCCGCCATGACGCGCGAACAAGCCGTGGAGGGCATCGAAACAGGGATTCGTCTAGTAAAAGAAAAAATTGATGAAGGCTTCAATGTATTTTTAGTAGGCGAAATGGGCATATCGAATACGACAGCTAGTGCCCTTATGACCGCTAAGTTTGCAGGACTTACAGCGGAAGAGGCGACGGGACGAGGAACGAATATTTCCGATGAACGACTCAAACTAAAACAGCGGATCGTTCATGATGTGCTAGAAAAATATAAGGATATTAGTAAGGATGATGCTCTTGGTATTTTATCTTCTGTAGGCGGTTTTGAATTTGCTTGTATTGTGGGTGTTATCTTAGGCGCTGCAGCAAATCATGGGTTAGTTATTATCGATGGATTTAATACATCGGCTTGTGCATTGGTGGCTAAAACATTGGCTCCAAAAGCGATGGATTATGTGATGGCTTCACATTTATCTGCTGAAAAAGCGGCCAAATCTTCCTTAGAAAATTTAGGCCTTGAAGCCTATGTAGATTTAGGCCTTTGTTTAGGTGAGGCTTCTGGTGGGTCCATACAAATGGGGATGCTAGATCTTGCGGTGCATATGTATATGGCCATTACAGGAGGTAATAAATGAGAACTTTCAAAGTTGAGCCGTTAGATACACAAGCAATGGAAATATGTCGATTCCGTATTGATAATTTGACAAAGCCTATCTATAGCCTGGCTACGTTAGAAACTATAGCGGAGCGTTTTGCAGGAATTTTAGGAGACCCTAAACCGAATCATTTGCGTCAAGGTGTGCTCGTTGTGGCAGCTGATCACTTGGTAGATGGACCGCAAAATAATCAACATGGTAGTGAAAGTTATGCTGCCATAAAACGCTTTAATGAGGGAAGAACAGCTACACAAGGGGCTGCAGCTAAATTAAATGCTGTTGTACACGTGGTGAATGTAGGTCTAGAACAAGACACTTCTGATTTAGCAAATATTGAGCAACAGGTGATTCGAAAAGGATCCCATTTCTTTGGCGTAGAACCTGCTATTTCTCGTGAGGAATTAGAGCGTGCTCTTGAGCTCGGCTTTACCTATGCAGATAGATTACATGCTGATGGATTACAAGTGGTGGCGATTGGTAACGTAGGGGAGAGGGCCTTTCTAGATTCTCTTGTCACGACGGCGACGATCACAGGTTGTGCGTATGAGGATATTCTCGTTCATAATGAATATGGACCTACAGTAGAGCAACGTGCTGCTCATATTCATTCTTTTGTAGATCGATTTAATATCGGTGTTGATGATTGGTCTGCTTTGAGTGAAAGCGAGCGCCGTGATGCGGTATTGAACTTGCTTCATGTAGCAGGTGGTTTAAATATTGCGTTTTTAACGGCCTTCATCTTGGGGGCTGCTAGCCATCGCATGGCTGTAGTCTTTGATAATGTAGTAACTGGTGCAGCTATTTTGGCGGCGGTTACCATTGATCCCCTAGTTAAGGACTATGTGTTCCCATCAGCTGTCTATGATGAGCCTATACATGATGAACCTATACATAAGGAACAATGTCGTTTCTTAGGGGTAAAGCCTTATTTGCACTATAATCTGCTAATCGATGAAGCCTTAGGTTCAACTATGGGACTATCTATAATCGATGCATCCATGCATATGCTAAATGACATGAAGACCTTCATCGAAGCGGAAGTTAGCGTGGCTGAAGATGGGGCTGGTAAAGGTAGACAAAAGGATAAAGAATAATCTATTTTAAAGGGGGATTGTATATCCCCCTTTCTCGGGTAAAAGATGTTCTTGTATGCTATATTTTCAAGGAACTTTACGGAAAAACCATTGACACTATATGTGTAAATTGATATTATTATATGGCAGTCAGGATGGACTTAATTCATCCTTGACGACAGATTGATAATTATGTTATAGTAATTATCGGTTCTGTATGCGGGAATAGCTCAGCGGTAGAGCACCGCCTTGCCAAGGCGGGGGTCGCGAGTTCGAATCTCGTTTCCCGCTCCATACATTCCTCGATAGCTCAGTCGGTAGAGCAATCGGCTGTTAACCGATCGGTCGTAGGTTCGAGTCCTACTCGAGGAGCCACTTGACTCACTAGCTCAGTTGGCAGAGCACCTGACTTTTAATCAGGGTGTCCCGCGTTCGAGTCGCGGGTGAGTCACCATTTCTGGCCCGTTGGTCAAGCGGTTAAGACACCGCCCTTTCACGGCGGTATCCCGGGTTCGATTCCCGGACGGGTCACCACATATGGACGATTAGCTCAGCTGGGAGAGCGCCTGCCTTACAAGCAGGATGTCGGCAGTTCGATCCTGTCATCGTCCACCATTTGCGGGAATAGCTCAGCGGTAGAGCACCGCCTTGCCAAGGCGGGGGTCGCGAGTTCGAATCTCGTTTCCCGCTCCATAAACATTCCTCGATAGCTCAGTCGGTAGAGCAATCGGCTGTTAACCGATCGGTCGTAGGTTCGAGTCCTACTCGAGGAGCCATTTTTATTGGCCCGTTGGTCAAGCGGTTAAGACACCGCCCTTTCACGGCGGTATCCCGGGTTCGATTCCCGGACGGGTCACCACATGGACGATTAGCTCAGCTGGGAGAGCGCCTGCCTTACAAGCAGGATGTCGGCAGTTCGATCCTGTCATCGTCCACCAAAGCAAACGGTTATCTTCGGATAGCCGTTTTTTAGTATGTAAAATTATCGCGGTGCGTACATGATGATATATACACCTACAAGACATACGATACCACCGATGATATCATACATGTCTGGTCGCAAGCCGTCCACAAGCCATCCCCAGAGAATAGAGAGGGCAATGAATACACCGCCATAGGCGGCGTAAACTTTACCAAAACTAGCTTCTGGTTGAAAGGTAGGGATAATACCGTATAAAAATAATATAAATGCACCTGCGATCAGGTAAATCGGTCCTTTGTCATCGCGCATATAAAGCCATACGAGATAGCCACCACCGATTTCCGCAAGTCCTGCCAATATAAAGAAGAGAATAGATAAGAGCATAGTAACCTCACTGTATTCTTGCAGTATTAATTGAAATCTATTCTCTATTTTACAACCTGAGTTAGAAGAGAGCAATTATTTTATACCCTTAGACTATTAACTGTTTAGAATGAAAGAGAAAATTTACTTAAATATAGATTTTAGCAGTGATGGAATTGAGTCGTGTTGTAAATATAACAAAACCCCGTACACCTAAAAAAGTATACGGGGTTTTGTTATTTTTTATAAACGTGGTGGTGATTCGCTTTGTACATAATCCATGAAGGTATGCATGGTTTCTGTTTTAGAATTGTTCTTCTTAAATGCGAAACACACTTGAAGTTTGAATGGTTTTTCTAAAGGTACAAAGCCATCATTGATATTTAAGGAACTTAAAATTTGACGTGCTACAATGCAGCCAGATTTATTCTTTTGACAATAGTCAATCATTGTATATGGATTGGACAGGCGACTACCGCGGATATGTAGGTTTTGCTGACCGTTTCCAACATAGTTTTTTAATGTGCGGTACATAAAGTATTTAGGAGGATACATGAGCAATGGTTGCTGCTGGATAGCTTTCAAACTAGCCGTTTCCATACCGTTCACTAAGTTTGGCGCATAGTATACAAACTCATCTTCTCTAAGTGCAGTGGATTCGTATGCAGACATATCCTTATTGTTTGGCAAATAGAGTAATGCAATGTCGATGCGATTTTCGCGCAAGTCGAGCATCAATTCTTCTTCCTCCATGTCGTAAATACTGACAGAGAATTCAGGATGGTTTTGGAAGAAGTGGGATACGTAACCATTTAGACGGATATCCCCGAGACTACGTAATACGCCAATGTTTAGAATTGGTCGTTCAACCTTGCTGGACAAACGAATGGATTGGATCGCTCGTTCCAATGTGTCGAGAACTTGTTCTGCTTCTGGTAGAAATAACTCACCTTCTGGTGTTAAACGGCTACCTCTTGTAGAACGGGAGATTAATTTTACACCAACTAAACGCTCTAATTTTTTCATTTGAGCGCTGAAAGCTGATTGTGTAATATTCATAGATTGTGCTGCTAATGTAAAGCTTCCTGTTTTATTATAGGTAATAAAACTTTGTAGCTCTTGCATTGTAGGTAACTCTTTCATGCTATTCCCCCAATTTAGTTATAAGAATCCAATGATACCTATTACCTTACTTATTCATATTGTAGCATACTATAATTGATTTTTCATCTAAATCTATAAAATATGATGAAACATGCACAATCGATATAGAGAGTAGTATTATCGTAAAAAAGTGTAATCAAAAAATGTGATTATGCACTTATTTCAATAACTTTCACAAGTATCGATAATTGACATAAGTAGATGAAAATGATATTATACTTGGGTACCATTATGTGTAGGTACAAGTTTATTTTAATCTTATGAGGTGATAATCACATGGCAACGAGAAGAGAGGCTCGATTCAAACTTTGTCGTCGCTTTGGTGTGAACGTATTCGGTCACGCAAAAGCCTTGAATCGCGTCAAAAAAGACCAACGTCAGAAGAAAATGTCTGAGTATGGCACACAATTATTAGAAAAACAAAAAGTTAAAGCTTACTACAACTTGCTAGAACGCCAGTTCGTACGCTATTATGATAAAGCGAAAAAAATGCAAGGTGTTACAGGTCAAAACATGTTGATCCTTTTGGAACAACGCCTTGATAACCTTGTATATCGCATCGGCTTCGGTAACTCCATTCGTCAAGCTCGTCAAATGGTAAACCATGGCCACATCTTGGTAAACGGTCGTCGTGTAGACATTCCTTCCTTCTCCTGCAAACCAGGCGATGTAATCGAATTACGCGAAGCATCTCGTGACAACGAAATGTTCAAAACTAATTTCCAAGAACTTCGTTCTTTCGAACTTCCTTACATTGAAAAAGACTTGGACGGCTTCAAAGCTACTTTCACTCGTCTTCCTCAACGTGAAGAACTTCCTATCGAAGTTAACGAAACACTTATCGTCGAATTGTACTCCAAATAATTTGGCGCTTTTGGGAAAACCACTCAGAATTGGGTGGTTTTTTCTTTATGAATATTAGTGTCAAAGGGCTATGACAGTGCAAAAAACAATTGACATAGACAACCAAAATCTGTATACTATTTTGAGTAAGCTTTAGTCGTGTTTCCATTAGCCCCGGAAGCAAAGGACAAGCTGATTTTGGTAGAATTATGACGTTATTAGGAGGATATGCAGCATGAAAACTACATATATGGCCAATCCGAACACAATCGAACGGAAATGGTATGTTGTTGACGCTGAAGGTAAAACTTTAGGACGCCTTGCTGCCGAAGTTGCAAAAGTTCTTCGGGGCAAAAATAAACCAACTTTCACACCACATGTAGACACTGGTGACCATGTGATCGTTGTAAACGCAGAAAAAATTCGCGTAACTGGTAAAAAATTAGAGCAAAAGGAATACTTCCGTCATTCTGGTTATCCAGGTGGTGCTCGTTTCACTAAATTAGCTATGATGCTTGAAAAACAACCTGAACGTGTTGTTGAGATGGCAGTTCGTGGTATGCTTCCAAAAAATAAATTGGGTGCACAACAATACCGTAAATTAAACGTATACGCTGGTCCTGAGCATCCACATGCAGCTCAAAAACCAGAAGTATTAGAAATTTCCGTACGATAATCTAGAGGGAGGAACATATAATGGCAGTAGCACAATATTACGGCACTGGTCGTAGAAAATCTTCCGTTGCTAGAGTTCGTCTGGTACCGGGCACAGGTAAAATCACTGTTAACAAACGTGAACTTAATGATTATTTCGGTCGCCAAACTTTGGAATTGATCGTAAAACAACCTTTGAATTTAACTAACACAGTTGAACAATACGATGTTATCGCAACTGTAGCTGGTGGCGGTCCTTCCGGTCAAGCTGGTGCAATTCGTCACGGTATCTCCCGTGCGTTATTGGACGTAGATGGCGAACTTCGTCAATCTTTGAAAAAAGCTGGCTTCTTGACTCGTGACCCACGTATGAAAGAACGTAAAAAATACGGTCTTAAAAAAGCCCGCAAAGCAAGCCAATTCTCCAAACGTTAATATTTGGACAACAGGTTATTACACCTGCAGACAATGTCTGCAGGTGTTTTTGCATTTCTATCATTTACAGGGACATTTAATTCTCCTATAATAGATATATAATAATCGAATTTTTTCGAAAATAGATTTTCATATAGGAGAAATCATATGATTTATAATACAATTCAATACGTAGTGGACAACGGCATTGGTACGTTGACATTTAATCGTCCTACAGTGGCGAATGGTTTTAATATCGAGATGTGCAAGGAGATCCTTGAGGTCTTAGATAAAGCACATAAAGATGATAGTGTTCGTGCATTACTTATCAATGCTGAAGGCAAGGTATTCTCTGCTGGTGGCGACTTAACAGAAATGGAACGCGCTGTAAACGAAGGGGATACAGAGTCTTTGTTTGAAATCGTTGAGCTTGTAGCTCAAATTTCTATGG
Source organism: Veillonella parvula (assembly GCF_042850485.1). Classification (GTDB taxonomy): domain Bacteria; phylum Bacillota; class Negativicutes; order Veillonellales; family Veillonellaceae; genus Veillonella; species Veillonella parvula_Q. Next base: position 1,670,850 of record NZ_AP031417.1, on the reverse strand, counting down.
CTCTGAAACGTTTGCCTAAACCTGTTATCATGAGCCTTCAAGGTGCTGCGGCTGGTGCGGCCTTTAACATGGCGTTGGCTGCCGATTTTGTTGTAGCTGCTAATAACGTACGCTTTATTCAGGCTTTCGTAAACGTAGGTCTTGCTCCTGATGCAGGTGGTTTATACTTGTTGACTCGAGCTATTGGTATGAACCGTGCTATGCATATCGTTATGACTGGTGAAGCCGTATCTGCTGAAAAAGGTAAAGAACTTGGCTTTGTATATAAAGTTTGTGAATTAGAAGATCTAGAAACGGCCACAAGACGTCTTGTAGAGAAGTTAGCTAAAGGTCCTGCACAATCTTACCGCGTTATGAAGGAAATGATGTGGAATAGCTTCTTAGCTGGCTGGGAAGAATACAAGAAATTTGAAGTAGAAAAACAATGTGAATTAGGTCTTTCAGAGGACTTCAAAGAGGGGGTTCTGGCTTTCACAGAGCGTCGTCGTCCTAAATTTGGTCAAAAATAATAATTATCCTCTTGTAATTGTACTAAATATCATGTAATTTATAAGCAGTTACTAATATAATTCGAACCGATGTGGCTCCCTATATTGAGTTACATCGGTTTTGCTTTCATAAAAAAGCAAAAGTGTATATAATAGTACTATTATAATAGTTTAGGAGGTCATTATTACATGGCTCAAAATACAATTAAATGTTATGACAGTCCTAGTGATGTAGTCCAAGCATTAGCGGAGGATTTCATTGCTTTTACCAATGAAGAGATTAGCCGCACGGAATCGTGCATTGTTGGTATCACAGGTGGCACTGTTGTTAATGGTTTGTTAGAATTGCTTAATTCCCCTGAATATATTGAGCGCCTCAATTGGGAGCGCATATTCTTTGTGTGGACTGACGAGCGTTTCTTGCCGCAAACTCACGAGGATAATTATTTTAATCGCGTTAAACCCCATTTGCTCTGTAAGGCAAAAGGGGCGGCTCATTTCTTGCCAATCAATACGGATTCTAGAACCGTTGTAGAGGCGGCTGAGGAATATCAGAAAGAGATTAAGAATGTGCTCAAGGCTTGCAAGAAATCTGGCCTCGATTTAGCATTGCTCGATCTAGGCGAAGATGGGCATACAGCAGGGCTGTTTGCAGGCTCTCATGCACTTCGCGTGGCAGATCAAGAGGTAGTGGCCGTAGAGGATGGCAAGGTATGGGAACGTATTTCTATGACCTTTTCTTTCCTTGCTAAATCCGATGCTGTTTGGTTCACTGTAACGGGTGAAAGCAAGAAAACCGCACTTACTAAGGTGTTGTACCAACGCGAGGATTATGAGGATTTACCTTGGGAAAAACGCATTGGTCGCGTACTACCTGGGGCAGTGCTTTCACAAGAAGCCACTTGGTATGTGGACAAGTCTGCCTATGATGATGTACACTAAAAAGTGTAGAATTAAGTAACAACGAAGGAGATACATATGTTTAATGTAGGAACGACGGAATTACTATTTATATTAGTGATTGCTCTAGTTATCTTCGGACCTGGTAAATTGCCTGAAGTCGGCAAAGCAATCGGAAAGAGTATTAATGAGTTTAAGGATGCTGTTTCGGGGCCTAAAAAAGCTGTGGATGAAACGAAAGAAGCCGTTAAAAAAGCGACTACTATCGACGTAACAGCTGGGGCTAAGAACGACGACAAACATAAAGAAGCTAATGATTAATAGGAGGTAACACTATGTGCAAAGATTGTGGTTGTGGCGAAGAAAATGGCGTTGTAACAAAGGTATTTAATGTACCTGGTATGATGTGCAACAACTGTAAGGAAACAGTGGAAGGGGCATCTCTTGCGCTACCAGGCGTATTGAGCTCAGAAGTAAATTTGGACGATAAAACGGTAACGATTTCTTTTGATCCTACTAAATCTGCAGTAGAGGTTATTTCTATGGCCATTGAAAAAACTGGCTTTGAAGTAACAGGTGTTGCAGATGGTGTTCAACAACATAGTCATGGTTTAATGGGAACCTTGAAACGTTTCTTCAAATAATCGAACCTTTGGTGCTGTATTGAAACATTGTTTCGATGCAGCACTTTTTTGTATGAAGAGGTAATATATGATACGCAAGTTTGATGCTAAAAATTTCAAGTGGGATGGCGTCGACACCTTGGTATATAAACAAGATGGTAGTCCTTTTAAAGATGTAACACGTCAAGTACTATACGATGGTGCTTATGATATTCCATGCCAATTCCGTTATTTTGAATGTTTGCCAGGTGGTTATTCCACGTTAGAATATCACGAGCATACGCATATGGTTATGATATTCCGCGGCAAAGGTCAGCTTTTATTAGGTGACGAAATTCATGATGTAGAGTCTGGTGATTTCATTGAAATTCCAGGCAAGACAATTCATCAGTTCCGCGCTAATAAAGGGGACTATATTGGTTTCCTATGTTTGGTAAACCAAGAGCGGGATAAGGTTAAATTATTATCCTCAGAAGAAATGGAAACATTACAGGCAAATCCTAAGATCAAAGAATTCTTAGAAAGTTGCTAATCTATATGGCGGTTATGTGTGATGACCGCCATATCGTTTTATAATCAACTGTAACTGTAACTGTAACTGTAACTGTAACTGTAACTGTAACTGTAACTGTAACTGTAACGGTTGATTTGTGTAGTTTGATAGGGAGGTTCTATGAATACTTTTACACGTGCGGCCCTTACCGTTTTGGTGGGCTTAGTGATCTGGTTCTTGCCTCACACGGAGGCCATTAAGCCTGAAGGGTGGCATTTATTAGCTATCTTTACGGCTACCATTGTAGGCTTTATTTTGCGCCCTTGGCCAACTGGCATTATGGCACTCTTTGGTATCGTTGCAGCAGTAGCCACGAAGTCTATTACGATGGTGCAAGCCTTAGGTGGTTATGCAGAGGCGAATGTATGGCTTATTGTAGCGGCCGTATTCTTTTCTAGAGGCATTATTAATTCTGGTCTTGGTAAGCGCATTGCCTATACTTTGATTCGTTCTTTCGGCACAAGTTCTTTAAAACTAGCCTATGCATTAGCCTGTACGGATTTGATTATCTCTCCAGCGACGCCATCTAATACGGCGCGTGGGGGTGGTATCGTATTCCCCATCGTGCAAAATATTTCTTTAGCTTTTGATTCTGAACCATATGGGAAGACAGCTCGTCGCATTGGAGCGTACTTGATGACGACGGCTCATACCATCAACACTATTACTGTAACGATCTTCTTGACTGCATGTAGTGGTAACTTGCTCATTACGTCCTTAGGTGCGAAATTATTCGGCTATGATATTTCTTGGTGGGAATGGTTCCAAGCGGGTGTGATTCCTGGTGTGATTTGTATGATTTTGATGCCTTGGTTCATCTATAAAATCTATCCACCAGAAATTAAAGAAACCCCACAAGCGGCGGCGATGGCTCAAAAAGAGTTAGATGCTCTTGGACCTATTACAAAAGCCGAAATTTCTGTAGCCATTATCTTTGTGCTTTGTATCTTGCTTTGGGCTACCGCGATTTGGACTAAGCTTCATCCAACCGTAGTGGCTATGATGGGCGTTCTTGCATGTGTAGTAACAGGCTCTCTTACGTGGGATGATATCTTAGGTGAGCGCACTGGTTGGGATATCCTCATTTGGATGGGCACTCTGGTTGGCATGGCAGGCTTATTAGGTAAACTCGGTGTAGTTGCTGTCTTTGCAAACTTTGTTAGCCAACATCTTGCTGGTATTGACTGGTTCTGGGCATCCTTTATTATCTCTGCAACCTTTGTATACTCCCAATATTTCTTCGCTAGTGGTACGGCGCGTATTACAGCATTATTCTCCGCCTTTGCGGCCATTCTCGTGGCTATGGGCGCACCAATTCCGTTTACCATCTTGCTCTTTGGTTTGATGAACAGCCCTGGTTGTACATTAACTCACTATAGCTCTGGCGTAACGCCAATCTTCTTTGGCGCTGGTTATGTACCGCAAGGTACGTGGTGGCGCGTTGGGCTTGCCATTTCCGTGGTAAGTTTCCTCATCCATTTCTGGGGCGGCGCCCTTGGTATGTGGATCTTTGGTATCCTATAATATAAAAATCCCTCACTACGGTGGGGGATTTTTTCGTGTTATATGTACGTTTTTTATACCTAACTAGCTTTGCTATAGCTTTTTTGTATGGTGAACTTCATAAAAAAACTATAGTGAATCTATAGAATTTATAGCGAATTATCTTGCACAGGATAATGTAACGTGTTATTATTATTCCGTGATTAATATTACAGATTATTTTAGGAGGAAACATGTTAGGTTTAGTCATTAGCTTATTGATTATTGCGCTAGTCGTGATTATTAATGACATTCGAATTATGAACAACAACTTAACACGTTTTTGTCTTAGAAGTTCCGCGAATGGGTTAATATACAATCAATAAGATTTTGGCTATATAGTTTGTTTCTTATGTGTATATTTTCCAAGGGGTACATAGGTCTATTTATGTATATAGGAATTCTGTAAACAAAAGGAATATCATTTGTAAACTTTTAAGACGATTCATTGGAATCGTCTTTTTTTATGCGTTATGAAAGCCGTCCAAGTGGATGCTTTCAAAAGTGAGGAGATTAACATGAGTTGTAGAAGTGACAATTTAAAAACAGGCGTAGCACGTGCACCACACAGATCTTTGCTAAAAGCTCTAGGTTTCGTTGACGAAGAAATGGGCAGACCAGTCATTGGTATTGCGAACTCTTTCAACGAGATTATCCCTGGTCACGTAGGCCTGAAAAATATTGTACAAGCCGTAAAAGACGGCATCCGCAACGCAGGTGGTGTGCCAATCGAGTTCAATACAATCGGTATTTGCGATGGCCTCGCAATGAACCACATCGGCATGAAATACTCCTTGGTTACACGCAATATCATTGCTGACTCCATCGAGGCAACTGCAATGGCAACACCATTCGATGCGATGGTATTCATTCCAAACTGCGACAAAGTAGTACCAGGCATGTTAATTGCGGCGGCTCGCCTTAACATTCCATCTGTATTCGTATCTGGTGGTGCAATGCTTGCTGGTGTACATAAAGGTAAAAAAATTGGTTTGTCCGACGTGTTCGAAGCAGTAGGTAAACACCAAACTGGCGAAATGGGCGATGAAGAATTGGCAAGCATTGAAGATAATGCATGTCCTACATGTGGCTCTTGCTCTGGTATGTACACAGCAAACACAATGAACTGCTTAACAGAGGCTCTTGGTATGGGCCTTCCTGGTAACGGTACAATCCCTGCTGTATACTCTGAGCGTTTACGTTTGGCTAAATTAGCAGGTATGCAAGCTGTAGAGGTATTGAAAGCAAATCTTCGTCCAAAAGATGTTATGACTCGCGAAGCTTTTGAAAATGCAGTAGCTCTCGATATGGCGTTAGGTGGTTCCTCTAACACAGCACTTCACTTGCCAGCCATTGCTCACGAAGCAGGTGTACCATTATCCTTAGACGATTTCGATCGCATTGCTCAAATTACACCTCAATTATCTAAATTGTCCCCATCTGGCGTATACTTCATCGAAGACTTGTATGCAGCAGGTGGCGTATCTGCAGTATTAAAACGATTAGCAGAAAATGGTCGTCTCCATACGGAGTGCCAAACAGTAGCCCTTAAAACACAAGGTGAAATTGCTGAGGCTGCTTATGTAGCTGATGAAGACGTAATTCATCCTTGGGATAATCCAGTTCACGAAACTGGTGGTATTGCTGTACTTAAAGGCAACCTTGCTGAAGATGGTTCTGTTGTAAAAGCTGGTGCAGTAGATGCAGATATGCTCGTTCATTCTGGTCCAGCAAAAGTATTCAACAGCGAAGAAGAAGCTGTTGAAGCTATTACAGGCGGTAAAATCGTAAAAGGCGATGTGGTAGTTATCCGCTACGAAGGCCCTAAAGGTGGTCCTGGCATGCGTGAAATGTTGACACCAACATCTATGATCGCAGGTATGGGTCTTGATAAAGACGTAGCCTTGTTGACTGACGGTCGTTTCTCTGGTGCTACTCGTGGTGCATCCATTGGTCACGTATCTCCAGAAGCTGCGGCAGGTGGCACAATTGCCGTTGTTGAAGATGGTGATATCATTAACATCGACATTCCAAACGGTAAATTAGAATTAGCAGTATCCGATGAGGAAATCGCTCGTCGTAAAGCGGCATTGAAGCCATTCAAATCCAATGTAACTGGTTACCTTAAAAAATATGCTCTTCATGTATCCTCTGCAGCACAAGGTGCTATCGAAGTATTTGAAGACTAATAGTAGATTTTCATTAATACTAACTAGAGGAGATAGAGTACATGCATAAGTTGTATGATTTTATGGAGGCTCGTGAGCGATTAAGCACAATCACAGTGAAAACAAAATTGCTTCATAGTGATGTGTTCTCTGACGAGTGTGGCAATGATGTATATATCAAGCCAGAAAACTTACAAATAACAGGCTCCTTCAAGGTCCGCGGAGCTTATAATAAAATTGCAAAGCTGACAGAAGAGGAAAAGGCGCGCGGTGTTATCGCCGCGTCTGCCGGCAACCACGCACAAGGTGTGGCACTTGCCGCAAAACGCCTCGGCATTAAAGCGACAATCGTAATGCCAAAACATACACCTCTCATTAAGGTCAATGCAACGAAACAATACGGCGCAGAGGTCGTACTACACGGTGAGATTTATGATGAAGCTTACCAAAAGGCGATGGAGCTCCAACAAGAACACGGCTATGTGTTTGTTCATCCTTTTGATGATGAAGATGTAATCGAAGGGCAAGGTACAATTGCATTAGAGGTTCTAGAGGAATTGCCTGATGCAGATGTGTTGCTAGTCCCAGTTGGTGGTGGCGGCATTGTTTCTGGTATCGCAGCGGCTGCTAAATTAAAAAATCCGCGCGTTAAGATTATTGGTGTAGAACCAGAAGGCGCAGCTAGTGCTCTAGTAGCGTTAAAGGCTGACCATCCAGTACCACTTGATGAAGTGGCCACAATTGCGGATGGTACGGCAGTACGCCAAATCGGTGAAACTACATTAGAATATATCAAACAATATGTAGATGAAATTATTACTGTTTCTGACTATGAGTTGATGGAAGCATTCTTGTTACTCGTAGAAAAACATAAATTAGTAGCAGAAAACTCTGGTATTTTACCATTAGCAGGCCTTAGAAAATTAAACTGCACTGGTAAAAAGGTTGTAGCCATCGTCAGCGGTGGCAATATCGACGTACTTACCATTTCCTCTATGATCAATAAAGGTCTTGTCGTACGTGGTCGTATCTTTACCTTCTCCGTTAACTTGCCTGATAAACCAGGTCAGTTGGTAGCTGTATCTCAAATGCTGGCAGAGGCAGATGCAAACGTAATTAAACTCGATCACAATCAGTTTAAAAATCTTGACCGCTTCCACGAAGTGGAATTACAAGTAACAGTTGAAACCAATGGTGAAGAACACATCCAACAGATTATTGATACTTTCAAAAATAATGGTTACATTATTAAACGTTTAAATTCCAGCGAGACCTTGTCTGAATAGCTGGTTGAAAGGGTTCCTATGAGCGCAGAAACAATCAATGGGGCACGCATTGTCCTTGAAACATTGCATCGCCTAGGTGTAACCGATATGTTCGGCTACCCAGGTGGCGCAGTCATTCCAATTTACGATGAAATTTATAGCTTCCCTGAAATTAAACATTATTTCGTTCGTCATGAACAAGGTGCAGCACATGCAGCAGACGGTTATGCTCGCGTATCTGGTCGCGTAGGTGTATGTCTTGCTACGTCTGGTCCTGGTGCGACAAATCTTGTAACAGGCATTATGACTGCGTACATGGATTCTGTACCAATGGTAGCCATTACTGGTCAGGTAGGTCGTCCTTTCATCGGTAAGGACTCCTTCCAAGAGGCGGATATTCAAGGTATTACAATGCCGATTACAAAGCATAACTATCTTGTACAAGATATTCATGATTTACCTCGCATCATTAAAGAAGCGTACTTTATTGCTGGTACAGGCCGTCCAGGTCCAGTACTTATCGATATTCCAAAGGATATTCAAACAGAAAAAATATCTATGACAGAATACAATAAATTATATGAAGTACCGATTCAACTTGAAGGCTATGATCCAACTTATAAAGGTCATCAAGGTCAAATTAAGAAGGCTGCTACACTCATTAAAAACGCTAAGCGCCCTCTTATCATAGCTGGTGCAGGCGTATTGAAATCTGGTGCTGTGGATGAGCTTAAAGCATTGGCTGAAACAGCTAATATTCCTGTAACGAATACTTTAGTAGGCCTTGGCGGTTTCCCTGGGGACCACGAATTAGCCCTAGGCATGGTAGGTATGCACGGTTCTGTGGCGGCTAATAATAGTACAGACGAGGCAGACCTTGTTATCGCAGCAGGTATTCGCTTCCACGACCGCATTACAGGTCATCCTGATTTCTTCTGTAAAAAAGCTAAGATCATTCACATCGATATCGATCCAGCTGAAATCGACAAGAACGTCACAATCGACGTGCCGATCGTAGGCGACTTGAAACGGGTATTAACAGAGCTTAACGCACTTGTGGAGCCCGCAAAACATGAAGCATGGCTTGAGCAAATTCGTCAGTGGCAAGAGGAGTATCCTATTGTTGTTCCAGAATCTACTGATGGTGAATTACATCCACAATATGTATTATCTGAACTTAATAAAATTGTGAAAGATGATGCCATCATCGTTTCTGATGTAGGTCAGCATCAAATGTGGGCAGCTCAATTCTTAACACATAAAAAACCTCATACCATCGTTACATCTGGTGGTGCTGGTACAATGGGTTATGGTTTACCGGCCGCTATTGGTGCACAAGTAGGTGCTCCAAAGAAACAAGTCGTTCTTGTTGTAGGTGATGGTGGCTTCCAAATGACTTGCGAAGAGCTCATGATGGTTCGTCAGTACAACTTGCCAATTAAAATTGTAATCATCAACAATGGTTATCTTGGCATGGTTCGTCAATGGCAACAAATCTTTAACGATCGTCGCTACTCCTATGTAGATTTGGAAATGAGCCCAGACTTCTTGAAATTGGCTGATGCCTTTAATTTAAAGGCGGCGCGTCTCGATAATGTCGAAACTTTCAATAAAGATTTCAAATCTTACATTACGTCTGATGAAAGCATTGTCCTAGATTGTCGCGTTGAGCGTGAAGACAATGTATTGCCAATGATTCCAGCAGGCGGCACTGTAAGCGGCATGATGGGTAAGAAAGGGGTGCTATAATGGCTAAAGAACATCAAGTCTTAGTAATTGCAAAAAATACACCAGGTATTGGTACACGTATTTTGGCACTCTTTAATCGTCGTGGTTTTAACGTTACAAAAATGACCTCTGGTATTACTAATAAGCCAGGTTATGCGCGTATTACCCTCACTGTTGAGGCGGATGACCGCATCTTAGATCAAGTTCAAAAGCAAATTTACAAGCTTATTGACGTTGTAAAGGTTAAAGTCTTTGAAGATCATGATGTAGTATGTCGTGAATTGATGCTTATTAAGGTAAAAGCGACGGCTACAACACGTTCTCAAATTGTACAAATTGCCGATGTATATCGCGGTAATGTACTTGATATTTCTCCTACGTCCATGATTATTGAAGTCATCGGTAGTGTTGAAAAGTTGCGCGGTTTCATCCAAATTATGGAAACGTATGGTATCCTTGAAATTGCAAAAACTGGTATTACAGCGATGAGCCGTGGAGAAAAAATGTAGGAGATGATAGAGTGGGGAATGAATTACTCCATTATGAAAATGTCTGCTTTCGTCGCGATGGCAGACATATCCTAGATAATGTAAATTGGCATATAGAGGAAGGTGAACATTGGGCCCTCTTAGGGCTCAATGGGGCTGGTAAATCGACGCTTCTCAGCATGATACCAGCCTACCAAATTCCAACGACAGGCACCTTGCGTGTCTTTGGTCATGAATTTGGGAAATATGCATGGCCTAAAATTAAATCGAGATTAGGCTTTGTTAGCTCTGCTCTAGGACAGTTTCAGTCTACCTTGGATAAGCAAGTTGTAGAGGATGTCATCATTTCTGGTGCTTTCAGTAGCATCGGTATATACCAAGAGGTAGCACCTGAGGTGCGTCAACGAGGTATGCAATTATTATCTGAATTTGGACTAGACTATTTGGAAGGTCATCGTTTTCGAACCTTATCTGCTGGCGAACAGCGCCGGGTATTGTTAGCGAGGTCTATTATGGCAAATCCAGAATTATTGATTTTGGATGAGCCTTGCTCTGGTTTGGACTTACCAGCGAGGGAGCAGTTTTTACGCATCGTATCTACTTTGGTAGCTGAGCAGCAGACACCGATTATCTATGTGTCACATCAAATTGAAGAGATACTACCGTTTATTACTCATGTAGCTATCTTGCGAGAGGGCAAGATGATTCATGCAGGTCCTAAACACAAGGTACTAACTGATGATATTTTATCTGATGTCTTTGGACTTTCCGTACAAGTTGTATGGAAAGATGATCGTCCATGGGTGATGGTTCGGTAGTTATCAATTTTTTTTATCAGAGGCTTAAAACTTGGCTTGCTGATACTAAATTAATGTACGCCACATCTTGCAAAAATTTGTTAGATTGTGTACAGTATATATAATCTATATTCTATTGAATATGTTTGGAGGTTGTCTAATATGGCAGGTAAAATTTTAGGTACTACAGTTTATTATGATGCAGATTGTAATTTGAGCAAATTGGAAGGCAAAAAAATTACAGTTTTAGGTTACGGCTCCCAAGGTCATGCGCATGCATTGAACTTGAAAGAAAATGGTATGGATGTAACAATTGGTCTTCGTGGTGGTTCTTCTAGCTGGAAAGCTGCTGAAGAAGCAGGCCTTACAGTTAAAGAAACTGCAGAAGCAGTTAAAGGCGCTGATATCGTTATGGTATTGATTCCAGACGAATTGCAAGCAGACGTATATGCACAAGATATCGCTCCTAACTTAAAACAAGGTGCATACTTGGCATTTGCTCACGGCTTCAACATTCACTTTGGTAAAATCGTACCTCGTGAAGACATCAACGTATTCATGGTAGCTCCTAAAGGCCCTGGTCATTTAGTACGTCGTACATACCAAGAAGGTTCTGGCGTTCCTTGCTTATACGCTGTAGAAAAAGATCCATCTGGTGATACTGAAGAAGTTGCATTAGCATGGGCTTCTGGTATCGGTGGTGGCCGTTCCGGTATCTTGGAAACTAACTTCAAATCTGAAACTGAAACTGACCTCTTCGGTGAACAAGCTGTATTGTGCGGCGGTGTTACTGAATTGATCAAAACTGGTTTCGAAGTATTAACAGAAGCTGGTTATGAACCTGTAAACGCTTACTTTGAATGCTTGCATGAAATGAAATTGATCGTAGACCTTATCTACGAAGGTGGCTTCCAAAAAATGCGCCACTCCATTTCCAACACTGCTGAATACGGCGATTACCATGCAGGTCCTCGCGTAATCACTGCAGATACTAAAAAAGCTATGGAACAAATCTTGGCGGATATTCAATCTGGTAAATTTGCTGATGAATTCTTAGCAGATTCCAAAAATGGTCAAAAATTCCTTAAAGAACATCGCGAAGCAGCTGCTAATCATCCAATTGAACCAGTTGGCGCAGAACTTCGCAACTTGATGAGCTGGTTAAAATAAGAGTATTACTTAGGTAATCTTTTGTGAGATTATATGCTTATTAAAAGCGACCCCGTAAGGGGTCGCTATTTTTTATCTTTTCTTACATTATTTTGGGCCATCTTGACGATTACATCGAAAATATTGGAATCAAATATGGTATAATAAAAAGTAATATTTGAAAGGAGTGTGGCATGGATTTTTACACATTAGCCTATGTTGAAAGTCAGGCTGTAATAGGTCAAACTTGGGGCTTTATTATAATTGTAGCTGTTCTATTAGCATTGCTCATTTTGGGAGTACAAGTATTGCGAAATGGTTTTACTAGTCGCTATCGTGACTTGATGATTATATTGTCTTTAATCGTAGTGTTCTTCTTAGGGCTTGAATACCAAGAGTATAATCGAATGAAAACCTATTCTGAGGACTCCTCTCGTATGGCTCAATTTTTACATTCTTTTAGTTCAGATCGTTCCGTACCGAGCGACCAATTGGCGGTTAACTCCTTAAAGATTCGTAATGGTATGATTTTAAAAGTAAGTGACGCTTACTATGAGGTTCAATTTAATCCAGAATTTTCAACCTATACTATTACACGTGTTTATAAGGTAAGCCCTATAGATCGAATTCACGATAAAGAGGATGCATTACAATAAGGAGGACCACATATGACAGAAGCTATGGCCGTCTATGGGATGGTCTTTGCAAAACTCGCCATCGGTCTCTTGGCGATTATTTTACAAATCAATTTAATGGGTAAGGGCAATTTAGCCCCAACCTCTGCCTTAGATCAACTGCAAAACTACGTACTTGGTGGTATTATCGGTGCCATTATTTACAATGATCAAATTGGTATTTTACAATTTATGTTAGTCCTTATTTTATGGACTATCCTCGTAATGACTCTTAAGTTTTTAAAAGGGAATCTTCGTATTTTTAAAGCAATTCTTGATGGTCATCCAGTTATAGTAATCGAAAAAGGTCATATTCTAACAGAAGAATGTATGCGTTATGGTATACAAGCGGCTGAACTTAAATTAAAACTTCGTGCTGCCGGTGTTCAATATGTTACGGATGTTAAGCGTGCCGTATTGGAGCAAAACGGTCAGCTCAACGTGGTTCAATTCGGTGAAGATAATATCCGATTTGATCTTATCGATGATGGTCAAATTAATCAGTTTACCCTCGATGTAATTGAAAAAGATAGAGAGTGGCTTGAACAAGAAATCCAAGCTCAAGGATACTCTGTTAAGGATATATATATTGCAGAATATAAAGATGGTAAAGTTGTTGTATATCCTTATGATAAAAGAGAGAGACCTAATTTAGTAAGCTCTATAAAAAATAAGACTAAGAGCAAATTAAAGCCTTAATATATAGCTTGGAATATGAAACGTATAAATCTATTAACATTTTAATAATAGATACATAGTATTTAGTTTTTATTAAGCCCACTATTCGTAGTGGGCTTATATAGAAAGGAAATTAGTGAATCGTAAAGATTTAATTGATCGATTACAAGAATTATATAAAGATGAAGACAGTCGGGTAACAGTAAATCCTCATGCAGGACAAAAAGTAGCTATCGTTTATCCGAATACATACTTTGTGGGCATGAGTAATCTTGGACTTCATATCATTTATGAGGAAATCAATTTACGAAATGATAGCGTCTGCGAACGAATCTTCTTGCCTGAGAAAAAGGAATTAGAAGCTTACGATAAGACTAAGACTCCGCTTATGAGCGTTGAAACACAAAGGCCTATGCATCAATTTGATGTAGTTGCTTTTGATGTCACCTTTGAAATGGATTATTTCCATATTCCTTTGATGTTGCGCCATGGCCGTGTACCTATCATGGGAAAAGACCGTACCGAATTTGACCCTATCGTTATTGCAGGGGGCCCTTGTGCGACCTTTAACCCTGAGCCTTTTGCCGACTTTATCGATGCTTTTATCATCGGTGAAGGGGAAGGTATCGTTAGTCGCGTACTAGATATCATTCGAGATGGAAAAATGGAAGGCTTGGATCGTCACGCTATTTTACGTCAATTAGCGGATGTATCGGGTGTTTACGTACCATCCTTGTATGTGCCGATTTACAATGAAGATGGTGAATTTAAAGGCTATGATATTGTCGAGGGCGTACCTAAGACGATTAAACGTCACTTTGAAATGCTCACCAGCGGTGGTGAAACGGTAGTAGCTACGAACTATACTGAATTTGGTGCTATGTATATCATCGAAGTAGCCCGTGGTTGTGGTCGGCACTGTCGCTTCTGTATGGCTGGATATTGCTTCCGCGTACCGCGTGTACGTCCTTTAGACATTTTGAAAGAAGGCGTAGAGCGTGCAGAAAAGCTTGGTAAAAAGGTGGGCCTCATGGGCGCTGCTATCTCGGATTATCCTGAGGTAGATGAACTCGTTAATTATATTCGCTCTAAAGATATGCGCTATTCTTGTGCATCCTTGCGGGCTGACTCGTTAACACAAGCCGTGGTGGATGGATTGGCAGACAGTGGACAAAAGACGATTACCATTGCGCCAGAAACGGGCAGTGAACGTTTACGTCGGGTCATTAACAAGGGTATCAGTGAAGAGCATTTACAAAATGCAGCCACCTTATCTGCAAAGTCAGGTATTCAGCATATGCGCTTATATATTATGATTGGGCTGCCAACGGAAACCGATGAAGACATTGAGGCTATTGTAGGCCTTGCGGAGAGAACACAGGCTCATATGGAAAAAGTAGGCTGTAAAGGTCGTTTAACGCTCAGTATTAATCCATTTATTCCTAAACCTTTTACACCGTTCCAATGGATGGCCATGGATAATCAAAAAGCGGTGGAGAAAAAGCTACAATATATAAAGAAAGCATTGCAAAAGAATCGCCGCATTGAGGTTCTCGTAGAATCGCCTAAAGAGGCGTATATTCAAGGCGTTCTTGCTCGTGGGGATCGCCGCTTAGGCGCTGTTATTGCAGCGTGTGCAGCCGATCGGGGCAGTAAATCTTTTAAGTCCGAAATGAAGGCTGCTGGCCTGGATATGGATAATATGAATTATCGTGAACGCAGTTTTGATGAATTCTTGCCATGGAGCCATTTAGACATGGGGATGCAGGAGGGCTATCTTGAAATGGAATGGCAAAGATCCCTTGATGAAGCATATACACCTCCATGTGCAGTAGGTTGTAAACGCTGTGGTGTATGTAAATAGGAGTAATAGATGAATCAATCTGTAAAACGTATAGATGTGAAAGGTCCTCATGGTATATGGTCTTATGAGACGCCAAGCTGGAGTGAGCGATTTCCTATTGTTATGGGCGATACCTATCGTCATGGTGGCGTATCTAAAGCCCCTTATGAATCATTAAATCTAGCTTTTCATGTAGGCGATGAAGCTCAGAGTGTACGAGAAAATCGAGCTATTGTTGCGAAATATTTAGGTGTTGAACCAAACCGTATTTCTTGTGGCAATCAAGTCCATGGTTTAAAGGCTGTAGAAATCACAGAAGACCTTATTGGGGCCGGTGCTTTTGGAGAAGATACGGCCATCGATGATTGTGATGCGGTATTTACAAATCTACCTCATGTGCCATTATTTCTGTTCACTGCAGATTGCGTTGGCGTAGGCATTTACGATGCCAAACATCATGCGATTGCAACGGCACATGCAGGTTGGCGTGGTGCCATTGGCCGCTTACCAGTACTTACTATTGAGGCCATGAAAGAGGCTTATGGGACCGAGTTCAAAGATTGCTATATATATCTTGGGCCTAGTATTGGACCAGAGTCCTTTGAAGTAGATATAGAACTAGGTAAACGCTTTGAATTAGCCTGGAGAGATATGACAGACAGAGATTCATCTGATGTTGTCAATTATCCTGGTGATAAATTGGACAAGGCTTATATCAATTTATGGAACTTTATTGGTGAGGATCTCGTTGTAAATGGAGTTCCTCCAGAGCATATCACGATTGGTGGTACCGATAGTGTAAGTGAAATAGACTGTTATTCCTATCGTCGAGAGGCAGGCCTAACAGGTCGGATGGCCTTATTTGCGATGTTACAAGACCAATAAAATTCGACTTTCACAGGAATCATAATAAAGTATGATATTTTAAGTATATACATGCTTGGATTTGTGGAGGGAATAAGCCCTAAATCATGTACATTTGACCTTAAATACTATATAATAGAATAGTCTATACAAATATATTTGATGATTATGATATATAGATTGAAGGGGGCATTCACGTGATTGAAGAATCCCTACACGCTATACAGCAGCGCATGGCCGATGCTATGGCGCGTGTTGGTCGCGTAGATACAGCATTATTAGTGGCGGTTACAAAGAACCACCCTGTGTCGGCTGTGGAAGAGGTCGCACGGCTCGGTGTCACTCATGTAGGAGAAAATCGAGTACAAGAGGCCAAAGAAAAACAGCTAACCTATAAGGGGCCACAATTAACATGGCATTTGATTGGTCATTTACAGGTCAATAAGGTGCGCCAAGCGGTTCCTATGTTTGATTTAATTCATTCTGTGGATAGCCGTAAATTATTAGATGAAATCGAAAAGGTTGCTACAAAGCACGACAAGATACAAGATGTATTATTGCAAGTCAATGTGGCCCGCGAAGCTTCTAAAACGGGAATGACCGTTGAAGAGTTTCCAGAAATACGAGACTATGCAAAAACATTGCCTCATGTACGCGTACGAGGCTTGATGTGTATGGCACCATTTTTCGATGATCCACAGGAAGCTCGTCCAATCTTCCGCGTAGCGAATGCCTTGTTTGAGGATATGAAACGCTACTTTGAAGAAGGGCAGATTCAATATTTATCTATGGGGATGACTCACGACTTTGAGGTCGCTTTGGAAGAAGGGGCTAACATCGTTCGTGTAGGCACAGCAATTTTTGGGGAACGTGTATATTATTAAGGTTCGGGTTACCTGATAATCGGAAGCGTTAATTGTATTAGGAGGAAATCCAAATGGCATTGGGAGATTATTTAGACAAAGCAAAAAACTTATTCTTAGGCAGAACTGATGATGACTATGAATATGATGATTACGAATACGAAGATGAAGAGGAATACGAAGCTGAACCTACCCCAGTAGCAACAGCGGCTCCCGTGTCCGGTGCATCTGAATTTCATCCACGCAAGGTAGGAGGCCAATCTACGATGACACAACGTCCAACAGCTATGAAAGTAGTTGTAATTGAACCAAAAGTATTTGAAGACTCTGAAAATATTACACATCAATTGCGCGACATGCGTCCTGTATTGATTAATTTTGAAAATACAGACCCTCATGAAGCAGCTCGTATTGTAGATTTCGTATCTGGTGCGACCTATGCATTGGATGGCAAATTGGAAAAAGTAGGTAAAGACATTTTCATGTGTGTACCTGTAAATATTTCCATTGATTATAATGATAATGAAAGCAACACAACTGAGCAAAACGAATATTCTTGGGAAAACAAATAATCTCTCTATAAATGGTGGTGATAACTATGTTAGGTAAAACCCTATGTATAGGCGTTGGCTCAATGGGGGGCGCTCTATTGCGCGGTGCATTACAGCATGGTGTGTTGAAAGCCTGTGATACACACATTCTAGTGCGTCGCGAAGAACAATGTAAGGCTCTCACTGAGGAGCTTGGTGTAGTAGGTTTTACTACATTGCCTAATGTAAACGAGTACAATACCATTCTATTGGCCGTAAAACCACAAGTGTTACCATCTGTGTTAGAGACTTTAAAAGAAGTACCTTATGGGACTGTTATGATTTCTGTTGCCGCAGGTGTCACCTTAGATACTCTTGATGCGGCTATTCCACAAGCTAACTGGTTTAGAGCTATGCCAAATACACCGGCTTCTATCGGTGCGGGCATGACGGCACTTGCCGGGGATGATGTGAATACTGACTTAGGTCGTGCTGTACAAGCCTTATTTGAGGCTGTAGGCGAGGTAGCAGTGGTGAGCGAAGCCGATTTAGATCGCTTAGGTGCACTATCTGGTGCGGGCCCTGGCTATATGTTTGTCATCCTTGATGCATTGGCTGATGCGGGCGTTCGCATTGGTTTGCCACGTCAGTTGGCTATAAAGGCAGCGGCTCAAACGATGTACGGTGCAGGTAAGATGGTTCTTGAAAGTGGCAATCATCCAGCGGTACTACGAGATCAAGTGACAAGCCCTGGTGGCACCACCATTGCGGGTATTGGTGCCATGGAAAAAGGTGGACTTCGCAGTTCTCTCCAAGATGGCGTAGTAGCATGTCTTGCTCGGTCGAATGAGTTGGGGAAATAATTTTGGCAGATACTAGTAAATTAATACGATATTTCGAGGCCAGTGGCAGTGGCGAGGAAGCTCGTCGCATGCTAGATTTGGCTGAGCAGGTCGTAAAAGGTCGCCCATACCGTGTGGCGGATTTTACGAGTCCTGCAGGCCTTGTTATTGCAGATGCTATCAAGGCTAATTACCCACAGTTAACAGTTAAAACTGACGGTGGCTATGAAGGGGCGGAACGTATTCGTATCGCTTTTGTAGACAGCGATTTTAACGGTACTGTGGATATGGGTATTCGCGCTCTTAAGGTGAATTGGGACCCTCGGTTCCGATTGCTCACTCACCGCGATGTGCTAGGCTCCTTGATGGGACTAGGTATTGATCGCTCCAAATTTGGGGACGTTATCGTCCAGCAAGGGGGCGCTCAGATTATGGTGGATGAAAGCGTGGCTGATTTCGTAATTCAAAACTTTACGAAAATTGCTATGGTTTCTGTATCTGTAGAGGCTATTGAGTTATCAGATATTGCACCAAAAGAAGAAAAAATTAAAGAAGTTCGCACTACAGTCGCTTCCTTGCGCTTAGATGCGGTAGCAAGTTCTGGATTTAGTGTATCTCGCACTAAATTGGTGAGTGCTATCAATGCGGGCTTATTACAAGTAAACTGGCAACCAGCTAAGGGGGCATCCCAAGAGGTTAAAGAAGGAGATGTCATTTCCATGCGTGGTCGTGGCCGAATGAAGGTAGAAGCTATTACAGGTACCTCTCGTAAAGGGCGTATCGGCGTATATCTGAAACGATTTATGTAGGCAGTTGAAAATCGGCTTGACCATCAAGCCGATTTTTTTGTATATAGTAGGACAGCCATGGTATCCATAACATTTCAACCTACAACTGAAGATATAATCCTATTCGTAGGCGGCGGAGAAGTAGCGGAACGACGGATGCAGCTTTTTATTGAGGAGCCTTGCCAAATTGTCGTTATCGCTCCTGCTGTAACGGATACGATTAGCCAATGGGCAAAGGAAAATCGCATCACTTGGTGTGATCGGGCTTTCACAATGGACGACGAAGAGCATATTATTTCGAGTAGTTTGCTGTTTATCTGCACAGATAATCATGAACTAAACGATACCTTGTATGAGCTAGGAAAAAAACATCGTGTGTGGACCAACCGCAGTGATGATCCGAGCGCGTGTAGATTTACTGTGCCGTCATCCCTTGAACTCGGCGATCTTCATATTGCTATTAGTGCCAATAATGTAGGACCTCGTATCAATCGTCTCGTACGACAAGATATGATGAATCGTTATGGTCAGTTGCAAAAGGCTATGCCTAGACTTAAAATATTTAGAGAAGAAGTAAAGTTACTACTTCCTACTCCAGAGGCTCGACAGAAATTTTGGCGAGACAATCTGACGGTAGAAACATTTGAAGCCATTCTCAAGGGAGAGTGGATGATTATAGAGGAGAAACTAAACTATGCAATTAGTGGTATTAGGTCTAAATCATAGAAGTGCCGCTGTAGAGGTGCGTGAACGTTTCTCGTTTGATAAAGACGAGGTAGTTGCCGCACTAAATCGCCTCTATGAATTTGACTGTATCTCAGAATGCGTTATATTATCCACCTGTAATAGAACGGAAATTTATGCTGCTTTAGAAGGTGTAGAATTCCCGAAGGATTACATGTTGGCAGTGTTAAAAGATTTAAAAGGAGCAGATCATATCGATGCAGATGCATTCTTCTTCTACGAAGAACGAGATTGTATTGAGCATCTATTCCGCGTTTCTGCTAGTCTTGATTCCCTTGTGTTAGGGGAAGGCCAAATCTTGAGCCAATTAAAAGGGGCCTATATTCAGGCTTATAGCGCAGGCTGTACGGGCACAATATTTAATATTTTATTCCAACGTGCTATTGGGGTTGGTAAAAAGGTGCGTACCAATACGGGCATTGCAAATACGCCTGTATCCGTTAGTTACACCGCTGTTAACCTAGCTGAGGATAGCTTAGATAAGCCATTATCTGAAGCTACGGTACTCATTTTAGGGGCAGGTACTATGAGCGAGTTGACGGCTACACATTTACAAGCGAAGGGTGTAAAAACGATTTTCGTATCTAATAGAACCTTTGCTAAGGCTGAAATGTTAGCGCAACGCTTTAATGGTAAAGCTGTTAAGCTCGATAACTTTGTAGACTATGCTAAAGATGCGGATATTCTTATCACATCTACAGGGGCGCCACATTATATTATTACGGAACGAGAAGCCAAGAAAATTACGACTCTTCGTAAAGGTGAACCTATCGTTATGATCGACATAGCGGTGCCTCGCGATATCGATCCTGCGGTGGCAGACTTGGACGGTATTTACCTATTTAATATTGATTCTCTTGAAAGTGTAGTAGAAGAAAATAAGGCGCAGCGCGAAGAGGAAGCTCGTCGGGCAGAACCTATTATTCATGATGCTATTGAAGATTTGTTGGATAAATTGAGCTATTTAACAGTGCGTCCTATGATGGCATTGCTCACAGAAAAGGCAGAGCGGATTCGCCGTCGTGAGTTACATCGCGCATTAGCTAAATTGCCAGATATTTCCGATAAAGAGCGCCGTGTTATGGACTCGATGAGTCGCATGATTATTCGCAAAATGTTGCGTGAACCGATGATTCACTTCAACGAAATTGCTGGTACAGAGGAAGAAGGCTTGTACTGGGACTTATTCAAAGATATGTTTAATCTTGAGAAAGAAGGCTAATGCCATGAGAGATTATATTCGAATCGGCACGCGAAAAAGTGCCCTTGCCCTATGGCAGGCTGAACATATTAGTGCAGAATTACAACGTCTGTACCCCAATATTACGGTAGAGCTAGTTCACTTTAATACAAAGGGTGACCGTATCCTAGAGAAACCACTGGCTCAAGTTGGTGGTAAAGGTTTATTTACTGCTGAGCTAGAAGAGGCTATGCATAAAGGCGATATTGATATCGCCGTACATAGCTTAAAGGATATGCCTACAGAGTTGCCAGAAGGCCTCACTCTTGGGGCTATTTCTGCTCGTGAAGTGCCTTATGATGCACTGGTGAGCCCTGTGTATAAAACACTAGACAAATTGCCACAAGGGGCTCGTGTTGGTACCAGTAGCTTGCGCCGTCAAGCTCAATTGCTACACGTTCGCCCTGACCTAAAGGTAGAGGTTATTCGCGGCAATGTACAAACTCGTTTGAGCAAGATCGAAACGGAAAAGCTAGATGGTGTTATCTTGGCTCAAGCAGGGCTTAAACGATTGGGTTTAGAAGACCAAATTACACAAGTCTTCAAGGCTGATGAAATGATTCCTGCCGTTGGACAAGGGGCGCTCGCTATTGAGTGTCGCGCCGACGATACGGAAATGCTTGATATGTTGGCTCCTATCAACGATGAAGCAACGCGCTATGCCGTTGAAGGGGAACGCAGTTTCTTGCGTCAACTAAACGGTGGTTGCCAAGTGCCAATGGGGGTGCATGGTACCATAAATAAAGGACAATTAACCTTGAAAGCCATGATTGCATCCCTCGATGGAAAAACTGTGTACGAAGGGGAAATCTCTGGCCCTGCTAAAAAAGGTGAAATTCTTGGGAAAAACCTTGCAAAAGCTTTATACGAAGAAGGGGGCAAACGTATTGTGGATGCTCTCATAGAGGAAGGAATCATAAAATGACAGGTATGGTATATCTAATTGGTGCGGGCCCTGGCGATGTTAAACTCATCACTGTAAAAGGTCGTGAATGCATCGAAAAGGCAGATGTAATTGTATATGATTATTTAGCGGATGCTCATTTGTTAGAATGGGCGCGCCCAGACGCAGAGTTGATTTACGCTGGTAAGCAGTGTAAAGATCACACAATGCATCAATGGGAAATCAATGAGCTATTAGTCCAAAAAGGTAAAGAAGGCAAAATTGTAGCGCGATTAAAAGGCGGTGATCCGCTCGTATTCGGTCGTGGTGGTGAAGAAGCGATGGCTCTTGGCGAAGCCGGTGTACCATTTGAATTCGTGCCAGGTGTAACATCTCCCATCGCAGCGCCTGCTTATGCGGGTATTCCTGTAACACAACGCGCTATGGCTACATCCTTTGCGGTGGTAACAGGTCATGAGGATCCTACAAAAGCAGTATCTGGCATTCATTGGGAAGGCCTTGCTACGGCGGTAGATACACTTTGCTTTGTAATGGGCGTTGGTAACTTGCCTGTCATTGCAGAAAAGTTGATGGCTCATGGGCGAGCAGCTTCTACACCTGTAGCGCTTGTTCGGTGGGGAACAAAAACAGTACAAGAGGTATTAGTTTCTACCCTTGAACATGTCGTTGAAGATGTAGCAAAGGCTCAATTGAAAGCGCCAGCTATCATCGTAGTAGGTGATGTTGTCAACCTTCGTGAAAAATTACAATGGTTTGATAATAAACCTTTATTCGGCAAAACTATCGTAGTCACACGCGCTCGCTCCCAAGCAAGTGCATTCCGTGAAAAATTAGCGGCTCAAGGTGCTAATGTAGTGGAAGCAGCAGCAATTAAAACATCTCCATTGGAATTGTTTGAGGAAGATAAACGCATCATCAACAATACAAAAGAATACCAATGCATCGTATTCACATCTGGTGAAGGGGTTCGCTACTTCTTTGATGCTCTATATAAAGAAGGCAAAGATACACGTGCTTTAGGTAATTCTAAAGTGGCGGCTATCGGCTGTGCTACAGCTCGTGAACTTCAAAAATATGGCATCGTACCGGATATCATTCCTGTAGACTATAAGGCTGAATCTGCTGTAGAGGCTCTTGAAGAAGAACTCAATGCAGGGGATTCTGTACTGTTGATTCAACCAAAGGTAGCACGCGATGTGATTCCACGTTGCTTGCGTCACCGCGATATGAATGTAGATATCTTGCGTTTATACGAAACTACACAAGATACATCTCAACAAGAAGCATTAGTAACAGCGTTAACAGAAGGCAATGTAGATTACATTACCTTCACAAGTTCTTCTACTGTAACAAATACAATCCAATTATTGGGCGACAATGCACTAGAGCTATTAGGCAATACTAAAGTGGCTTGCATCGGTCCAATTACGGCTGCTACGGCTATGAGTGCAGGTCTTAAACCGGCTATCATTAGTGATGTATATACAACTGATGGCTTAGTAAACGCTATTGTAAAAGATATTTAGGAGGATTACATGTACGATTTAACATACCGTCCTCGCCGCTTGCGTATCAATCCAGAAATGCGAGATTTGGTACGCGAAACGACACTCGACGTAACTGATTTGATTTATCCATTATTTATTGTGCCTGGAGAAGGTATCAAAAAAGAAATCGACACATTGCCAGGGCAATATCATTTGTCTGTTGATGAGGCTGTGAAAGTAGCGCAAGAGGCGTATGATCTTGGTGTGCGTGGTGTAGAAATCTTTGGTATTCCTACATACAAAGATGAGCAAGGTTCCTCTGCATGGGATATGTCCCAACCAGTACAACAAGCCATCAAAGCCATCCGCGAAGCCGTGCCAAATCTCTTGGTTATTTCTGACGTATGCTTGTGTCAATATACCTCTACTGGTCACTGTGGCATGATCGATGACCATGAAATCTTGAACGATGAAACATTGCCATTGCTTTGTAAAGTAGCGGTGAGCCAAGCGGAAGCAGGTGCACATATGGTGGCTCCATCCGACATGATGGACGGTCGTGTAGGTGCCATTCGTGAAGCCCTTGATGCGGCAGGCTATACCAATGTATCCATCATGAGCTATGCTGCAAAATACGCATCTGCTTACTATGGTCCGTTCCGCGGCGCTGTTAATTCTGCGCCAAAATTTGGTGATCGTAAATCTTATCAAATGGATCCAGCCAATCGCTTGGAAGCTTTCAGAGAAATCGAACTCGACATCGCTGAAGGTGCGGATATTATCATGATTAAACCGGCTTTGTCCTACTTGGACATCGTTCGTGAAACGCGTGACCGCTATGAATTGCCGGTTGCAGTATACAATGTATCTGGCGAGTATGCGATGGTTAAATCTGCCGCAGCGGCTGGTCTTATCGACGAAGAACGCCTAGTTATGGAAACAATGCTTTCCATGAAGCGTGCTGGTGCTAAAATCATCATTACGTACCATGCCTTAGATATTGCTAAATGGTTACAACAATAAGGAGGAACTATGTTCCAACTCGGTAAATCTGAAAAGGCCTTTAACGAGGCTAAACGTTATATGCCTGGCGGCGTAAATAGTCCTGTTCGTTCCTATCGCAGCGTAGGATCCAACCCTCCGTTTATTAGCAGTGCCAGTGGTAGCCGTATTTATGACATCGATAATAACGAATACATCGACTATGTATTGAGCTGGGGCCCTATGATCTTGGGCCATGCGAACCCAGAGGTTATCGCGAGCCTACAAGAGGCTATTCCTCGCGGTACTAGCTATGGTGCGCCTACATTACTAGAAACAGAATTGGCTAAAAAGATACAAGCCTTCATGCCATCCATGGAGGTTATCCGCCTCGTAAACTCTGGTACAGAGGCTACCATGAGTGCCTTGCGCGTTGCTCGTGGCTATACTGGTCGTGATCGCATCGTGAAATTTGTAGGCTGTTACCATGGTCATAGCGATGCTCTCTTGGTAAAAGCTGGCTCTGGCCTTGCTACCTTTGGTGTACCAGATAGCCCTGGGGTTCCACAAGGCGTAGCAGAAAATACCATAACATTGCCATACAATGACTCTGATGCGGTTCGTAAATTATTCGACGATATGGGCGATACTATTGCGGCAATCATCGTTGAACCTGTAGCTGGTAACATGGGTTGTGTGCCTCCAGAACCAGGTTTTCTCGAAACCTTGCGTGAAGTAACTAAGGCTCACGGTGCTATACTGATTTTTGACGAAGTCATGTGTGGCTTCCGTGCTAGCAGCGGTGGGGCTCAAAAACGTTACAATATCAAACCGGACCTTACATGCCTTGGTAAAATCGTTGGTGGCGGCATGCCACTTGCTGTATTCGGTGGCTCTCGTGAGATTATGAACCAAATTGCTCCAGCTGGTCCTATTTACCAAGCTGGTACATTGAGTGGTAATCCTATTGCTGTTACTTCTGGTTTGGCAACACTTTCCATTCTGCAACGGGATCCAACGGTGTTTAAACAAGTAGAAGATACGACGATTGCCCTTTGCGAAGGCTTTGAAAGATTGGCGGCACAATACAATGTGCCTGTTGTTGTGCAACGAGTAGGCTCTATGTTCACCATCTTCTTTACTGACAAACCAGTTAAGAACTTTGATGATGCAGCATCTTGCAACGAAGAACAATTTAAAATGTTCTTCCACCATAACTTGAGTCATGGTATCTACTATGCGCCAAGTCCTTATGAAAGTAATTTCGTATCTATCTGCCATAAGAGCAGTGAAGTGGAACGCACATTAGCCGTTGCTGATGAAGCTTTCAAAAAAATCAGTGATACATTATTATAAGAAGTTATAGTTTGTAGTTGTTTATGTATCGATACAGGTGATGAACATGCAGTTTTACAAGAACTTAAAGCGTGCTCGCGTGCGCATGGGTAAAAGCCAAATCGAAGTAGCAAAGGCCGTAGGTATCAGTAATGCGGCGCTTTCAAATTACGAAACAGGGTATCGCGAACCAGATTTAGATACACTCTGTGCTCTGTCTCGATATTATGGATTGACCTTGGATGAGCTGTTGGATGTAAATGGAGAACAACACGAGCCCATCTATGATCTCAGTCCTGTATTAAAAAATAAATACATCGCCTATAAAGGTGAAGTATTCGAGTTGAAAGACTCACAAAAACGTGCGCTCTTGCGTGAGCTAGACAATCTATTTACTAAATTTGAGAAATCAAAAGTAGAAGATAAAGACAGCAAGCCAAAGACGTACAAACATGGGAACCCACATATCAATCGGGCTGGACTAGCTAGCAGTGCTGGTAGTCTGGCGGCACGACGGAATATAAAGTAGAAGGCCTATTATTGAGTACAGAATAATTGAACTAGATTTTGGATGCCGTATAGTAAATCAGCAAAGAGAATCTTATAAATTAATTTAGTTAGCCTAGAGAAAGAAGCACTTATAGATAATTATGAATGCACTCTAGGCTATTTTAATATATATAATTCAGCTTATTAAAGACTTTAATTGCTTTGGTTATTTTTTGTGCAAATTATTAGCATAAAAATTAAAAATATAGTACAATATTTATGAGGAGGTGTTAATATGTTAATGGAAGTAAGATTAAATAATGTATTAGCATTTAATAAACCTGTTGTATTTTCTACGAATGCAGATATGCGAACTAAAAGGTTTATATCAAATGTACACTTAGAGAATGGAAATAATATTGTAAAAAGTACGGCTGTATATGGACCTAATAATACAGGGAAGACTTGTTTAATTAAAGGCATAGCAAGTATTATTGATATTTTACTAAATAATGAGACCCATTTAATACCTAATTTATTTACGCATAGTCCTATTTGTGAACTAGGTATTGCTTTTTTATATGAACAGAAGAAGTATGATTATACTATAACGTATGATGCCCAATTAGAAGAAATTATATATGAACATTTTGTACATAAATATTATGATGATTATAATAATGAGAAGTCAGATACGTTAATTTTAAAAGATATAAAAAAACAGGAATTTAAATGTATCGATCCTAAGGTTGAACCTTTGATGGAAGTAGTTGCAAATAAAGCTTTATTGTGTCATGCTATCGATACATCTAAGTTTAGTAAACTGGCAGAGATTAAACGAATTATTACTGGATTTGCTAGTTCGATAGATATTATTAATATGAATAATATTCCAATTGATAGAACTATCAAATTATTAAAGAATAAAAATAATATTCAGAAAAAGGTTGTTAATTTTATTAAACAAGCTGATGTATACTTAGATGATTTTAAATATGCTGAATCAGATATGGATATAAAATTAAAAAAGAATGGTAAAGCTATTGCGGACGAACGTGCCTTAGCTTTGCCTGAACAATTGTTAGATCAATTAAAGTTAATTTCTGTGTACAAAGGACATCCAGTACCAAGTATGGTATTTGATTCTACGGGAACAAAAAAAATTGCTGCTTTAGCAAGTTATATTATTGAGGCATTAGAGGAAGGTAGAATTTTAATTGTTGATGAATTGGATAGTAGTTTACACTTTTCTTTAACACGTGCTATTGTGGCTCTTTTTAATAATGAATTAAACAATATGGCCCAGCTTATATTTACTGTGCATGATGTAACTTTATTAGACTGTAAAAGGCTATTTAGAAAAGAACAAATTTGGTTCGTTCATAAAGACAAGGAACAAGTGTATCTATATTCATTGGCTGATTTTACAACCGCCAATACTGGCATTCGAGATAGTACTAATCTTTTTGATAAATATAAAAAAGGTGTACTAGGTGCCTTGCCTGATCCATCATTTTTTGATTCATTGTTAGAAATTAAATCGAAATACTAGGAGGTCTATATGGTTCCATTATTACCGCCTCTGAAAGATAATAAGAAGATTTATATCATATGTGAAGGTTCAGAAGAATATGATTATCTAACTCAGCTTAAAACATTAAATGTATGGTCAAATGTGTATGATATTACGCTTAGAGATGCAAAAGGCAATGGAAATTTGTATCCTATTTACCAAGATGTATATCAAAAGGGAAATTATGATTTAGTTGTTATCGTTTGTGATACGGAAAAGAAACCGCACGAACAATTTAATGATATTTGTAATAAAGTTAACTTGCTCCATGATTGTCAATTTGCATGCCAACATGTGGTGATGTTTACAAATCCATGCACTATGCAAGTTATTTTATTGCATTGGGATAATTCTGTTAGATTACGTACACCATCGAAACGTCATAGTGCTTCTTATATTGAAGAATATACAGGTATTAAAGATTATTCGGCTAAGGAAGCTCAGCGAACTCAATTGGTTTCAAATATTACAAAAGATAGTTATAAAATTATGATGAGAGGTGCGATGGAATTAGGAACGGATGCAGCATTAATTAATAGTACTAATTTACATGTATTCTTTTCCAAATTGGAGCAATCTGATACAAATTGGATTGAAGAGATTAATAATTTAATATAGTACTACTAGATAGTGAGAAATCTAGTAATTGATATAAAGGTGCTAATCAATATGATGGTTAGCACTTTTTGTGTATTAATAATAGAAGTTTAAGGCAATGAATATATTAGTGAAGAAGGTCTGGTGATAAGATATAGCCTCTACAAGAAAAGGGGTGGGACTCAACCAATAATCATGAGGCAAAGTATAAAAATACTAAAATAAATCCAAAAGATGTATTTGTTGCTGTATATTGTGGTCATGTAAAATACAGTAAAAATGATGCTATAGTAGATGAATCTTTGCTAAATAGTATGAGTCAGTTATCCACTAATCCGAATACAACGTATGCGATGGAAACTGACCCAAATTTTACCAATCGAAGAAGCTTCTTATCCTCTGATTATGTTATCAATCGTTTACAACTCAATCCTATGCGTACACAAAAACGATTAGGTGATGGTTACTACGAACAACAATTGGTAATGCAGGCTATTTTACGTCAAACAGGTAAAAGTAGACTACAGGCAGGACTTACGGAAGAAGAGCAGTACCGTAAATTAATGGATGCAGGTCTTACCGTGATGAAGTCTAAATCGATGATGCTCGGACAAGGATTAACTGAGTCGGAGCAACAGCAATTGACGGAAGATGTGGTAATGCTTGTCAGTCAACCGGTAGTATTGCCGAACGGTAAGACTGAAACCTTACTCGTACCAACATTATATTTGGCGCCGACCACACAACGTGTTGAGGGGGCTGCGAATATGCAGGCTCAATCGATTAATTTGCAAGTAGGTACGATGCATAATCGCGGTAGCATAGTGGCGGATGATGCGATAACTGTACATGGTAATACGATACACAATGATAACGGACTGATTAAAGGTCGCACAACAACAGTGGTGGCGGATACCGATGTTCGTAATACACAAGGCACGATAGAAGGCCGTGACCGTACAACTGTGTATGCTAAGCATGATGTGATAAATGAGGGCGGTACGATTAAGCAAACCAATGAAAAAGGAAAGCTTGTCGTAGCGGCAGATCGTGATGTTATCAATAACGGCGTCAAGTATGAAGCCAGCAATAGTAAGGTTGTATGGAATAGTGCCAATAGCCGCCGTGAAACGATAACCGCTGTAGATCGAGGTCAAATTGCGGCGAAAGGCGATGCTATGGTGACGGCCGGTCGTGATGTCGCTATGCAGGCCGGTACGGTGACGTCGGGTAAGGATGCTACCGTGGCAGCTGGACGCCAGGTCACGATGAAGGCCATGACAGAGAATCATGAGTTAGAGGAACATCGATATGACAAAGGTAAATCCGGTGGCGGTCATTCTCAGACTACAGAAACACATGATTTAGTGAATGAAGCAACCTCTGTAGGCAGCAGTGTGGAAGGTAACAATGTAACTGTGGATGCTAATGCTGATGTAGCACTTAGTGGTAGTGAAATTCTGGCTGTTGATAAGGCACAGGTGAAAGGTAAGAATGTAAAACTTGATACTGCAGCGGCTACAAGTACTGTTGACCATGTGTATAAGGACAAGAAGAAAAGTTTAGTTAAACGGGAACGTACAGATGCAACCAGTGTGGCACAAGTGACTGCTGTAACAGGTTCTGTTGTGAGTGGTAAAGACGTTACGATTAAATCTGGTCATGATGTGACGGGACAATCCGTTAAACTGATGGGGGAACAAGGCGTTCAAGTGTCAGCAGCTGGCAAGGTTGAACTCGGTGCAGATAAGAATGTAACGAAAGAAACGAGTACATATCGTCATAAAACTTCAGGTTTAATGGGAAGTGGTATCGGATTTACTATTGGTACAGAAAAACGAAATATAGATGATACCAATCGTGAAGAGGAAACCGTACGTAATACTATTGCTAGTACGAAGGGCAATGTAAACATTACGGCAAATGATACGGTACATCTTACTAGTGCCGATGTAGTAAGTAAAACCGTTACTACAATTGAGGGCGCTGCAGTGACCCTTGATGGTAATACTGATACGCAACATATGACACATGATGATCGCTATAAAAAGTCCGGCTTAACGGTGGCATTAGGTGGTGCTATAGCTGATAGTGTAACGAATGCAACGCGAACTATTAAACAAGCTGGAGGCCGTGATGATAAACGTTTGACAGCACTTGAACTTAATGAAGCTCGTAAACAGTTACAAGACGGATATGAAGCTGTAGATAGTGCTTTACATGGAGTTAAAATACGAGATGCAGTGACTGGTAAAGTTGAAAAAGTAAATGGTAAAGCTAAACGAGGTCCTAAAAATATTGATGATGCTGTTAATTTATCTGTATCAATTGGTAGTACATCACAGAAACAAGGTCAAACAGTAGATACTGCAACTTATAAAGGTGGTACTATTATTAGTGACGGTGATGTTCATCTAACGGCTCGTGATGCTAAGAAAAATGGTATTACTCTTACTGGTGAAAGCGTATCTGCTGAATCCATTAGTCTGGCTAGCGCTAGCGATATTAATATAAAGGCTGGTAAGAATACAGTAGATGTGAAAAATGATTATAAGAGTTCTGGCTGGAGTGCAGGAGCGAGTATCAGTTTAACTGGTGGTGGCCTTCTCGATATTAATGCGAGTGCTCATATGGCTCGTCAAAATGGAGAAACTCATCAAGAAAGTTATGTACCTACTAAGATTAAAGCTGCCCAATTAGCACAGCTTAAAGCAAAACGAGATACAAATATTATTGGTTCTACCGTATCTGGTAAAAAGGTAGAAGTAGATACAGGTCGTAATTTACATATTCAAAGCTTACAAGATGTAGATAATTTTAAAGAACATAGTAAGTCTGCGGGATTCTCTGTTTCCTCTAAACCTAACTTCAAAAATCCAACTGGTAGTATCAATGCTAGTGTAGGACGAATTGATAGCAAATGGAAGAGTGTAACAGAACAAGCTGGCATTTATGCAGGAGAAGAAGGCTATGACATTAATGTAGGTAACAGTACTACATTAGAAGGTGCTCTAATTAAAAGTAACGCTCCAAAAACTAAGAATAAACTGACTACAAAATCTCTAGAGATGAAAGATATCAAGAACGAAGCCGAATATACATATAGCAACAACGGTATTGGCTATAACTACTATGGCAGTAAAAAGAAACTCGAAGAGATGAAGACTAACGATAAAAAAGGCTATGATAAGATTTATAACAATATCGGTCTAGTTCCAAACTTAGGCGTAGGATCTAAAGGTAAAGCAAGATCTACTACTCAATCTGCAATCTCTGATGGTATACTAACTGTAGATGGTAAAGAAATTGATACTAAAACCATTAACACAAACACAGAAAATACATTACATCAATTAGATAAGATTTTTGATAAAAAGAAAATTGAAGAGCGTCAAGAATTAGCACGTCTATTCTCTAAAAATGCATTTGAACAACTACATAACTGGCAACCAACAACGAAAGATGGCAAAATCGCTAAATCTATTGCACATGGCATCATAGGTGAAGTAGCAGCACGTATGGCTGGTAATGCACCGGGTAGCGGGTTTAAAGCTACTATGACTAATGAGTTGCTAATTGGTGAAATAAAGAAAGTAGCTAAACATGATCCAGCTGTAGCACAATGGTTGAGTGCTGCCGTAGGCGGGGTTGTTAATAAAGTAAGTGGTGAATCAAGTAATAGTGGTGCGGCATCAGCATCTTATGCTACAAAATGGAATGAGGATCTTGTTTGGAATCCAGGAGTCTCAAATACTATAGCCTCTTTAGCTTCAGTTGGTAAAGGTGTTTATGGCCTAGCAAAGAATGCATCACCAGCTTTAATTGCTGGGAATTTAGTAAGTACTCCACTCGTAACTGGTTCGGGCGAGCCTACTACTTTTGATGAAAGTACAATGGCTAATATTCCTGGCAGTGCATTTTATAGAGGCAAAATAACTTCTGGTGTTGAATCAGGTGGAACATTGATGGAGCGTGTTGATGATAGCTCTATTGAAACTGGAGCGGCTCCAGTTTATAGTGGTCCATGGGCTATAACCGTATCTTATCCTGGCACTTCATTACGGGTTCAAGAAAATTATAATTTAGATACTGGGTTTCAGCCTATTAATGTATATCATGCAGCAGATGGAAATACATATAAAGACACCGGTGAATATGATAGTCTTGGTCGCCGATATTTTAGAGGCATAAGCACATCGGGGGCAACTATATTCACAGGACGTGTTATTGGTCCTGATGGTACAGATAATTGGGTAGATATTGGTTCTGATGGCAATTCTCCATTTTCTAGATTGCAAAACATATCAACAGGCCAGGTTGTACATTCAACACATACTGAAGGTGATGCAATATTTGTAGATAATCCAAATGATAATTTGGTATTTAATACTCATACTAATTCTTTTCAATCAACGTTAACTGGGAAAACGATTTCTACAACAGTTGCACTACACTATGCAGACGAACGATTGAGTCCGGAATCGTCATTTACAATAGATGAAATTAGAGCAGGGAGTCCATTACCTGATGGGATTCATTTTGCAAATAAATATCCGGATAAGAGTAAGGCTAAATCTATATCGGAAGAAAATTCTAAGAAAAATTTAGATAATCTTAATAGAAACTCTAATAATAAAAATAAGAATGATAATAAGTCTAATACTAATTTATCTAGTGGATTATATTCTGTAAATGATCGAATTAAGAAGGTTTATAACTCCTTGAAGGAGTTAAAGTCATTACCTAAAGGGTTTAAGAGTTACCAAAAAGATAAATTAAATATAAAAAATGAGGATGGTCTCGGTAAACAATTAAAAGAAGATGTAGGGGGCGATTGGAAAAAAATATATGACCATGGGAAAGATATTAATGGAAATGATATAGAAATCCATTATTTCCAAAATAGAAATGGACAAATATTTAATCCAAAGATAAAAAGAATTAATGATGAACCGGTAAATCGAAAGCTAAAATAAATTAGTGGACAGAGGTATAAATATGATCTATTTTAAAAATAAAAAAAGTTTAGATACATTTTTAATGGTCTTTATATTGGGCGCTGTTAAGGCATATAGACGAAATTATATTGATTTGACCATTCTAGAATATTACATATTTAGTATGTTAATTCGATTAATGTGTAGAAAAGCACATCTGTCCGATAAATTGTTAAATATTATTGGAGATGGGATGAGTTTAGAGGATGTTGATGAGTGGATGGCTCGTAGGATTCCTATACCACCATTAAATGATATGTTAGATGATATTGAATGCAGTAGTTGGATTGCTTTAATAGAACGGGAGTTAGAGGGTAATACTTTATCTGAAGCGTTAAAGATTTCTACACATGATGAAAAGAAGTTCGGTATCTATTTCTTTACCGATTATGTAGAGGAGATATTTTGGGCGTTGTTTTTGTTAGGATTGTATGAAGTCTTACAAAAACCTGAATTCATTTCTGAATCAATCTTAAGTTGTATTAAACAGACCTATTTGTCTGAAATATATACGTGTGAACGTATTCAGAATGAAGATTTTCAAGCATGTATTTCCAATTTACAGGAGATAGTTGATACTAATATATCCGGGCAATTAAGTAAAGAATTAATTACTATGAAAGCAAAATTAGCATCATTACAGGTATTATTACCATTTTATGATGTGAGTTTTGATAAGTTAAAAACAGACATTGATTTAAAAGCTACTAGAGGGATGTTCTGGCAAATTAAAGTTTTAGGGAAGTTTATAGACTTGGGATTATAGATTCTAAAAGATTATTAAGTTGGTTCTATACTTATGATTACTTTTAATTTTGGGATTAACCTTTATTAACTTCTATCCTTAAATAATATTTAGTGTTAAATGTTATAAGCTTATTTTAATGACATCTATACCTTTCATAAGGGACTGGTATAGGTGTCATTTTTATATTGAAAACTAATAAAAATCAGTATTGATTAAAATCTAAGTAGTTCTATTAAAATTACCAGAATTCTACGTTTTCATGAGTGTTTTATGATAAAATAAAAGGTATGAATACTTCAACAACTAGGTCTATTACCTATAATGGCGACAGAATTGAATATGAGTTAACCATCAAGCGTGTGAAGAACATGAACATGCGCATTACAAAGGATGGTGTGATCCATGTGTCGGCGAATGGGTATGTGCCGGATTATAGGGTGGACAAGTTTGTCATCGAGAATATGTCCTTCATTGAGCGGGCTCGTTACAAGATTGATGCATTGAATGCCAAGCGCGTCGATGCGTTGCAGTATGTGAATGGTGAAAGTTTATCCATCCTCGGCATTCCAGTTACGTTGCGCTTAGTTGAGCAGGATGGAAAGCCTCACATAGGCTTTGACGGGAAAGCCATTCTTACCATGGTTGTACCTCAGGGTACGACCTTTGAAGCAAAGCATAAATTAATGCAGAGTTACTGGCGTAATTTAGGGGAGAAGGTCTTTGTCCACTGGGCAAAGGTCGTGTATCAGCGCTTTCACAAGCAAGGTATTGATGTGCCTATGCCAATCATAAAACAGCAGCGAATGAAGAGTCGTTGGGGTTCTTGTACGCCTGCAAAGCAGCTCGTCAAGATGAACACCCGTTTGTTAGAGGGACCACAGGCGTATATTGAGTACGTTATGGTTCATGAGTTTGCTCATTTTAAATATTTAGACCATTCCAAGAACTTTCACAATCTCGTGGCACAGTTTTTGCCAGATTGGAAGGCTCGTAAGAAGTCATTGAACGTGTATTTTGCTCATCGCCCTTAAAGGAGGTGTACCATGCAGCCATTTGTACATTTACATAGTCATACAGAGTTTAGTTTGCTTGACGGCATCAGTCGTTTGCCTGACATGGTACGTCGTGCGAAGGAGTTAAATCAGCCCGCCCTTGCCATTACGGACCATGGCAATATGTACGCAGCCATTTATTTCTATAAAGAATGTATAGCCCAAGGCGTTAAGCCTATCATCGGTTGTGAAGTGTATGTAACGGAACATAGCCGATTCGATCGTCCCGAAGGTCGTAGCCGTGAACGATTAAAACATCTCATCCTATTGGCAGAGACCATGGAAGGGTATCGTAATCTCGTTAAAATCGTGTCTAAAGCATCTACGGAAGGTATGTTGTATCGTCCTCGTGCAGACCGCGATTTATTGCGTCAATACAGCAAAGGAATTATTGCTCTTAGTGCGTGTATTCAAGGAGAAATTCCTCAGTATATTTTGCAAGACAATATGGAAGGCGCCAAGCGTTCCATCGAATGGTATATCGAGACGTACGGCAAGGATAATTTCTTCTTAGAAATTCAAAATCATGGCTTGCCAGAGGAGGCTAAGGCCCAAGAGGAGCTCATTAAGCTCAGCAAGGAATATGGTCTTGGCATTGTAGCGTCTAACGATTTCCATTATGTCTTAAAAGAGGATGCGGACGCGCAAGATATTAAGGTTTGTATTTCTACAGGCCGTCGCCGTGCTGAGGTAGACCGCTTAAAATTCCCTAATGATGAGTTTTATCTCAAGTCTGGGGATGAAATGGTAGAGCTATTTGGACATATTCCGGGGGCCATCGAAAACACCTTAAAAATTGCAGACCGCTGTAATGTAGAGTTTAATTTTGATGAACATCACTTGCCGCACTTTGATGTGCCAGAAGGGGAAACCTCTAAAACGTATTTACGTAAGGTTTGTGAACGAGAAATTCCACGCCTTTATGGTGAAACGTCTGAAGAGTTACAAAAGCGTCTCGACTACGAGTTAGATGTTATCGGTACGATGGGTTTTGAGGATTACTTCCTCATCGTGTGGGATTATGTGCGGTATGCCCGTGAGCACGATATCTTAGTAGGACCAGGCCGTGGTTCTGCGGCAGGTTCTGTAGTAGCGTACCTTTTAGGTATTACAGGTCTCGATCCACTAAAATACGATTTGCTCTTTGAACGATTCTTGAATCCAGAACGGGTAAGCATGCCCGATATCGATATTGACTTCTGCTATGAAAAGCGTGGTCAAGCCATCGAATATGTGACGAGAAAATACGGTCAAGCTCGTGTATCTCAGATTATTACCTTTGGTACAGAGGCGGCTCGTGCTGTTATTCGTGACGTAGGTCGTGTACTAGACTTGCCACTAGCCGAAGTAAACCGCATCGCTAAGATGATTCCCAACGAACTGGGGATTACCTTAGATAAGGCTCTACAAGGCAAAGAGTTAAAAGCTTTATACGAAGCCGATCCAAATGTTAAAGAGTTATTTGATTTTGGTAAAAAGCTAGAAGGCATAGCGCGAAATTCGTCCACTCATGCGGCGGGCGTTGTAATTTCTGCAGATCCTTTAGATGACCATGTACCGGTACAAAATGCTAACGATGAAGGCTTTGTAACGCAGTACGATAAGGACAATATCGAGGAGTTAGGCCTCTTAAAGATGGACTTCTTGGGCCTCCGTACCTTAACGGTTATGGGGGATGCCTTAAAGCTCATCAAGGCGAACCGTGGTATTGACCTCGATTTAGATGCTATTCCACTCGACGACAAGGCAGCTTGTGATATCCTCACTAAGGGCGATACCTCTGGCGTATTCCAGCTCGAATCGGAAGGTATTACAAAGCTCGTTATGGACCTTAAGCCTGAGCATTTTGAAGACTTAATTCCATTGGTAGCCTTGTATCGTCCAGGCCCACTAGGATCTGGCATGGTGGCGGATTTTATCGACCGCCGTCACGGTAAAAAAGAGGTTACCTACTTACATCCCATATTGGAACCCATATTGAAAGATACCTTCGGGGTAATCTTATACCAAGAACAGGTTATGCAAATTGCGTCCGCTATGGGGGGATTCTCCCTTGGTCAAGCGGACTTGATGCGCCGCGCCATGGGTAAGAAAAAGGAATCTGTTTTAAAGGCACAGCGGGAGTCCTTTATTCAGGGCTCCGTTAAAAACGGTATCGATGAATCCGTGGCGAACGAAGTATTTGATTTGCTCGTATACTTCGCGGGCTATGGCTTTAATAAATCACATAGTGCGGCGTATGCGTATATTGCGTACCAAACGGCGTATTTGAAAGCCCATTATTTCCCAGAGTTTATGGCCGCAACCATGACTAGTTTCATGCAGAATATGCAGAAATTGACTTATTATATCAATGCCTGCAAGAAGCACAATGTTAAGGTACTAGGCCCAGATATTAACTATTCTGAGCGCAGTTTTGCCGTGCAAGACGACGCTATTCGTTTCGGTCTTGGTGGTATCAAGAACGTAGGGGACAATGCTATCGATCGCTTGATTCGCGAGCGCAATGAGCACGGCCTCTATACGGATATTGTAGATTTCTGTAAACGGGTGGATAATCGAGTTGTGAATAAACGACTTCTTGAAAGTCTCATTCGTTGCGGTGCTATGGATGGTTTCCAGGAAAACCGGAATCAGTTGCTACACATGTATGAAAGCGCCCAAGCCGTTGGTGCTAAAGAGCAAAAGGATGCCGCTATGGGGACGATGAGTCTCTTTGGTGATATGGAAGAGGCGGTAGAGTTTATTCCAGTTCCCAATGTGGAAGATTTATCGGAAGACGATAAGTTAAAGGATGAAAAGGAATACACTGGCTTTTATATTACGGGACATCCATTGCAAGGATATGCGAAGGAGTTGGAGGGCCTCTTTGAACTGGGCGCTCTCGTAGAAAATCCAGAGCAATACGATGGTCAAACCATTACCTTTGGCGGTCTTATTGAAAATAAATCGGATCGCATGACAAAGCGCAATGAGGTTATGTCCATTCTTCGCATTGAAGATTATTCTGGTGCGGCTAATATAGTGGCATTCCCTAAGGTCTTTAGTCAAAGCCAGCAATTCCTTGCAGTCGATATGATTGTTAAGGTAAAAGGTCGGGTTGATGCGGATGAAAAGGGCGTGCAAATTATTGCAGACCGCATTACGCCATTAAAGGTAAACTATAGTCAGGCAAAACAGGTGGCAATCCACATTTATAGCCAATATGATACGCCAGAAAATAGCGAAGCCTTAAAACGCGTATTGACTAGTACCGCTGGCTCTGTGCCAACGTCATTATATTTACATCGTCAACGAAAACGGATTAATCTGCCACCAAATATGTGCTTTGACCCTAGTGATGAATCCATCAAGGCTATTGAATCTATTCTAGGCGAGGGCTCCGTAGAGGTGCAATAACATATGTTGCGTGGAGCACAGATAGCTTTTACCAACATTGATATAATAAGAAATGAAAGATCCAATCTTGGATGTGCTTTCATAGGAGGAAAGATGAAACGTACAAAGATCGTATGTACTGTAGGTCCGGGAACGGATAAATTTGGTATCTTAGAAGATATGATGCGGGCGGGCATGAACGTAGCTCGTTTTAACTTCTCTCACGGATCCCATGAAGAGCAGGCAGAACGCATGCAAATGGTGCGCGATGCAGCGATGATTGTGAATAAACCAATCGCATTATTGCTCGACACAAAAGGCCCTGAGGTGCGTCTCGGTCTATTTAAAGAGGGCAAGGTATTCCTCGAAGCGGGTCAACAATTTACGTTGACTACAGATGAGGTGGAAGGCACAAAAGAGCTTAGCTCCGTGAACCACAAAGGTCTTACAGGTGATGTGTCCGTAGGGGATAAAATTCTCTTGGCTGATGGGCTTGTAACACTTACCATCGATGCTATCGAAGGCAATAATATCATTACAACGGTTCAAAATAGCGGGGAAATCGGCAACCGTAAGCGTGTAGCCGTACCAGGTGTAGCATTAAGCTTGCCACCTGTATCTGAACAGGATGAAGCAGATTTGCGCTTTGGCTGTCAACAAGGGGTAGACTTTGTGGCCGCATCCTTCATGCAACGCGGTAAAGACATTGTGGCTATTCGCCGCATTCTTGAGTCTGAGAAAAAAGATATCAAGATTATTGCAAAAATTGAAAATGCAGAAGGCGTTAAAAATATTGATGAAATCTTGGAAGTAGCTGATGGCCTCATGGTTGCGCGTGGCGATCTCGGTGTAGAAATCCCTGCAGAAGAAGTGCCAGTACTTCAAAAGATGATGATTGAAAAATGCAATAACTTGGGTAAACCCGTTATTACGGCGACACAAATGCTTGAGTCTATGATTCAAAATCCACGTCCAACACGTGCGGAAGCAAGTGACGTAGCTAACGCCATTTTGGATGGTACCGATGCGATTATGTTATCTGGCGAAACAGCCAATGGTTCCTATCCTGTAGAAGCTGTTGCGACCATGACTCGCATTGCAGAAGTAACGGAAAAGGCTGCTATTTATGATAGCTATAGCCGCGCTCGTGAGGATGAAGAAATGACTACTACAAGCGCCGTATGCTTGGCTAGCGTGCGCGTAGCTCAAAACCTCGGGGCCGCAGCTATTTTGACATGTACTGAATCTGGCCACACCGCACTTAGCGTGGCTCGTCATCGTCCAGATTGTAAAATCATTGCTGTCACACCTCATGAGGAAACTATTCGTCGCATGCAATTATGCTGGGGCGTAGAGGCTATTAAAGGTCATGAAATCATCAACTCCGATGAAATGGTTAAGCAAGCCATTACCGGTGCGCTTGGCACTGGCGCCATCGAGTCTGGTGACCTCGTAGTTGTTACCGCTGGTGTGCCATCTGGTGCCACAGGTACGACCAATATGATTCGTGTTCACATTGCAGGTCGAGTGCTCTTGTCTGGCAATGGTATTTTACGTAAATCCGTTACAGGTAATGTGTACATTGCGGCTAATCATAAGGGTAATTATGAAAGCTTCAAAGACGGCGATATTCTCGTGGTAGGCACAATGGAGCCTGAATTGATGGCCATTGCCAAACGTGCTGGCGGTATCATCGCAGTAGAAGATGGTTATACATCGGACAGCGCTATTGCGGGCATTACCTATGGTATTCCTGTTATCTTAGGTGCTAAAAATGCCCACGAAGTGCTCCTTGAAGGTCAAGAAGTGACAATCGATGGCGAACGTGGCAAGGTGTTTGCGGGCATTGCAAATGCTCGATAATCTCTATGAGTGATAATTAAATAAGGAGGGATAGTATGAATCCATATAATGTAACAGGACCTACTGCAGCTGAGGTTGCACAGGTTGAAAGTATCGTATCCCAACGATTAAAAGGCTCTTTCTTGTGGATGGTTGTAGGCTTACTTACAACTATTGGTGTTGGTTTCGCTGCATTAGTGAATCCAAATTGGTTACGCTTTGCGTACCAAAATTTTAATATTATCTTATTAGTAGAGCTAGGTGTGGTATTCCTTTTTAGTGCTCGTGCATATTCTGCTAATGTAATGACGTTACGAGGTATGTTCTTCCTCTATAGTGCTTTGAATGGTCTCACATTGACCTTGGTATCGTTGCGATACAATGTGTTTGATGTAGTTATTCCGGCGTTAATAGGTACGCTTGCTTTCTTCATTGGCTTTGCAGTGGTAGGGGCAACTACAAAACGCAATTTATCATCCCTTACACCATATGTGATGGCGGCATTGTTCGGCATGATCATCGTATCCTTGGTGATGATGGGGGCCCGCTTCTTTAACTGGACTGTACTCAGTGGCTTTAGTGATACTGTAAGTTTAGTTCTAGGTTATGTAGGTGTTGTAGTATTCTCTATCTTTACAGCTATCGATGTG
The DNA here is from genome assembly GCF_042850485.1 of Veillonella parvula. GTDB lineage: Bacteria > Bacillota > Negativicutes > Veillonellales > Veillonellaceae > Veillonella > Veillonella parvula_Q. Next base: position 1,630,050 of record NZ_AP031417.1, on the reverse strand, counting down.
AACCGCATTAAAAATAATGTGACACAAGTGGCGCTTATGGAGGATGAAACAATTTTAGACCGCATTGAAATCACAGGCGCTTTGAGCCTATACTTAGATTTCATTAACTTATTCTTATCCTTATTACGCATCTTTGGTAATAAGCGATAACAAAGGAGTTTGTATGGACGATAGAGAATGGCAAACCTTTGTTACTGTTGTGGATGAAGGCAATATTACAAGGGCTGCTGAAAAATTATTTTTATCGCAACCAGCGTTGAGCTATCGGTTGCGCCATATGGAAAAAGCCTTGGGCCATTCTCTGTTGTTGCGGACTGCTGAAGGGATTGCCCTCACGGCACAAGGCGAAATTTTCTATGATTACTGCAAGCGAATGATGCAAGAACAAGAGGCTTTGGAGCACGCTATGAACTCCGCTTCTGGCAAGATTCAAGGGACCTTGAAAATCGCATCATCTATTAACTTTGCAGATTATGAACTACCGGCTTTATTGAGATCTTTCCGCGAACAATATCCTGATGTTCATATTCAAGTGAAGACTGCTTTCAGCCATCAAGTAGTAAAGATGTTTAATACAGGTGATTGTATGGTCGCCTTTGCTCGTGGTGGTTATGATGTATCTGGTAAGTCTGAACTGTTATTAGCAGAGCCATATTGTTTAGTATATAAAGAATTAGTGCCGCCTGAATCTTTAGTAAAGGTACCGTTTATTAAATACCAAACAGATGCATCGGTGGCAAATATCATCGAAACTTGGTGTGCAGAACATTTTGACGAGCCCCCAAGTGTGGCGATGGACGTAAATTCTATGAGTACGTGTCGTCACTTTGTTCGTGCCGGCCTCGGTTGGTCTATCTTGACGTATATGGGACTTGGATCCTGTAAGGATAAAGATATCTATGTAAGCCCATTACGCAATAAAAATGGTGAATATATCACCCGTGATACCAATATGGTGTACACAAAAGATTCGGAAAATTTAATCGTTGTTAAAACCTTTATTGAATATGTCCGTAATTATTACAAGGAACACACCGTTGTAGATAATAGTATATTTAGAGAATATAAGGCTTAGGAATTATCAATAGAGCATATCTATGAGGTTTTCTAACTGTTTATCCATGCTGTTTCAGTATTGGACTTTTTCGATATAATAGATAATAATAAAAGTGTCTCGAAAGAGAAAGGCAGTACCATGTAAGTGCATGTATACACCCCTTTGGGGACGTATACATGCATTTTTTTCATTTGGAACTGTAAAACTATGCTCAAAATGCATAAAAAGTATGAATAGTAGATATAAAAGTTTTTATAACCCCTATAAAGGTAATCTATTATTCATATTTCTTTTAAACATTTATAATGAATATAGACTTAATCAATGTAATCGACGTCGCGAGCGATTATGTTGTTGAAGACTAGATGATTTTATGTATGCCTAAGTTAATTAAGAAAGGGAAAGACACACATGAAAGACAAATTATGGCGCGTTGCCGTTATGGCTGCCATCGTCGCAATCGCTTGGTTTGGTGGCACACCAGAAGGCCTCAAACCACAAGTATGGCAATTATTTGGTATTTATTTAGCAACTATCGTGGGCTTGGTATTAAAACCATTCCCAGTTCCTATTACAGTATTATTAGGTGTTGCTACATCCTCTATTTTATTGAATAACACAAAAGATGTATTAACTGGCTACAGTAACACAGCATTATGGTTAATCTTCGCAGCTTTCGCATTATCCGTTGCGTTTGGTAAAACTGGTCTTGGTCACCGAATTGCATATCACTTGGTTCGCGCCTTTGGTAGCACTACACTTCGTCTTGGCTATGTAACTGCATTCCTTGATATGATCTTATCTCCTGCAACACCATCCAACACAGCTCGCGCGGCAGGTATCGTATATCCTATCAATTTGTCCATCGCTGAAGCTGTTGGTTCCTATCCTGGTGAAACTGCTAAAAAAGCCGGTGCTTACCTCTTGCAAAATGGTTACTTCGCAACAAAGGTCACATCCTTCTTCTTTGCTACTGCAATGGCGCCAAACTTATTAGCATTAGACTTTATCACTAAATTGACAGGTGTATCCTTGAACTGGGCGCAATGGGCGTTGGCTATGTTTGTACCTGGTTTCATCATGCTAATGTGTATCCCATTCATCGGTTATATGTATGAACGTCCTTCTGTAAAAGAAATCGACAACAAAAAAATTGCTGAGGATGGTTTGGCAGAATTAGGACCTATGAAAGCGTCAGAAAAAGGCCTTATTGCCATCGCACTTCTTGCAATCGTAGGTTGGGTTCTTCCTACTTTTGATATTAATATTAATGCTACTGCAGTGGCTATCGTAGCTATGCTTGCTACATTTGTATGTGGCATTATTAATTGGGATGACTTGCTCAAAACTAAAGCGGCTTGGAACACATTGATTTGGTTCGGTGGTATCTTGGGCTTATCCTCTGCATTAACTAAAGGTAAATTCTTCGAATGGTTGGCTAAATACTTAGAAGCTCATATGAACTTTGGCCTAGATCCATTCATGATGCTTATCCTTATTTCTGTGATCTCCGTTGCTGTTCGTTACTTCTTTGCATCTGGTACTGCATATATTTCTGCAATGTTACCAGTATTCTTGATTGTAGGTATCAATGCAGGTATCGATCCTACATTATTAGCTTTCATCTTAATTGGTACAAACTCCTATGGCGGTTCCGTAACTCACTATGGTGCGGCTCCTGGTCCAATCATTTTCTCTGCTGGTTACAATAATGTAAAAGACTGGTGGACAGTTGGTCTTATCTCCGCCGTTGTATGTTTAGTTTTGAACTACGTAATCGGTATCCCTTGGTGGAAAATCATTGGTTTCATGTAATCAGAAACCTTCACTATGGAGTGTTAGAATTTAGTTGTTAGTATTCAATATCTGTATAGACTCTCGCGACGAGTCTGTACAGATTTGGGTTTTATAAATGTTTCACAAGGAAAGGATGCAACATGGCACAATTAGTAAAAGCTGCACAAGCTGGCTTCGACGAAAAAAATGATGCATTAGTAACGGTTGAACCGATTGCTAGCGGTATCGAAATTGAATTAACATCCAAAGTTATCCGCCAATACGGCGACCAAATTAAATCCGTTATCTTGAACACAGTGAAAGAAGCTGGTTATGATGGCGTAAAAGTAATTGTACAAGATAAAAATGCTTGGGATTACACAATTAAAGCTCGCGTATTAGGTGCATTGGAAAGGGGGAGCAAAGCATAATGGCTAACGATAAAACATTCCCAGAAGTTAAAACAAACCCATTAACAGAGGCTGCTAAAAAACGTTTGTCTCGTTCCATGATGTTCGTACCAGGTAATACACCTAAAATGATTAACAGTGCAGATATTCACGGTGCTGACTCCATCATGATCGATATCGAAGATTCCGTGCCAATTACAGAAAAAGACACAGCTCGTCTTTTAACTGCAGAAGCATTGAAATCCCGTAAATTCCGTGCAGAAACAGTTGTTCGTATCAACCATCCTACACAAACTCCTTATGGCTATGACGATCTTGATGTTATCGTTCCAGCTAAACCTGATATGATTCGTTTACCTAAAACTGAAGATGTTTCTGAAGTTGAAATCGTAGCGAAGAAAATTGAAGAAGTAGAAAAAGCTAACGGCTGGCCAGAAGGTACAATCAATATTATCGTAGCTATCGAATCCGTTCGTGGCTTATACAATGTTCGTGAAATCTGCCACGGCCCTCGCGTAGTTGCTATCGCTCTTGGCGCTGAAGACTATCGTGCAGACCTTCGCACAGGTAAACATAAACCAGCTGTTGAATTGTTGTTCGCTCGTCAAACAATCCTTCATGCAGCACGCGAAGCAGGTATCCGCGTAATCGATACTGTATTCTCCGATGTGAAAGACCCACAAGGTTTCCGCGAAGAAGTTGAATTCATTAAAGCTTTGGGTTATGATGGCAAATCTTGTATCCACCCAAGCCAAATCAAAATTATCCACGAAGTATTCACTCCTGACGAAAAAGAAATCGCTCATTCCGTTAAGGTATTGAACAGCTATGCAGATGCATTGCGCAACAATAAAGGCGTAATCTCCGTAGATGGTAAAATGATCGATGGTCCTATCGTAGTTCGTGCACAACGCGTAGTTGATAAAGCACGTGCAGCAGGCATTAAAGTTGAATTAGAGGAAGGAGCAGAATACGATGTTAAATAAAGTAGGTCGCGATATCCCAACAAATATCCCAGCACTAGAAGGTCGCGAAGTATATCAAGGTGAATTCGTCATTGAACCTAAAGTTCATCGTGCAGGTAAACCTGTACACATGAGCCGTGTTGGCACTAATAAAGTACTTGCTTCCATCGATGAAGCAATCGAAAAAGCTGGCGTAAAAGATGGCATGACTTTGTCCTTCCATCATCACTTGCGCAACGGTGACTATGTAATGAAAATGGTTATGGAACGCGTTCAAGCAAAAGGCATTAAAGACATTACAATTGCGTCTTCTTCCTTGTCCCCATGCCATGAATTCTTGGTAGAAATGATTCAAGACGGTACTGTAACAGCTATCGAAACATCTGGCTTGCGCGATCGTCTTGGTAAATTCTTAACTCAAAACCCAGGCGTATTGAAACGCCCTGTAGTGATTCGTTCCCATGGTGGCCGTGCTCGTGCTATCGAATCTGGTGAAGTTCATATCGACGTAGCTTTCATGGGTGCTCCTACAGCTGACCCACGCGGTAATGCAACTGGTCGTATGGGTAAATCCGCATGTGGTGCTCTTGGCTATGCTAAAGTTGACTCCCATTATGCAGACACAACTGTTATCATCACTGATAACTTAGTTGACTATGTACACAACTATGCAATCCCTCAAACTGACGTAGATTATGTTGTTGAGGTTGAAAGCATTGGTGATCCAGAAGGTATCGCTTCTGGTGCGGTAGGTTTCACTAAAAACCCTATCCAAATTAAAATTGCTGAACTAGCTGGTGAATTCCTTGACCAAGCTGGCATCATCAAAGACGGTTTCGTATTCCAATTGGGCGCTGGTGGGGCTCCATTGACTGTAGCGAAATTCATCGCTGAAAAACTTCGTAAACGCGGTGAAGTAGGTGGTTTCGCTATTGGTGGCGCTACTGGTATCTTGACTGGTATGCTTGAAGAAGGCTTGATTCGTGCTATTTACGATACTCAAACATTCGATACTACTGCAGCTGCATCCTTGGATAAAAACCCTGCACACATCGAAATGTCCGCTTCCATGTATGCTAACCCTTGGACAGACTGCACTACAAACTACTTAGACGTAGTATTCCTTGGTGCTACTGAAATCGACCTTGATTTCAACGTAAACGTAATGACTGACTCCAACGGTGTATTGATGGGCGCTTCCGGCGGTCACTCCGACACAGCAGCAGGTGCTAAATGCACAGTTATTACTTGCCCATTGATCCGCGGCCGCTTGCCAATGATTCGTGACAAAGTCGCTACTGTTATTACACCAGGCTCCTCTGTTGACGTACTCGTTACTGAATACGGTATTGCAATCAACCCAGCTCGTACTGATTTGATTGAACGCTTCAAAGATAGCAACTTGCCTATCTACACAATTGAAGAATTACAACAATTAGCATTTGACTTAGTAGGTAAACCACAAGATATCCCTGTATCCGACAAAGACGAAGACATCGTGGCAATCGTAGAATACCGCGATGGTTCCATCCTTGACGTGGTTCGTAAACCTCTATAATTAAAACAAAGACCCTCTCTATGGTCCTCGAACTCACACATGACTGAAGTTCGTCTACGGACCACGGAGAGGGCCTTTTTGTATTTTTATGAATTGTAGGGCCGTAGGCAGGGGATAATGTGAGATTTTTATATATTAAATATGATGCTATGGGTGAAAATTTGGGCATTCATAAAGTTATAATATCTATATAAAAGAATGTGATTATATATTAGGGGGATATCTATGTATCAATATAGAGCTAATGTAGAATTTGATATAGATGGATTAAAGGACTTTTATATAGATGACTTAATGGAGCAAGAATTAAATATTTACTTAATGGTTGAATGTTGGATTCGAGATTATATTGATATTAATGATATGTATATTAGAATGGTTGAAGATGGACATGAAATACTAGAATGGGAATCTTTTCTCCCGAGTGAATTATCATATCGTAGTTTATTTGTGGCTAGCAATTATAAACTTGGATATAAAAATCAGTGTATTGATTATTTATATGCAAGATTTAAACAAGTTGTTAAGGGTGAACTTATAAGAAATTCTTTAATAGATAGATTAGAAATTGAACGAGTATATCTATTGCAAAACTCTATGCAAATTCTATTAAATTGTAATTTTAACATTGATTTTGAGAAGTTTGTAGAACGATGGATGGCGATTTGTAGTACTGAATATCATCCTGTATACTATAAATTAAAAGGTAATGTATTTATTGTATGAAGTTTGTATTATTTAATTTGGAGGTTGACACAATGGGGTCTGTATGGAGATTACAAACAAGAACAGATAGTAACGATGGTAAAAAAATATCAAAATATTGTTTGAAGCATAAAGTAGCAGCTTTAGGTTGGAGTATTAAGGATGACCATATAAAGAATTATAACCCTGAGGCTATAATTGAAATACAAGAAAAACGTAAACAAATAAAAAATATAGAAGGGTATTATGATGTTGTTAGAACGTATGGTTTATATGGGATGAATCAAAAAAAACGATTAGTCGCTGTTGATATGTTGAAGGAAGTAGAAAAGGGCGACTATATTTGGATGCGTGATAATGGTATTTATTATCTAGGACGTGTAAACGAAAATTCTAATTTTACTTATAATTGTGACAAGGATGCATTAGATTTTGATGCAGCTAATCAACTCACAGATGTTAAGTGGGAACGGATTGGTGATGAAAGCCAGGTACCAGGTGCAGTAGCAACTGCTTTTATTCGCGGTCGAACTATACAACGTATAAATAAAAATTATATGTTTGAGTATGCTGAATATGCATTTGGGGGAAACCCTTTGATATTAGAGGATTCAAATGAAGAATTTTTACAACAATTATTTTATGATTGTTTATCTCCAAATGATTGTGAGGATTTAGTTTGTTTATATTTATATGATCTTAAAGGTTATGTGACAATTCCATCTACGAATAAAATTGCAACTGAGCTATATGAATGTGTATTAGTAAATCCAGAAAATGGGATGCTTGCATATCCTCAAGTTAAAAAAGGAAATGTTGATTTAGATTTTGTTAAGTATATTGATTTGGTAGATGATCATAAACGAAAAAAAGAAGTATACCTATTTACATCGGAAGGTGAGGTAAAAAATTCCAATATTCAAAGTGATTCAATCCATATTATTGCTCCAAATGACTTATATCTATGGGTAAAGTCTAAGATGGAAAGTGTAAATTATCTAATTTCTGAGGGTATTGTAAAATGGTATAAATTAATACACTCGTCAGAAAAATAGTTAAAAATGAGGAGAGAGCATATGAGCCAAGTTTTTAAGCAAGATTTAACAGATACTTCAGTCCGACCAGGGGGTATCTTTTTTGTTGAGTTATTAATGCCGAAGCAGTGTGATATGCCTGGCCGCGATACAATGGTAGAGGTACTCACAAAGTATTTAGGACCTGTGGATTGTTTTGATCATCGTCGTGATTCCGCAGGTTTTGCACCTCAGAATTATAAGGTGCATTACGAGGATACTGATGCAGATATTCCACCGACCTTGATGGTGACGAATTGTGAGAAAATCGATAAGCCTGTATTAGATGATTTTGATCGTAGTCAGGTATGGGATTGTCCAAATGTGGATGAGTTATTAGCAGAGTGCCAATACAGGGTGTTTGCTACGGATATGTTAGCCTCTGGTTTAGCGGCCAAAGAACGTGCAGATATGCTTGTAAAGTATGTAGATGCATTACTAGAATTATATCCCTCTTGTAAAGCCGTTGTATTTGGACCATCTCGTAAGTTCTTAAGTCGAGAATCGATTGAAAATCATCCTGATAAAGAGGTGACTCGTTTCATGTATTATGCTGTAAATGTGCGTTATTTTAGTATTCAAGGTACCAATGATATGATGGTAGATTCTGTGGGTATGAGTACATTATTTTTACCTGATTTACAGTATCACTTTCACGGTGTAGATCCTAATCATGTAGTATTTCATGCTTATAATGTGCTGAATTATATTTTCGAACATGGTAATATAATAGGTGATGGGGAAACCATTGCGGGGTTACAAAATGGCGAGATGAATCAGGATATTCAGTGGAAGGTTCAATACGAGGATTCTTTAATCCAGCCCGTTCGAGAGGTTCTAGATATTAATATGGGTGAATACGCATCTGGAACTCGGTAGTTGTTAATCAATGAAAGGTGTGAGCATTATGAGTGATCAACGTGTTTTTGATATGGAACTTGTGAAAGTTGAAAGTTTGGAGAACGCTGTTAGGACGCCATTTTATCAAACTGATTCCACAGGTGGTTCAGTATGGGTTATTAAACCTGGTCAAATCTTACCAAAACATTATCATCATCACTCTGATGATATATGGGTTATATTGCAAGGCAAGGGTGTATTTTATCCAACGCCTAATACAGAGGTGCCTTTTACAAAGGGGCAAGTTATAGTATCTAAAAAGGGTGAATGTCATGGTGCAAAAAATACTGGAACGGAAGATATTGTCTTTGTGAGTATCGTTGCTCCAGTGCCTGCTGATTATGATCCTGTTAAGACTAATTAATATGAAAGCACTTTATAGTATTTTCTTCTCTTGTGATAGAGATATATTCATACTATAAAGTGCTTTTTTATTTTATACAGTCATTTCTAGCGAATATACCTTTTCTATTTTATATGTCATTATTTTGGTTTTACTATTCCTATTTGTTATTTCTATACTCTATAAAATTCCATTGACAGAGGACGTTTGTTCTTTTAAGATGGTAAAGTATGTAATATTTTAATAAGTAGAAAGGAATTATATGAACTCATCTACACTAGAGCCTCAAAGTGGGGATATCAATTTCAGAGATTTTACGAAACGTCGTATGCTTCACGTAGTCTTACCATTGTTTATTGTTTCTATTATTGCCTTCCTGGATCGCGTTAACATTGCTTATGCAGGCTTGACTATGAAGGAGAATTTACCATGGTTGACGCCAGAAGTATTTGGTATGGGGGCAGGCATTTTCTTTATTGGTTATGTTTTGTTTGAAGTGCCTGCATCTTTAATTGCAGCTCGTTGTAATGCTATGCATTGGGTGGCGCGTATCATGTTTAGTTGGGGGCTCGTATGTATTCTTATGACGACGATGACCACTGAGTTGGAATTTTATGTTTATCGATTTTTACTTGGTCTATGTGAGGCTTCTTTATATCCTGTAATTTATTCATTACTCATTCCAAATTGGTTCTTGCCAAAGGAGCGAGCGAAGGCAATCTCCTTGATGTTGACATCTTTATTGTTCTCTAACATCATTGGTGGGCCATTGGCAGGTATTTTATTGGATACAACGTTCTTTGGTCTACATGGTTGGCGTACACTCTTTATCGTTGAAGCTATTCCTGCTGTGATCTTTGCGTTCATTTTCGCATTCTGGATGAAAGAGCGTCCTGAACATGCATCTTGGGTAACTGATGTAGAAAAGGTATATATTAAAGCCGAGCTTGAAAAAGAAGAGCAACAAAAGCAAGCCGCAAAGAAATATACTATTTGGCAAGCGTTAAAAGACCCAAAAGTATTGCGTTTAGCGTTAATCTATTTCTTGTGGGTTATTGGTTTCTGGGGCTTTAGTTTTTGGATGCCTCAAGTTCTTAAAAGCTTATCTGGATGGCCACCAAGCGTGGTAGCGTGGTCTATTGCTATTCCAATGACAGCAGCCTTACTTGTACAAATATACTGTGGTTACTCTTCTGAAAAGCGCAATGAAAAACGTTGGCACGTTGCTACTACATTGTTCATTGGTACTATTGGTTTCTTAGCAACACCACACAGTCCATCTCCAGAAGTTAGCTTATTCTTTATATGCTTAACTGCAGTAGGTGTTTACGGTGGTATGGGTGTATGGTGGACCATGCCAACAACCTTCTTATCTGGCGCTGCTGCAGCGGGGGCGATGGGACTCATTAACTCTTCAGGTAATATGGGGGGCTGGGTAGGTCCTTATATGCTTGGATTCATCAATGGTCACACTGGTAGCTTTGCTTATGGTTACTATGTAATGGGGGCTTGTATGTTCCTTGCTGGTCTATTAATTTTGACACTTCCAAAATCTATGGAACATAAAGAGGATTAAGTAGAGCTATATTATAGATAACTAGATTATAGACAACTTAATAGGAAAATATTTAACGAATGCTTCAATGGTGTGATTTTGGATACTATTCAATTTTATGTTACAATTTACAAAATAGTATTATTTAAACTTGAGGAGACAAATATTGAAAGAGTGTAGACCTAAGTTTGATGAAATTACATCATTTGATGAATTTAATAAATATTATTGGTATCGTGATGAACTTTCACAAATATGTAAATCATTAGGATTAGAATATAGGGGAACAAAACAAGAACTCAATTATATTATTGAGCAGTACTTTAAAGGCGATTTAATTAAAAAATCATCAATAAAAAATAGAAGAAGGCAAGTGGAAAGTATTACTTTAGATACACCATTACTTGAATGTAATTTTTCCTTTAATACGAAGTTTAGAGAATATTTCTCTGCTTTAATAGGTGTTTCACGATTTAAATTTAATGCTGATATGGCTACTGCCTGGAGAAAAGTAAAAAGTGAAAAAAATACAAGCTTTACAATTGGAGATTTGCTGAAAGTATATTATGGTGAATCAGATTATGCAAAGTATGACAATTCGGCTTGTCAATGGAATCAATTTTTTAAGGATTTTTGTGCAGACGAATGTAGTGGCAATTATTCGAATAAATTAAAAGTAGCATCTATTATTTGGAAAGAAGTTAGAGATTCAAAAAATGAAAAAATCTATTCAAAGGATCTTTTAAGTGAATATGCATATAAATTAGAAGCGTATCGCAAGTAGAAGTAACTTGTCATTGCAGAGACGTATGGGAAAACTAGCAATTAAATTTATAATAGAATAATGATAAAAGCACCTTATATCCTATGAGAAGAGTCATTTGTGATGACTTTTGTAGGTATATAAGGTGCTTTTATTTATTCCTGATTTCTTTATTGATTTTATTTTGTTACATCAGGCACTTTCCCAGGATTCATATCGAGGTTTAGATCTGTGGATTTGAATGGGTGTGGGTTTGCCTCTGGTGGTTGTACTTTGAGTTCTGGATGCAACCATTGTAATTGTTTTAGTTCCCAGTCGTACTTGGCACCGTCATTTTGTAGCTGACGAATATCTTTTAGGATTTCGTCTAGTTGGTCGCTATGTTTATTAGCCATCCCTTCAAGAATGTAAAGACGACCTGCTACACTGTCGATGGTAGAGCCATCGTGGTCTTCATCGACACGCCATTGTAATTCAGAGATTTGTATTTGCTGGAATATGATAACGATAACCAGCACAATGATAACGCCCCACATGGGCGCTTCTTTAGCTTTCAAAAGGGCTCGCAATTTACATGCGAGCCCAGATGGTTTGTTCATTATTGACGATCCTCGAGTTGTAATCCAGGTAATGGTAATTTGGAGTTTACGAAGTCTAACCACAAGCGAGAAGCGTGGGAGAGGTAATGACCCTTTTTCCAAATTACATAAAGGGTATGAATAATTTCAGGTACGAGAGGTCTTACGACAACCTTAGAACCAACCTCCGTATTTTCACCTACCTCAGGGCAGAGGCGAGATGGTAATAATGCAATAGCAAGGTTTGCACTAACTGTTTGTAACATGAGATCACGTTGGCTCGTTTCAAACACGATATGCGGTTGGAAGCCGGTGTGTTTACAAGCTTTGATGATTTCATCATGTAAGTTGAAATCGTCTTTATGCAATACAAAGGATTCATCAGCTAGCATTTCTAAGCGAATTTCTTTTTCTTTTGCCAAAGGGCTAGATTTAGGAATGATAACGGATAGTGGGTCACTTGTAAGGTAGAAAGATTCAAATTCTTTAGGGTTTGGTTTAGTACAGATGATGCCAATATCGATTAAACCTTCCTGAACGCTGATCTCAACCTTTTTAGAACCTTGTTCGTAGAGTTCCAATTCGATTTGTGGATATACTTTTTTAAATTCACCTAATAACTGGGCAAAAATGGGAGCATCAGTAATTGGTGGAATACCAATTCTGATGGAACCTTGTTCCAAACGAAACTCGTTTTCAAAATCAGTTTTTAGATGTTCAAACATAAACACAACGCGTTTAGCGTGGGTTAAGAAGATGGTACCCCCATCAGTAAGTTCTACAGATTTAGCATTACGCATGAAGAGAACAACACCAAGTTCGTCTTCTAAAGCTTTAATTGTACGGCTGATTGCAGATTGGGAGATGTGTAAATTCCTTGCAGCCTTACTAAAGCTTTTTTGATCAGCTACTTCAACGAAGTATTTCAAATGATGAAAATCCATAATTAACCCCCTAAAAATAAAACTTGGTTATAGGACGTGACCTAACTAAATGAGAATAGTTATTACTGTAATGCAATTAGCTATTACTTTATGTAAAGCATGGATAGCAATATTGGCAAAGCGACAGTCACTGTATGTGTTGCGTTGATAGGGCCCAGCACGTTATAATTAGCATATAGGGCTATATCAAGTTATGATATTAGGAATTATGGTTGTGCCCATCACAAAAAAGTATGCTCACACATAATGCCATATTATATATAACATATATATTATTGCATTATTTTTTCATGTGCGCAAGTTTGTAATGGTTGTTATTCCTAAACATAATGATAGATTAAGCAAGTGTTCTATTTTTGCTAAATGCTTAAGGAGGCAATAATCACATGAGTCGTAAATTTAAAACTATGGACGGCAACCAAGCGGCTGCTCACGTTTCTTATGGTTTTACAGAAGTTGCTGCGATTTATCCAATCACTCCATCTTCTCCAATGCCAGAACACATTGATGAATGGGCTGCATCTGGTCGAAAAAACATCTTCGGCAACACTGTTCAAGTTGTAGAAATGCAATCTGAAGCAGGTGCTGCTGCTGCAACCCACGGTTCTTTACAAGCTGGTGCATTAACAACAACTTTCACATCTTCCCAAGGTTTGTTATTGATGCTTCCTAACTTATATAAAGTAGCAGGCGAATTACTTCCAGGTGTATTCCAAGTAGCTGCTCGTGCATTGGCTGCACATGCTTTGGCTATCTTTGGTGACCACCAAGACGTAATGGCTGCTCGTGCAGCTGGCTGTGCTATGTTAGCTGAATCCTCTGTACAAGAAGTAATGGACTTGTCCGCTGTAGCTCACTTGACAGCTATTAAAACTCGCGTACCTTTCATCAACTTCTTTGACGGTTTCCGTACATCCCACGAAATTCAAAAAATTCAAATCTGGGACTATGAAGATTTAAAACCATTGGTTGACATGGATGCTGTTAAAGCTTTCCGTAAAAATGCTTTGAATCCAGATGCTCCTGTAACTCGTGGTACTGCTGAAAACCCTGACGTTTACTTCCAACATCGTGAAGCATCCAACAAATTCTACTTGAACGTTCCTGACGTTGTAGAACACTACATGAACGAAGTTAACAAATTGGCAGGTACTAACTACCAATTGTTCAACTACCATGGTGCTCCTGATGCTACTGACGTTGTTGTAACTATGGGCTCTTCCGCTCAAGTTGTAGAATCCACTGTTGATTACCTCAACAAATTGGGCCGCAAAGTTGGTTTTATCAACGTTCATTTGTTCCGCCCATTCGCAACAGATCGTTTGTTGAAAGCTCTTCCTAAAACTGTAGAACGCATTGCAGTTCTTGACCGTACTAAAGAACCAGGTGCTTTGGCTGAACCATTGTTCTTAGACGTACAAGCAGCTGTAGTTGACGGTGGCCGTAATGTAAAAGTTATCGCTGGTCGTTATGGTTTGAGCTCCAAAGACGTTATCCCTGCAGATATCGTTGCTGTATTCGATAACTTAGCTGCTGAAAATGGCAAGAAATTCTTCACATTGGGTATCAATGATGATGTTACATTCTTGTCCTTAGATCGTGCTGAAGGCGTAGAAGTTGAAACTCCAGGCTTGACTGAATGTAAATTCTGGGGCTTCGGTTCTGACGGTACAGTTGGTGCGAATAAATCCGCTATCAAAATCATCGGTGACCACACTGATATGTATGCTCAAGCATACTTTGACTACGACTCCAAAAAATCTGGTGGCGTAACAATGTCTCACCTTCGTTTTGGTAAAAACCCAATCAACTTGCCTTACTTGATTACTGAACCTCAATTCGTAGCATGTCACCGTCAATCTTATGTACATGAATACGATTTGATTCGCGGCATCAAAAAAGGCGGTACATTCTTATTGAACTGTACTTGGTCTCCTGAAGAATTGGATGAACATTTACCTGCTAAATTACGTCGTCAAATCGCAGAAAAAGAATTGAACTTCTATATCATCAATGCTGCGAAAATCGCTTCCGAAATCGGTTTGGGCGGTCGTATCAACATGGTAACACAAGCTGCGTTCTTCAAATTGACTGAAATCATCCCTGTAGATGATGCTGTTAAATACCTTAAAGAATCCGTAGTAACTTCTTACGGTAAAAAAGGTCAAAATATCGTTGACATGAACAATGCTGCTATCGATCAAGGTGTTAACGCTTTGGTAAAAGTAGATGTTCCTGCTAGCTGGAAAGACGCAGTAGATGATGGCAATCATGCAGTTAAACCTGGTTGCGAATCTTGCCCATCCTTCGTTCAAAATATTGCACAACCAATCAATGCACAAGCTGGTTATGATCTTCCTGTATCCACATTCTCTGGCTATGAAGATGGTACATTGCCTGCTGGTACTGCTAAATTCGAAAAACGCGGTCCTGCATTGTTCGTTCCAAAATGGTTGCCTGAAAACTGTATTCAATGTAACCAATGTTCCTTCGTATGTCCTCATGCTACAATTCGCCCAATTTTGGCAACTGAAGCAGAAGTGGCTGCGGCTCCAGAACATTTCGATACAATCCCTGCATTGGGCGCTAAAGACCTTCAATTCCGTATCGCTGTATCCCCATTAGATTGCTTGGGTTGCGGTAACTGTGTTGATATCTGTCCAGCTCCTAAAGGCAAAGCTATCGTGATGACATCCATCGATACTGAAATCGAACAAGCTGAAGCTTGGAACTATGGTGTTAACCTTCCTGTAAAAGAAAATCCTATGAAGAAGGAAACTGTTAAAGGTTCCCAATTTGAACAACCATTGTTCGAATTCTCCGGTGCTTGCGCAGGTTGTGGTGAAACTCCTTATGCTAAATTGTTAACTCAATTGTTCGGTGACCGTATGATGATTGCCAATGCAACTGGTTGTTCCTCCATCTGGGGTGCTTCCATGCCTGCATCTCCATACACAACTAACCAACAAGGTCATGGTCCTTCTTGGGCAAACTCCTTGTTCGAAGATAATGCTGAGTATGGTTATGGTATGTACATCGGCGTTAAGAAAATCCGCCAACAATTAGTAGAATTGGCTGCTAAAGCAGTTGAAACTGCTACTGGCGAATTGAAAGACGCTTTAGAACAATGGATTGAATTTGCTAACCTTGGTGCAGCTACTCGTCAACGTTCCGAACGTTTAGTAGCAGCTATCGAAGCTGAAGGCGCTACAACTCCTGAATTGAAAGAAATTCTTGAGAAAAAACAATTCTTGATCAAACGTTCTCACTGGATCTTCGGTGGTGACGGCTGGGCATACGACATCGGCTTCGGCGGTGTTGACCATGTATTAGCTTCTGGCGAAGACGTAAACATCTTCGTATTCGATACTGAAGTATACTCCAACACTGGTGGTCAAGCATCTAAATCCACTAACGTAGCAGCAGTTGCTCAATTCGCAGCTTCTGGTAAACGTACTAAGAAGAAAGACCTTGGCATGATGGCTATGTCTTATGGTTATGTATACGTAGCACAAGTAGCTATGGGTGCAGACAAAAACCAATTGATGAAAGCTGTTACAGAAGCTGAAGCATATCCAGGTCCATCCTTGATCATCGCTTACAGCCCATGTATCAACCATGGTATCAAAGCTGGTATGGGTAAAGCTCAAGAAGAACAACGTAAAGCAGTTGCAGCTGGTTACTGGGATCTTTACAGATACAACCCTCAACTTAAAGAAGAAGGTAAAAATCCATTCTCCTTGGATTCCAAAGAACCAACTGAAAGCTTCCAAGACTTCCTTAAAGGTGAAGTACGTTACGCTTCCTTGGCTAAAGCAGCTCCAGATGTGGCAGAAGAATTGTTCGCTAAAACTGAACAAGATGCTAAAGAACGTCGCTTAAGCTATGTTCGTTTACAAAAAGGTTTCGAAGACGTAAAATAATTCGTTATTTAACGACTGAGAACTATATGAGGCACCCTTTCGAGGGTGCCTCTTTTGTATGTAAATTAAGTTTTTCTAAATATCATATTAAGTATCTTCCATAAATCAGTTATAGTGCTGGTTACTATTGTATTACTTACGTATTAACTGCTTAAAAAAATAGGTAATATACTAGGAATTTGGTATAATGATAAGGAGTCATGCATAATTTTAGCAATATATATTTTGGATAATTCTAATATTAAATATAGAGGTACATATGGCTAAGGATAATACACAAATGACAACGGAAGACATGCAACAAACGATATATAAAGAGTTAGGCTATAAATCCTATCCATTTCCTTTTACGACGCCGGCCTATTTAGAAGCGTATGGTGCTCTTGTAGGGCTAAATACTCCACCTGCGAAGACAGCTCGCGTTCTTGAACTAGGTGCTACTTATGGCGGTAATATTATTTCTCAAGCCGTATTTAATCCAGAGGCGACCTTTGTAGGGATTGAGCTTTCACAAGACCAAGTAGAGAAGGGCAATCAAATCATCAGTGATGCCAAACTAGATAATGTATCCTTGATACAAGGAAACATCTTGAATTTTGAGGAATCGATGGGGACCTTCGATTACATTATTGCCCATGGATTCTACTCTTGGATTAGTGATGAAATGAAGGATAAATTGCTCAATATTATTTCTAGTCATTTGGCTGATAATGGCATTGCCTATGTGTCGTACAATACGTATCCAGGCTGGCATACTATGGAAGAGGTTCGTCAGCTTATGCTATTTGCTAATCGTGAACAAGATAATTTGACTCATAAGGAAAAGGTATTGCGCGGGAAGACCGTAGGCAGTCTTGTAGGTGCTCAGATTCTTAACTATGATAATCTTAAAGAACGAAATAGTAAATTTCTAGGTGCATTGCGCTCTGTCATGCAAAAGGATGACTATTATGTAGGTCATGATCATCTAGAGCCTCATAATGATCCATGCTATTTCTATCAATTCAATGATCATTTGAAAGCGCATGATCTTGCGTATGTATGCGATGCAGACCTTACACTATCTATGGTTCGTACCTATGATGAAAGTATTGCAGCTAAACTTGAGCAATTGGCACCTAATAGTCAAGTGGATCAAGAACAATATTTAGATTTTATACTAGATACGACATTCCGCAAGTCGATTATTTGTAAAGCTAGCGTTGCCAAAGATATCAACTTTGCTGTTGCAAATCCGGCTGAAGTGAATACAATTCCTGTACGTACTATTGTAAATAGCTTTGTTTTCCAAATTCTCTTTGATGAGGAAGCACTAGAAATGTTTGAAAATGTACTCGTAAGAGATACCTTCCAAGCGCTTATTAAAGATGGTGGTACGTTCAATATGATCGAGGCTCTAGCTATTTTAAAAGCAGCTCATGAGGCAGCTCATGCATCTGATGATGAATTAGAACCTGCTGTATGTAGCTTGTATCGTGCTGTAGTAGAGCATATGGTACGTGGTGGTATTCGCTTTTATAAAACATTCCCTGTAAAAGAAGAGTATATGGAGGGCTTATCTTATATACCTGCCCGTTTTACAAACTTTGTAAAAGCTATTGTTCATGGTGGCAGTGAATATATGTATGGAGCAGATATGTTCAATGATGCTATTGGTGATATTTCTGAAGAGGATTTATTATTTATGGAGTTGTTGAACAAACCAAAAGCGAAATCTACGGTAATTAAAAAGATTAAAGATGCTCTCTTTAGTGCAGATCAGTCTCAAACTACAAAGCATCAAAATGCCATGGCTGAAGCTTTTTATAATGAATTAACAACGCGTATGGAACAATTAGGCTTTATTAGAAGTAAGAAAACAGGTAGTATTTCCTAAGTGATAGCTCCCTTTATTTGATTCTGTTGCTATGGGGCTGTATTATATTCTGCTGATTTTATAGCTAAAATAGAAACCCGTTACACTTATAACATATATATGTATTAAGTGTTAACGGGTTTTGTTTTATATAATTAAATTTACTTTTATTTTATATTTATTACTTTTAGTTATTTTATATTGCTGAAAAAGTATAGTAAATCGATAATTTTAATGAGGAAAAAATGAACCGTTCATGAAAGTATGGTATAATGTGTTTGGGTATTTTGTAAATATCATCCGATGTGTTGTGGATGATTCTATAAATTGTATTAGTTGATAAAGTTGTATTAATTGTATTATTTGTAAAAGGAGTCTTTTATGGCATCTAAAAAGGCAGTTCTAGTATACATACTAGAAATCCTGAAAGACGAAACAGATGCTAATCATACGTTATCTCAAGAGGAGATTCGCAGTATATTAGCCGAACGGTACGAGGTATCCGTCGATCGGAAAACCTTAGGCCGTCATTTAAATGATTTATATGAATCTGGAGATTTTGGTATTCAATGTGAAGAGTCTGCTGTGGGAGCAGATGGCACCATTCGACGTACTGATTTCTATATGATTCATACCTTTGAAGATTCTGAATTGCGGTTATTGATTGATGGTATATTGGCATCTCGCCATATTACTGCATCTCAACGTAAAGATTTAATCGGGCGTGTTGCAAAATTGGGGAGCTCCTATTTTAAGCCTCATGGTATTGATATTGAAAGTAATACGGAGTACCTTCATAGAAGCCAAGATTTATTTCTTAATATTGATCTCATAGAAGAAGCAATACAAAAGGGTAGAAAAATTTCGTTGGCCTATTGCCAACCAGATGTGGATAAGCGATTACACATTAATCTTGGCCCAGATCATAAGGAACGGAAGTATGTATTTAACCCATTCCAACTAGTAATGAATCGAGGACATTATTATTTAGTAGGAAACCACGAAAATTATGATGACATGTCTACATTACGTGTTGATCGAATTGCACATATTACAGTGCTGAATGAACGTAGAAAACCTTTACGGGAGATAAAGGGATACCAACAACAACGTACCTTTAACGTGTCACAATACGTAAAGGAACATATTTATATGTTCGGCGGTGAATCTATTACTGTTACGTTTAAAGCTAAACGTTCCATTGTAAATCAAATTTTAGATTGGTTTGATGGCAATGTAGAGTTTACGAATATAACAGCCGATAATGTTGTATGTCGTGTACGTGTTAATCATGACGCCTTTAAATATTGGGCGCTCCAATATATGCAAAGTGTAAAAGTGCTTACTCCAGCCTCTTTAGTGACAGAGGTAAAAGCCGCAATTGAGGAAGGTTTACACCAATACTCATAAATAAAAAGCTAGTTGATCGATGAATCAACTAGCTTTTTTATGTTTCCTTATAGAACGTGCATTTTTTCTGCTTCTCTATAGTCTTTTAGAACCGGACGTGGAGGCAATTTACCCATGAGGCTTACAATATAGATTGCGATAGAAGAGAAAATGAAGCCTGGCACAATTTCGTATAGTCCAAAGAATCCAAATTGTTTCCAAATGAGTACTGTTAAACCACCTACAACAATACCAGCGATACAGCCGTGACGCGTCATGCGTTTCCAGAACAAAGAGAACAAGATAGCTGGACCGAAGGCTGCGCCGAAGCCTGCCCAAGCATAGGCTACCATCGTCAAGATATAGCTGTCAGGGTCCATTGCCATATAGATGGCAACCAATGCCACTAGAAGTACTACGATACGGCTTACTAATACAAGCTCTTTATCGCTTGCTTTTGGATGGATGATATTAGCATAGAAGTCATTAGAAATAGCAGAGGCTGTTACTAACAACTGTGCAGAAGCGGTACTCATGATGGCTGCCAATACGGCGGACCAGATAAGCCCAGCTACAAATGGAGTAAAGAGGCGTTCTGTCATGATGAGGAATATTGTTTCCGCATCAGTGCCTACTAATTTATTTGGCAGCATGTAAACATGACCGATGAGACCTACTGCAATAGCTGCCATAAGGGATAAGATAACCCATACCATGGCGATATTCGTAGATTTCTTAAGTTCTTTCGCATCAGAGATAGCCATAAAGCGCACTAGGATGTGAGGTTGACCGAAGTAGCCAAGACCCCAACCGAGAGAAGAAATTAGGCCGATAGCCCAAGTAAACCAATCAGACGGATTACCAAACAAGCTAAGTCCTTGTGGGAACTCATGTTGGATGAGCTGGAATGTTTCTATAGGGCCACCCATATACATGGCTGCCGTAATTGGTACTGCCAAGATGGCAAAGAACATTAATGCGCCTTGAATACAGTCTGTCCAAGATACGGCGAGGAATCCGCCAAGGAAGGTATAAAATACGACGATACCAGCGGTGATGAAGAGGGATACGGTGTAATCAAGACCAAAGATGGTATTGAACAATTTGCCCCCTGCCACAAAGCCTGATGATGTATAAATCAAGAAGAAAATCAAGATAAATAAGGCGGAAATAACAGCTACCGAATGAGATTGATCGTGGAAACGATTCTTCAAATAATCCGGTAATGTCAAGCTATCACTGGCTACCTCGGTATGGTTACGCAAGCGTCTAGAAACAAATTTCCAGTTCGCCCATGTACCTAATGTGAGTCCTACGGCAATCCATACACCAGAAATCCCCGTTGTATACGCTAGGCCCGGTACCCCCATAAGCATCCAACCACTCATATCTGATGCTTCCGCACTAAGTGCTGTAATCCATGGTCCTAATTGTCGGCCACCGAGGATGTAATCACCAATGCTGTTTGATTTACGATAATAGTAGACCCCGATATACATCATGAGTCCTAGATATAAGGCAAAGGCGATAATAATCATTAAGTTGTCTTGTGTCATGCCTATATAAGACCTCCTTAGGTTCTAGTTATATTCTATAGTATAGTAAATAATTTTTATTGTACCACATATTAGTACTTTAGAGGGTAAAAAATTGGTGATATCAATAAGATTCCTATACTAATTTAGGCTATATACTTTAGAGATACGCATTAGCTGATTACTTATGAAATCATATATTAATAAGCCCCATACCAAATGAAATATGATAAAATAAAAGAATGAAAAAACGATATTTCGTATTGAGTGTACGAAATATTTGTCAGTAGAAATCGAAATTAATACTTATATTTCTGGAACGTGAAAGGAGGACCTTATGGAACAACAGGTAGGCGGAAAACAAGATGTATCTAAACAACATCAAGTTATGATGAAACAAGAAGCATTGCGCATGTTGGAGACCTACTTTGGGTATACCTCCTTTAGACCAGCCCAAGAGGCTCCTATTGCATCTTTGTTGCGGAACGAAGATGTAATTGGAATCATGCCGACAGGGGCTGGGAAGTCTATCTGTTTTCAGATTCCTGCGCTCTGTAAGGCGGGTTTGACTATTGTATTTTCTCCTCTCATTTCTCTTATGAAAGACCAAGTGGATGGTCTCTTAGTGCAGAATATACCAGCAGCGCTCATCAATAGTACACTTACACAATCTGAGTTTAATAAGACCATGTACGAAGTACGTAGTGGTAAGATTAAACTCTTATATATTGCACCAGAGCGGTTGAGTTCTAATTTTTTCTGTAATGTACTGCGAGCGTTACCGATTGCTCAAGTTATCGTGGACGAGGCTCACTGTATCTCTGAGTGGGGGCATGATTTTAGACCATCTTATCGCCTCATCGGCGAGTGGCTCAATTCATTGCCTAAGAGACCTATCGTGGGGGCTTTCACGGCGACGGCGACAAAATATGTAGAAAATGATATAAAAAAATTATTAGGCTTAGATAAGGCTAATGTATACGTGACGGGTTTTGATCGGCCTAATTTATCTTTCTCTGTTATCCGTACACCAAAGCGGATGGATTACGTTGTCCACTATGTGCGTCAGCACGCTAATGAAAATGGTATTATCTACTGTGCAACGCGTAAGGATGTAGATCGTGTGTATGAAAATTTAACTCGTGCGGGAATCAAAGCTGGCCATTACCACGGGGGGCTCAATGACGAGGTGCGCCGTGAAATGCAGAATGCCTACGCAGACGATAAATTACAGGTTATGGTGGCTACCAATGCCTTTGGTATGGGCATTGATAAAAGTAATGTACGTTATGTACTACATTATCAAATGCCACGTAATATGGAGTCCTATTATCAGGAGGCAGGACGAGCTGGCCGTGATGGGGCACCTGCTGAATGTATCTTGCTTTATAGTGGGCAGGATGTACAAGTTCATAAGTATTTGATTGAACAGTCTATCGAAACGCCGGAACGACAAAATGTGGAGTTACGCAAATTGCAGTCCATGATTGATTACTGTTTCTGTAGTAATTGCTTGCGTAAATATATGCTTAATTACTTTGGTGAAAGCACCGTTTGGACAACCTGTGATAATTGTAGCTCTTGTAAGGGTTCTGCTGATAAGGTCAATGTTACGAAAGAAGCAAAGGCTATTTTCCGTGCCATCATGGGCACCGATGAGCGATATGGAGCATCCATGATAACTTCTATTGTTCGCGGGGAGCGAACGGATCGTATTATGCGTGCTGGACATGATGCATTGCCTGTCTTTGGCTTACTGAGCAATGTAGATGAAAAATCTATTAAAGGACTTATTCAACAGTTTGTAGCATCTGGCTACTTGCGCAGTTCGACGGGAAAATACCCTGTGTTATCCTTAACGGCTGGTGCCGAGGAAGTATTAGCCGGTCGCAAAGAGGTGGAGGAAATTAGACAACATGTGTCTGTGCCTTCTCGCACTAGTAAGTCTGCTGCCTCAGTGGTGCGAGGAAAATCCAGCTCTACATCGGGCGGCTTATTTGAACATTTACGTCAACATCGCAAACACTTGGCAGAAAAAGCGGGTCTTAGACCGTATCTTATCTTCCCTGACACAGTACTCATAGATTTGGCAAATTTACGACCTACAACATTAGGTGAGTTTGGAAATGTTAAAGGCGTAGGGGAAGCAAAATTAAAAAAATATGGACTTACCTTTTTACAGGCTATTGCAGAATATAAGGGATAATAAATTTTACTGTATATATGGTAGTACTGTATATTTTTTAGTATGATAGTACTATATATTTTAGTAAGATTATCAAGATATACATTAGTATTTTTTGCTTATTATAAATAGATCTAGGGGGATAAATGAGCTTAGCAGATACACAATACCTCGGTATTATTGAAAATATTTTAGATCATGGCATTTATGGTCAAAATCGCACAGGCATTGCAACGTACAAATTGCCTCAACAAATCATGCAATTTGACTTGCAAGAGGAATTTCCAATTTTAACCACTAAATTTGTAGCTTTCAAAACAGCTGTAAAAGAATTATTGTGGATTTGGCAAATGCAGTCCAATGACGTGCGCAAATTGCAAGAAATGAATGTGCACGTATGGGATGAATGGATGCGTGAAGATGGTACTATTGGTAAAGCATACGGCTATCAAATTGCGAAGTATAAGCAATTAGACAAGCTCATCAAAACTATTAAAGAAGATCCTGATAGTCGCCGAATGATTGTAACCCTTTGGAATATTGAAGATTTAGATGACATGGCGTTGCAACCATGTGCGTATGAAACTTTATGGGATGTAGGGGATGGTTACTTGAACTGCATGCTCATCCAACGCAGTGGCGACATGGGGCTTGGCGTTCCATTTAATACGGCTCAATATGCGGCATTACAATGTATGATTGCTCAAGTAACCGGCCTAAAACCCGGTAAATTTACACATGTTATCAACAATGCTCACATCTATGAGAATCACGTAGATGCATTGCGTGAGCAATTAGCACGTCGCGATCAAGCGTTGTCTGCTCCAAAAATTATTGTGAATCCTGAGGTAAAAGACTTCTATGACTTCACACCAGAGGACATTACCTTAGATGGATATGAGCATTTAGGTAAATTATCCATGACTGTTGCTGTATAGCATTGTATTCATGACAATTGTTAAATAGCATAATATGTATGGCTATTGCTATATAGTATTGTGTTCATAGCCATTGCTAAATAGTATAATTTATGACTGTTGCCATATAGTATTAACCGAAAGAGGGCAGTATGTTAGCATTAATCGTAGCCGTAGCACATAATCGTGTAATCGGTAAAGATAATACTTTGATTTGGCATTTGCCAAATGATTTGAAATTCTTTAAGGAAAAAACAACGGGCCATGTTATCATCATGGGCCGTAAGACCTTTGAAAGCTTACCGTTTTTGTTGCCAAATCGTGAGCATTGGGTAATTACTCGTGATAAAGGCTTTGATGCACCAGAAGGTGTTAAGATTTTCCATAACCCTGAGGCGGCTGCTGAAGCCGCACGTGCTCTTGATGCGGCCTACGTTATTGGTGGTGCTCAAGTATACGAGGCCTTTCTACCTTATGTAGATACTATGTATATCACTGAAGTAGACCATGAATTTGATGGAGATGCATTTTTCCCTGAATTCTCAGAGGATGCTTTCACCATCGAATCCGTTGTAGACGGCATTGTGGATGAAAAGAATCAATATCCTCATCGTTTTGTAACCTATCGCAGAAAGGCAGCTAAATGAGTGAAAGAATGTTTGCCATTATCGGCAGTGAATTAAATGTTAAGCCAAAGCAGGTGCAAGCTGCCGTAGAATTGTTGGACGAAGGCAATACAGTGCCATTTATTGCACGGTATCGTAAAGAGGTAACGGGCGAATTGCAAGATGAGCAATTGCGCACCATTGAAGAACGCATTAAATACTTGCGCAACTTAGAAACACGGCGCCAAGAAATCATTGCTTCTATTACAGAGCAAGAAAAGATGACAGACGAGTTGATGAAGTCTTTGGAAGCTGCTACAAAGCTACAAGAGTTAGAGGATTTGTATTTACCGTACCGTCCAAAGAAACGTACGCGTGCTATGATTGCCCGTGAACGTGGATTAGAGCCATTGGCTGATATGATTATCAACGATACGGTTACCTCTGGAGATCCGTTAGAGATTGCAAAAGAATACATAACAGAAGAGGTTCCTACGCCAGAGGATGCCATACAAGGCGCTTCTGATATCGTAGCGGAAATTGTCAGTGATAGTGCAGACTTCCGGGCGTACTTGCGTAAGAAGATGTGGAATGAAGGCTTTATTCAAGCTGAATTGAGCGGTGAAGAGGAAGAACAACAACAATTCTTGCAATACGCTGAATATGCTGAGCCAGTTCGTCAAATGCCGTCTCACCGTATCTTGGCAGTAAATCGTGGCGAAAAATTAGGTGCTTTAAAACTAGCTCTAACTGTACCTGGCGATACTTATGTCGCTTATATGTTACAAAAGTTAGAGAAAAATCCTAAGTCTATCTTCGCAGAGTATAAAGCGGCTGCTGTAGCTGATGCGTACAAGCGTCTTATTTTCCCAGCTTTAGAGCGTGAAATCCGCAATGAATTGACGGAAAAAGCCGATGAGCAAGCTATCAAGGTATTCGGTGTAAATCTCAAAAATCTATTGTTACAACCACCATTGGCCGGACATGTTATCATGGGCCTTGACCCTGGTTACCGTACTGGCTGTAAAATGGCGATTATCGATCAACAAGGCAATGTGCTCGATTACGGTGCGTACTATTTAACAAATAGTGAAAAGCTTCGCAAGGAAGCTCAAAAGGTATTGGCTGATAAAATCCGTAAGTTTAAGGTTACTCTTTTATCTATCGGCAATGGTACTGCATCCTACGAAACAGAGCAATTTGCATCTACCATGATTGAAGAGGAACAATTAGATTGCCACTATATCATCACTAATGAAGCAGGTGCATCTGTATACTCTGCATCTAAATTAGCTATCGATGAGCTACCAGATTTAGATGTAACCATTCGCGGTGCCGTATCTATTGCACGCCGCGTACAAGATCCATTGGCTGAATCTGTTAAAATCGATCCAAAATCTATCGGCGTAGGTCAATATCAACATGATGTAAACCAAAAACAATTGACTCATACCTTAGATCAAGTGGTTGAAACTGTAGTAAACCATGTTGGGGTAGAGCTAAATACTGCATCCCCAGCTATTTTGCAACATGTTGCAGGCATTTCTAGTGCGGTGGCTAAAAATATTGTTGCATACCGTCAAGAGAATGGTGTATTTAAAAGCCGTAAGGAATTGCTAAAAGTGCCTCGTTTAGGCCCTGCCGCCTTTACTCAATGTGCGGGTTTCCTCCGCTTACAACATGGTAAAAATCCGTTGGATAATACATCTGTTCACCCAGAGTCTTATGAATTGGCAGAGCGCATCATTGGTGAGTTAGGCTTTACCTTAAAAGATTTGCAAGATAAATCTCAATTAGAAGCGTTGCAAGTTAAATTACCTCTTGTAGATGCTGAGAAAATGGCTGCTAAACTTGATGCAGGGGTACCAACCGTGCGAGATATACTCGGTGCACTGGCAAAACCAGGACGCGATCCTCGTGAGGATTTGCCAGCTCCATTGACAAGAAAACACGTAGTGAGCCTTGAAGATATTAAGGTGGGTACCATTGTAAAAGGTACCGTTCATAACGTAGTTGATTTCGGAGCTTTCGTAGACTTTGGGCTTAAAACGAATGGTTTATTACATCGCAGCGAGCTTTGCAACAGCCGTCAACATCCATCAGATGTGCTTGCTGTAGGTGATATTATCGAAGCACAAATTATTTCTGTTGATGTAAAACGCAATCGCATCGGTTTGTCTGTAAAAGCATTACAACCAGAAAAACCGAAGAATAACGATAATAACCGTAATAGAAATAATAACGGTCAGCTTCGAAATAATGATAACCGAAATAATAACCGTAATAATGGTGGACGTCAAAATGAGAATCACAATAATGGCTCTCGTAATAATGGGAGTCGTCGTAATTCATAATTTAATAGAAGTCTAGTTAATCTACATTAATAGATTTTAAATGATAGTCATTCTTGACTAAAAGTCATTATACTAAAAACCACACCCTCTATGGTTTTAGAGGGTGTGGTTTTTCTATATAGCTAAAATCTATGTATATTAATGCAGAATAGATATATCGAAAATAATATATCTGATTGAAAATTTTAGATATGAGGAGTATGATGAAATCAAAGAGGGGGAATTCCTAAATCATATTCCTAAAGAGGAGGTAATGCAATGAGCTTGAACCTTAAAGAAAGATATGGACTTTTAATTAATAATGAATGGGTAAAGGCATCTGACGGTGCTGAATTTAATGTATATAACCCTGCTAATGGCGAACAACTCGCTATCTGTGCAGAGGCGACGAATGATGATGTTGATAGAGCGGTAGAGTCTGCAACAGAAGCTTTCAAAACATGGAAAAAAGTATCTCAAGTAGAACGTGCCGATTATTTGTTAAAAATTGCGGATGCTATCGATGCGCATAAAGAACATTTGGCGCAAGTTGAAACATACGACAATGGTAAACCTATCCGCGAAACATTGAATGTGGATATTCCACTTGGGGCTGACCATTTCCGTTATTTTGCAGGCGTGTTTCGCTCCGAAGAAGGTTCTGCACAAGTATTTGATGAAAATACATTGAGCCTTATCGTGCGCGAACCAATTGGCGTTGTAGGCCAAGTTGTACCTTGGAACTTCCCATTCCTAATGGCCGCTTGGAAATTGGCTCCAGCTCTTGCAGCAGGATGTACAGTTGTTATCAAACCTTCTAGCCACACATCTCTTAGCTTATTAGAACTTGGCGATATTTTGAAAGAAATCTTGCCGCCAGGTGTTGTAAACATCGTAACTGGTAAAGGTTCTAAATCTGGTCAATATATCCTTGATCATCCTGGCTTTAGCAAACTTGCTTTCACAGGCTCTACAGAGGTAGGTCTTGATGTATATAAAGCAGCATCTGAACGCTTGATTCCTGCCACATTGGAATTAGGTGGTAAATCTGCGAATATCTTCTTTGACGATGCGAACTGGAAACAGGCTCTTGATGGGGCAATGCTTGGTATCCTCTTCAACCAAGGTCAAGTATGCTGCGCAGGTTCCCGTATCTTTGTACAAGATACAATTTATGATAAATTCGTAGCTGAACTTGCCACACTATTTGATAAGGTAAAAGTCGGTTTACCTTGGGAAGAATCTACACAACTTGGTTCCTTAATTTACGAAGATCAAGTGAACAAAGTACTTAGCTATGTAGACCTTGCAAAAGAAGAAGGTGCTCGCATTGTAGCCGGTGGTGTACGTGTTACTGATGGTGAACTTGGTAAAGGGTGCTTCGTAAGACCTACACTTATTGCAGATGCTACAAATGATATGCGCGTAGCTCGTGAAGAAATCTTCGGTCCTGTAGCCGTTGTAATTAAATTCCACAGCGAAGAAGAAGTGATTGAACAAGCTAATGACAGCCTATACGGTCTTGGCGGTGGCGTATTCACGCAAAACATCAACCGTGCTATCCGCGTAGCTCGCGGTATCGAAACAGGTCGTATGTGGGTAAATACATATAACTCTATCCCTGCAGGCGCTCCATTTGGCGGTTACAAACAATCCGGTATCGGACGTGAAACTCACAAAGTTATTCTTGAGCACTACACTCAAATGAAAAACATCATCGTAAACTTGAGCGACAAACCATCTGGTTTCTACGATTTAGATTAATAACATATAAACTTCTCTGATGAACTATAATAAAGAGGCACCTTGAAAGAGGTGCCTCTTTATTAATATTGAGATAAACGGAATATTTTTCTATACGCCTCTGGTGCATTAGAACCATCAGAAGGTTTTATAATAACTCTAATATATATATCTTCTTTGAAGTCTGGATATGTTGTTGCATATTCTTTGCAGAATTGATCCATTCGATTGTAAAAATTTGTTACATCTTGGTTTTGTATGGCCGAATAGGGAATAGGCATTTCAATATACAAAGAAGATGTATCGTATGTAGCATAGGATAACTCCTCTGCTGTTAGATAATTCTTCATTAATGGGAATGCAGTTATTAACGGGATGTTGGTTATCAGTATTCGCTCCACTTGTGGTACAACAGGTGCAGAGGTATGCAAGGCCTCAGATATTTCAATGGGCATTTGTGGATATTTGTCAAAGGTGACTTGCCATCTATTGTTCCTATGAGACTCTAAGTGATATGTTAGATTAGGATAATCCTCATTTATATATTGTTGTACCTCATCTTCACTATAATGTGAGAGAAGATGACAACCCGTTGTTAGTATGAGGGATAGTATAATCAGTGGCAATAATATAAATCGTTTTAGGGTAAAAGGTTTCATTGTATATTCCTTTTATACTACTTTAGGAAGTTTAGTAAATCGTAATTGCTTAACAGGCATTGTTTAATTTATTGGCGGAATTTTGGAGTACACTATTTTAATTATATTATATCTAAATTAAATGTTTACTCATATAGCTGATTAATACCACACAACTCTCAATAAACCATAATAAAGAAGTAGCCCGAAAGAGGTGTTTTTTGTACTTAAGAATAGTCTATTATATGTAAAAGTATAGTGTATGTTATAATTGTAGCCATATAAAATCGTGTTATTTATAGAGGGCTATTATGAATTTGAAGAGAGTAATTAAATGGATTGGATATATTATTGGCATAATAGTAGTGCTTTATATACTCATATTGGGAGTATTGATATATTTCTTGGCAAGTGGTGACTTTAAAAATAGTTTGATTTATTTAAGTGATCTTCAAGAGAGTGGATTATATTATGGCAATGAAAACCGTAAGATTGCTGATAATGTAGTTGCTGTTCATGAGGTGGATAATAAACTCTATTACATAACGTTAGACGGTATTGGTATTTTTGATGAAAATGTAAGTTTACTAGATGCTTGGAATAAAAATCTTAATAAATATAATACTTTCATTCCTCGGATAGATTCTAAAGAAACACAATTTAATGTAAGTCTTGATCAGTTATACCCTAATATTCCTAGTCTTGATGAAAGTGATAGAGATATATGGCATGAGATCTTTTATGATAGTGAGAAACGATATACAGGTCCAAACGCTGGATATACTATAAAGTTACCTTTCTATGTATCGTATAGAAAGGAAGACTTGATTAAGCATAATGATATAGTAGATCTTTCTACAGGGACTATTATTGGTGAGTATGGTAGTGAGCATATTTTAAGAAATAATGCTTATTATAATTTTGAATTCGGGAAATTGACTAAAATTGATTTCTATCAGAAGGCTATATATAGCTATTATTCTGATAATCTTGATATAGGTCGGTTTAGCAAGAATAATGCAGGTGATGAGAGATATGAATCTTATGCACGAAATGAGTTAAATAAAGTAAGAACGAAAGATATAGAGGTATTAACTAATTTACTAAATCAACGATTCATCGTGTTTAATTCCTTTAACGAGTTTTCTGATTTTGATAAAATTACCTTTGAAGCATTAACCATTGATGCAATTAAAAATCGGAAGGCATTGCAGTTAGGGCCGTTAGAAAACCAGACACTTCGTCAGTATTTGAGTCGGTAACCATATAGTGGAAGGTGGAAGATGAATAAACTTGAAATATTAGGATATATTTGGATTTTTATATCTATGTCGTTATCTATGGGATTATATAAACTTGAGATTCGTAATCATCCAATTGATAAAAAACATGAATATATAAAAGAACATAGGATTTTTGGTAGCTTAACAAAGTATTTATCAATAATTTCTATTATAAGTTTGGTGATATTAAATCTTAAATTTTTAATTGATAAAGATTATAAATTTATAGTGAATTATGGCAGTATTTGGTTGTTTTTCTTTTTTTTAACAATGCTTACAGGGTTTTGTCAGAAGAGAGACAGCGTATATTTTAAACGGAGTCTTATTGCTATAGTTTCTGTGTTGTTTGGTATGATCGTGTTTGCTTATGCATTTAGGAAAGTACTATTTTAATAGACCATATACCAACTCAGATATTATTAAAATAATGTTGTTTTGTGTGGGCACTTATGGAATGATTTTTAGAAATTAAAAATCATTAAAAGGCAGTATAAATCATGATTCAGTTAGATTATCTATTAATTATAGGAATATTCCTTAGTGTTTTACTTTTTCTTTTGGTTGGCGTATTTCACTATAGTAAATCTAAACTTTTAAAGAGACTCAATATTTGGTTTTTAATAATACTTAGCGTTTTATTAAGTTATTTATTATATCCCTTATATGAATTGACTGATTATAGAGAAGAATTTACGACATTAGTTATTATTGCTGCGATAATCATTAAAATAATTATCAATTTATCTATATTTATAATCGCTGATCAAATAAGAACGAAATGGATTTCTAAATTACTATTAATTATATGGGTTGTTCTTGTTGAATGCTTGTATACGCCTATTCATTTGTCATATCTTGTTTTGTTATGCGTATCAGGTGGAATTGTGTTGATTGAACATTTTAAGGGGAAAAGAAATCCTATTTAGCTTAGATTCAGAATTACTTTTATAGCGCTCACCATCGAAATATGATATACTAATTAAATGCGCATAGTTCGTGCGCGATAGGAGGAAACACATTTAGATGTTAGAAAAATTTGAACAATTAATGATTAGCGAACCTGTTCTAAGAGCGTTAAACGATATGGGCTTTGAAGAGCCTACGCCAATTCAACAGGAAGCTATCCCAGTTGCCATGAGCGGTAAGGACATGATCGGTCAGGCTCAAACAGGTACTGGTAAGACAGCAGCATTTGGCTTGCCTGTATTGGAACGCGTAGACGGGAATGAGCGTCACGTTCAAGTAGTTATTTTATCCCCTACACGAGAATTAGCTATTCAAGTAGCTGAAGAGCTTAACAAAATGGCTCAGTACACGAATATTACAGCACTGCCAATCTATGGTGGTCAAGATATTAATCGTCAGTTCCGTGCCTTGAAAAAGAACCCTCAAATCATCGTTGCCACTCCTGGCCGATTGATGGATCATATGGATCGTGGTTCTATTAAATTTGACCATGTGAAAGTTGTGGTATTGGACGAAGCCGACGAAATGTTAAATATGGGCTTTGTTGATGACATCAATAAAATCTTGGGTGCTATCCCAGAAGACCATCAAACATTGTTGTTCTCTGCAACTATGCCTAAAGCTATCCAACAATTAGCTGAAACATATTTGACAGAGCCAACATTGATTCGCATGAAACCGACTCAAGTTACGATGGACTTGATCGAACAATACTATATCGAAGTGCAAGACCGTCAAAAATTCGATGTTCTTTGTCGTTTGTTTGATATCCAAACACCTGAACTTGCTATTATCTTTACGCGTACAAAACGTCGTGTTGATGAAGTGACAGAAGGTCTTAAGAAACGTGGTTACATGGCGGAAGGCATCCATGGCGACTTGTCTCAACAAAAACGGGACAGCGTAATTCGCCAATTCCGCGAAGGTACTATTGATATTCTCGTGGCTACAGATGTGGCAGCTCGTGGTCTTGATATTTCTGGCGTATCTCACGTATATAATTATGATATGCCTCAAGATCCTGAAAGCTACACACACCGCGTAGGTCGTACAGGTCGTGCCGGTAAAGCAGGTCAAGCTTTCACGTTCGTTATCCCTCGTGAAATGGAGCATTTACATGCTATCGAGCGTTTAACAAAACGTAAAATTGCACGTCGTCGTGCACCTTCCTTAGGTGAAGTTCTTGAAGGTCAACAACGTTTGGCAATTGAAAGCCTCGTTGAAATGACAGATAATCTAGAAGCATTGGCGCCTTTCAAATCTAGTGCTGAGGAATTGTTGAATGATACAGATTCCGTAACACTTTTGGCAGCAGCTCTTAAATTGTTAACAAAAGAACCAGATACTACTCCTGTAAATATTACAGAAGAAAAACCATTGCGCGTACGCCGTCGTCGTGAAAGTGGTCGAAGTGATCGCCGCCGTCGTGATGGTGAACGTCGTCGTGATGACCGCCCACGTCGCAGTCGCGATGATCGTAGAAGTGATCGTCGCAATGACCGTAAAGGTGACCGCCGCAGAGATGAGCGTAAATTTGATCGTCCGCGTGGAGAGAAAAAAACTCGCCATCAAAGTGAAGGTTTTAAACCTTACTTTAAAGACTAATAGGATGTGGATTGCTTCTGGGCAATCCACATTTTTTATTACTTAATAGTTAATACTATTTATCTTGATAAGTATTGAGAATTTTGGTATAATAAATAATAATTATTTCTTGTAAACGGTCGATAATGGCCTATGCCTTATAGATTTCCAAGTGGAGAAAGGTAGATTATTATGGATATCGCACAAATTTTGCGTAGCCAGGGGTTTAAAGTAACCCCACAACGTATTGCGATTTATGATGCTTTGCGTGGTCATCATGATCATCCAACAGCAGAGATGTTGTATCATACGTTGCGCCCAGAACATCCAAGCATGAGTTTGGCTACAGTGTACAAGACGATGGAGATTTTTGAAAAAATCGGTCTTGTTAAAATTCTAGAAGTTGGTGATGAGCGCGCTCATTACGATTGGGACACACAAGCTCATTCCCATATCCGTTGCATTCGTTGTAATAAGGTAGAGGACATGATGGGTATTGATTTGAAAGCTATCAAAACGATTGCTGATCAAGGTAGTGAATATCAAATTACAGGTCAACATATTACCTTCGAAGGTGTTTGTCCTGAGTGTGCAAAAAAAGAAAGTCATTAATAGATAACCCCTGTTGTTGAAGGGCTCCTTCACGGCAGGGGTTATATTAGTTATCATATATCTTTATCTATTAGTGTTATAGAATAGCTATAGTAACAAAAATAGCTATAAGCATAATACAATAGATATTAGAGTTAGGCGTTTTATAATTATAAAATTGTAGAAATCGTATAGTCATATATAGAGGAGTATTATGTTTGTAATAGGCAGTCACTCATCAATTAGCAAAGGTTATTTACATATGGGCAAGGAAGCGACTAAAATTGGGGGCAATACGTTCCAATACTTTACTCGCAACCCTCGTGGTGGTAGTATGCGAGCTCTCGATGTTGAGGATATGAATAACCTTAGTGCATATATGAAAGAACATAACTTTGGTACCTTGTTGGCCCATGCACCGTATACCTATAACCCATGTGCCGCTAAAGAGGATTTACGCGCTTTTGCGAAGCAATCTATGATGGAAGATTTAGAGCGTATGGAACATTTGCCAGGTCAAATGTATAACTTTCACCCTGGTAGCCATGTGAAGCAAGGCGTAGATCAAGGTATTGAGTACATTGTAGAGTGCTTGAATGAAATCTTATTCCCAGGTATGAAGACAACAGTCCTCTTGGAAGTAATGGCTGGTAAGGGTACAGAAATTGGCTCTCGTTTTGAAGAAATTGCACGCATCATCGATGGCGTAAAACTAAAAGAGTACATGGGTGTGTGTGTTGATACTTGCCATATTCACGAAGGGGGTTATGATATCGTACATAATCTCGATGGCGTTATTGACGAGTTCGATCGAATTGTAGGTCTTGATCGTTTGAAAGCCATTCATTTGAATGACTCTAAAAATCCTATGGGTGCTCATAAAGATCGTCATGAAAAAATTGGGGAAGGACATATTGGTATCGATGCTATTGCTCGCGTTGTAACACATCCTAAATTGACGAACTTGCCATTCTACTTGGAAACACCAAATGAATTGGACGGTTACGCAAAGGAAATTGCTATGCTACGCTCTATCGTAGAAAATAAATAATTAAAATACAGATGTTAATTTAGTTATATAATAAATATGTAGAATACCTGATGCTATACTAGTTATTGCAAATACATAAAGTTATTAAAACTATTAAGGCTATTAAAGCTATATAAAGTTATTGAATTTCTATAAACTTATGGGACTAACAGCTTGTTTTGGCATTTGAATTCATACATTGTGTAAGGTATAGGGAGAACTGGAAAGGGGGACAAAATGCGTTTTTTACATACTGCTGATTGGCATTTAGGGCGTATTTTTTATGGCCAGTACTTAACAGAGGACCAAGCTCATGTGTTGGAACATCAGTTTTTTAATATTTTGAAAGATGAAAACATCGATGGCATATTGCTTGCAGGGGATATTTTTGATAGAGCGGTGCCACCCATTGAAGCTATCGAATTGTGGGACTCCATCATCACTCGTCTCGCTATGGACTACAAGGTGCCTCTCTTTGTGGTGAGCGGTAATCACGATGGGGCAGAACGTCTTGAAGTGGGACGCTCTATGTTGAGTCAATCGGGTATCCATATTTGGGGCTCTCCTCATCACGCGTTGAAGCCTTTTGAATTTGAAGGGACAGATGGCAAGGTGGCTATTTGTCCTATGCCTTTTAGTGAGCCCCGACGCATAGGGGAGGCTTTATTTGCTGATGTAGAGTCTACTAATACAGAAACTACCAATATTGAAATTGCTGACATAGTAACACCGTGTTATGAACAAAATTGCGAAAGCGCTTTGAATCTGCACAATTATGACCAAATGTATCAGGCTTGGAGTAATTACTTGTATAAACAAGTGCCTAAGGGGATGCGCAGTATCGCCATTAGCCATGCCTTTGTTATGGGCGGTGAAGTAGGGGGCTCAGAGCGTACCTTGTCTGTAGGTGGTAGTGAACAGGTAAATCCTCAAGTCTTTAAAGACTTTCACTATACTGCCTTGGGACATTTGCATGGGCCTCAGCGAATGGGAGCTGATCATATTCGCTATAGTGGATCCCCATTAAAATATTCCTTTGATGAACATATGCAGAAGAAGTCTTTTACCATCATTGATATGGATACAAAGGGGAACGTAGATATTAACACGATTCCTGTAGAGGCGAAGCGAGACGTAGTCATTTTGGAAGGATATTTTGAAGACCTGTTAAATGATAAAGCATTGCAGGCTAAACATAGGGATGATTATGTACAAGCCCGTTTACTTGATACGATGCCGATTATGGATGGAATGGCTAAACTGCGCCAGGTATATCATCGTTGTATGACCATTGATCTAGTTGGTCGCGTGGCAGGGCCTATAGCAGATATGGGTGAGGCAATTTTCAAAGAATTAAATGAACGGGATCTATTTAATCAGTTTGCAGAAATTGTGTGGAAGGAACCTTTAACAGAGAAAGAACAGCAATATATCAACTCTGTATGGAACCGAATTCTTAAGGAGGACTAAATGAAGCCTATATCATTAACTATAGAAGCCTTTGGTCCGTATCGTGATTCGGTCACTTTAGATTTTAATGAGCTCCAAGACCATTCCATGTTTCTCATTGCTGGTCCTACGGGGGCAGGGAAAACATCAATCTTAGATGCCATAGTGTATGCCTTGTATGGTGAGCCGAGTGGAGAAGTACGCAAAACAGATGCTATTCGCAGTGACTTTGCAGAACCTCATCGTATGACTCGTGTCGATTTCTCCTTTGCTATTGGCAATGCACAATATCGTGTTGAACGATTACCGAAACAGATGGTAGCAAAGAAACGTGGTACAGGGATGCGTGAGCAGAATGCTAGCGCTACTGTATATGAGAAGAAAGATGGTGAGTGGAAGGTCATTGCTACCTCGGCTGTCGCCATTCGCGATACTATTCAGCAAATTATAGGATTTCGTAAGGATCAGTTCTTACAAGTTGTGCTATTACCTCAAGGGGAATTCCGAAAGTTGCTAGTGGCCTCTACGAGTGAACGTGAGGAATTACTACATACACTTTTTAGAACGGAGCTATATCGAAAATTACAAGAAGCACTGAAGGCTGCTTATGATGAAGCAAAGGCAGGTATTGAAGAAAATCTAACTAAGCAAACTGCATTTATGCAGTCTATCCCTCATGATGGAGCGACTCCAATGGTAACCATTGAGCATGTGCGTGAGTTACTAGCAAATCGGGGCCCACATCGAGATGCTCTCGCGGTAGAACGAGATGAGGCAGTAACCGTGGTAGAACAGTTTAATGTGCTCCGAAATCAATGGTCTTTATATAATCAGGCTCAACAATCTCTTGCTGAGGCTACTTCGAAACTTGACATGGTGAAAGCAAGGGAAACTGAGCGTGTAAATCTAAGCGAAAAGGTTCAGTTCCTTAACTCTTTGGCACCAACTCATGAATTATATAAACAATATATTGAGAAACAAGCTATATTAAAAACTTTAGAACAGGCCCTTTCAGATGCGAAAGAACATGTAGAACTAGCAACTCAACATGAGGCTAAATGTTTAGATTTATACAGTGACTTAGAAGGTCGAGCTGAAAGTATACAAGATAAAAGAACTACTTTGGCTCAATTTCAACAACAAGCAGAGAAGTTTAATGAATTAGATGTATTGAAAAAGGAATTGTCCACATTACAGAGTAATTTAGAAGAATTAGATAGTAAAAAAAGCGAAGATGCCTTAGCTAAACAACGGAAGCTTGTAAAGACTTTAGAAAACGACTTAGAAGCTTTGCGTAAACAGTTACAAGATAATAATAAATTTTTAGAGAATACTACTGTTATTCAAGGGCAACTAAATGATTTATATAGATATTCTGAATTGCTAGAAGAAATTAATAAGGTACAAAAAGAAATCGACGATAAAGGTCAAACGTTAGCGTCTTTAGATGAAACCTTGCAGGTTGCAAAGGTACATCTTGAACGATTAGAGCATCTAATGCAAGAAGGACGTGCCTTTGAGCTAGTTCATTTAGTTGTAGATAATGAGCCTTGTCCGGTTTGTGGCTCTACAGATCATCCACGGTTAGCTGCTAAGCCGGAGATGTATCCGACTAAGGATGAAATTGAAGAGGCTCGCAAAACCCGTGACGTGGCACTGCAAAAGCAAGCTAGCGAAGTGGGACAACAGAAAACATTAGATGCTCGTCTTAAGGAGTTAGCTAAGTTAGAAGTAGAACAATGTTCCAAACTTAAGTCATCTATGGATGGTTTTTCTAAGAAAAACTTTACATCTGTTCAACAAGATTTGTTGACTAAAATGGAGCGACTTACAGCTTTACATGGTGAGTCTGAATTGTTGAGTAAGACTATAGCTGACAATGAACATAAGTTAAAAGTAGCTAGAGATAAGTTAGCAACTTTAGAACTTGCCCATAATGAATTACTTAAAAATCTACACGACCTAGAAATTCGTATTAGCTCAGTACAAGCTAATATTGATGCTCTATCTAAAACCTTACCAATCACGGATATAGATGCATGGCAAAAACAGTTAGAGTCATTGGATAGTGATATTACGGTCTACGATGAGCAGGTGAAAGTTAGCAAAACTAATTTAGATACTGCTCGAGAACAATTGAATGCCAAACGCGGGCGCTTAGAAACTTTGTCCTCTCAAGTAAAAGAAGAAACAAAAAATCTTATTTTGATGTATAAGAACTATACAAAGTCATTACAATCCATTTCTTTAACAGAGAATGATTTTGTAGAGTCTTTACGTGAGATTAAAGAGATAGAGATCTATAGAACACAGCTGAACGTTTTGACTGAAGCCTTTAATAAAGCACAAGCTGTATATGATGCGGCATTAAAAGCCACAGAAACTGTGGTTAAGCCAAGTGATACTATTACTGATGAAATTTATTCTACAGCAGTAGAGCATCGGGATACACTAGTAGGTAATCTTGCGGCATGGGATAAAGAAACAAAGCATATTGAAACTACGCTTAACTCATTAGAAGAACTTGAAACTGCTATGGGTAAGGCTCGTGAAAAGGTGAAGTTCTTAAGCCGATTAAATGATCTCGCTAATGGTGGGGAGCAAGGCTTTAAAAATGTTACCTTTGAACGCTATGTACTGGGGGCGATTTTAGATGAGGTTGTATATGCTGCTAATTTACGACTTCAAAAGATGAGTCGCAACAGATATTCCTTGGAAAGATCCGACTATACAGGTGGTGGGCGTGGCAAGCAAGGCCTCGATTTGGCGGTTATGGATGCTTTTACAGGCCAATCTAGACCAGCAAATACCTTATCTGGTGGTGAAACATTCTTGGCCTCTATGGCGCTTGCCTTGGGATTAGCGGATGTTATCCAAAGCTATGCTGGTGGCATCCATATGGATACGATGTTTATTGATGAAGGTTTTGGTACACTCGATCCAGATACATTGGAACTCGCCATGGAAACATTGTTACAGTTGCAATCGTCAGGACGTCTCATTGGGATTATTTCTCATGTACCTGAGTTAAAGTCTCGTATACCTGCTCATTTAGAAGTGACTCGAGGTGACGACGGTAGTACGGCAAAATTTGTTATTAACTAGATATCATAAACTAGATATAGATTTGCCAAATGTGTTACTATAAAAAGAGGAGAATTCCTACAAAAACATCCTGTATTTACGAAGGGGGTTCTATGAAGTTTTCGTTTGCTCATAATAATATAAATGTTAAAGACCTTGATAAAAGTCTAGCATTCTATAAAGAGGCATTATTGCTCGAGAAGTCTC
This sequence comes from Veillonella parvula, assembly GCF_042850485.1. Lineage (GTDB taxonomy): Bacteria > Bacillota > Negativicutes > Veillonellales > Veillonellaceae > Veillonella > Veillonella parvula_Q. The sequence goes on along the minus strand of NZ_AP031417.1, from coordinate 1,590,106 downwards.
GTCGTTTGGAAGACCCAAGCGGTGCTTTTACCCTCGTGTATTTAAAAAGTCCTTATACAGCACATGAATTAGAACTTACATGGTTGCGTGACTGGGATCGTCCTTATAATTTAGGGGATAATGAATTCCACTTGGCATTCTATGTAGATGACTATGAAGCGGCTCTTAAAAAGCATAAAGAAATGGGTGTTGTTGCTTATGAGAATGCTGATATGGGTATTTATTTCATAGCAGATCCAGATGGATATTGGACAGAAATCATTCCGGCGGGGAAATATTAATGGAATATATGTTAACCCGTTTAGAGTGGTTGGTTGGTCCCAATAAAATCCAAACATTAAGAGACACGTCTATCGCGCTCTTTGGTGTAGGTGGCGTAGGCGGTGGTGCCCTTGAGGCATTAGTGAGAGCTGGTGTAGGTCGCATTGTTATTATCGATGGAGATTCTATAGCGCCTAGCAATTTGAACCGTCAAATGATTACGACTCATAATACGATTGGGGAACGTAAGGTAGAGGTAGCAAAGACACGAGCTCTTGCTATCAATCCTGATGTGGTGATAGAAACTCATGATATTATGTATACTGAGGAAAACTATCCTGGATTTATTCAAAGCTTGAACGTTGATTATGTTATCGACGCCATCGATATGGTAACGGCGAAACTTAATATCATTGAGGTTTGTCAACGTGAAAGCATCCCTGTTATTTCTTGTATGGGCGGAGGTAATCGCTTTTACCCAGAAAAACTTATGATTGCAGATATCAATAAGTCTCATACATGTCCTTTGGCACGCGTTATGCGTCGGGAACTCAAAAAACGGGGTATAAAAAAACAATTAGTTTTATTTTCTACTGAAAAACCGAAAAAACCACAGTTCCGTGGTGATGCCACAAGTCCTGGGACATGTAGTTTTGTGCCACCCGTGGCAGGTTTTATATTAGCAGCACATGTGTTGCGTACAATTTTGGAGGTACCTGAACAATGAAAAAAGCGAAAATCCATATGGCTGACGGCGGCGATATCGTAATTGAATTATTTGAAAAAGAAGCGCCTGGCACAGTACAAAACTTTATCGACTTGATTAACAAAGGCTTCTACAATGGTCTTCGTTTTCACCGTGTAATTCCTGGTTTCGTAGCACAAGGTGGTTGTCCTAATGGTAATGGTACAGGCGGTCCTGGTTATACAATTAAAGATGAATTAGTTGGCAATCCGCATAAACATGAGCGCGGTGCTTTATCTATGGCTCACCGTGGCCCTAATACTGGTGGTAGTCAGTTCTTTATTGTATATGAGCCACAACCTCATTTAGATGGTGTACATACTATATTTGGTAAAGTCATTGAAGGTATGGATGTAGTTGATGGTATCCAACAAGGTGCTATCATGGAAACTGTAGAAGTAATCGAAGGTTAATCTCATGAATGAAGTATCTATTAAACATCCAGAATGGCTATATATCGATGTAAATGGTAAAACATCATATGGGTATGACCAAGAGTGGTTCACTGATGAGTGGCAACGCTTGTCTGGTTGTGGGCCTACATCGGCATCACAAGTATTGGGCTATTCGCTATTTAGGGATGGCTTATTAGATCTAGAAACCACATCCGACCAAACGCTTGCTTTAGAACGGATGAACTTAGTTTGGAAATATGTAAAGCCACGTTTTGGTGGTGGTGTTTATAAAACTCAATGGATGGAACGTGGTCTTACTCGCTTACTCGAGGATAAAGGCCTATCTTATGATGTACATATGTTGAATGTATCTCCGTTCTGTGCATCACGCGTAGAGGTGGAGGCTGCAGCTCAGTTTATACATGATGCATTGGCACAGGATGTGCCTGTAGCATTTTTAAATCGTCATAAAGGAAAAGAAAAGGCTCTTTATACATGGCATTGGGTTCCGATTCACAAGATGTTTATGGACGGTGATGATATCCGCTGTGGCATCTTTGATGAAGGTGAAATTCGTGATTTTTCTTTGGCGAATTGGATGAAAGACACTATTTTAGGTGGTGGATTCTGTTACATTAGTCGCAAAGAGTAAGTAACAGGATAATTAAAGTAATATATATACGCATCGCAGTGATTTGCGATGCGTATTGTAGTATAAATAGTAGGAGGTACTACATGAGTCAATGGATTACTGAGGAACAAACACCTCACTTACGTCTAAGCGCTGAAGCGGAAGAAGTGCTTTACTCTGGGGAATCTGAGTTTCAAAAAATTGAAGTTTTTAAATCAAAAGAGTATGGTATGATGCTCGCTTTAGATGGTGTTTTTCAAACATCTGAGCGTGAAGAGTTTATCTATCATGAAATGATGAGCCATATCCCTTTGTTCTTACATCCTAATCCTGAGCGCGTTTTGATTATCGGTGGTGGTGATGGTGGCGTAGCTAGAGAATGTGTACGTCATGATTGTGTAAAAGAAGTAACAATGGTTGAAATCGATGGTAAGGTTGTAGAGTTGGCAAAACAATATCTACCAACTATTGCTAAAGCTATGATTGAAAACCACCCTAAATTGACTGTAAAAATTGGTGATGGTATTGGTTTCATGGCAGAAGCAGAAGATTACTATGATGTAATTATCGTGGATTGTTCCGATCCAATCGGTCCTGGTGAAGGCTTATTTACAGAAGAATTCTATAAGAATACATTAAAAGCTTTGAAAGCTGATGGCTTGTTTGTACAACAAACAGAATCTCCGATGTTACATCAACCATTAGTGGAAAAAGTTTTTGGTTACGTTAATAGCCATTTCCCAATTGCTCGCTTATATACAGCTTTCATTCCAATCTATCCTGCAGGGATGCATTGTTTCACCTTGGGGTCCAAAACATTTGATCCTCTAACATGGACTCCAAACCGAGAACAAAACTTTGAAACTAAGTACTATAATGCAGACATTCAAAAAGCTGCTTTTGCATTGCCAAATTTTGTAAAAAATTATTTGCCAACTAAGTAAATAATGTGTATAATGGGGAAGCACCATTTGTGAAACGAAAGTTTCCGATAGTGCTTCCTTATTTATATGGGGATTAAAGGGCTTATATTAGAGATAACACAATTAAAAGTTTCGTTTGTAAAAATTAATGAAATTGAGAAAAAGGTGTTGACACAAATCTCTAGAAAAGATATAATTCTCTTTGTTACGAAGACAATGTCTTCGATACCTACAAGGTGGTGGGTATGGTGAAGCGGTTAACACGGCGGATTGTGGCTCCGTTACGCGTGGGTTCGATCCCCACTACTCACCCCATAACCTACACATCGTAATCACTGTAGGGGTGTCGCCAAGTGGTAAGGCAACGGACTTTGACTCCGTTATGCGCTGGTTCGATCCCAGCCACCCCTGCCAACATGACTCACTAGCTCAGTTGGCAGAGCACCTGACTTTTAATCAGGGTGTCCCGCGTTCGAGTCGCGGGTGAGTCACCAAATTAAAACTCACAAACTTCGGTTTGTGAGTTTTCTATCTCTATTTTTAGAGATTTTGGTTATGATTGTGAGTATAAATTTAATCAAAAATCGGTTGAAAAATCTTTGGAAAAGAGGTTGACGATTTAAGGTTAGATTGATATACTATACAAGTCGTTAGGGCGCAGAACTAACGTAACAGATCTTTGAAAACTGAACAATGATAGGTAATCAATCATAACGATTGAACATATGCCAGAGTGCGGGTTTTGACATAGTCAAAACCAACCATAATTCAAAGTTACTTAAAAGTAACGACAACAAATAATGAGCTATTCAAATAGCTTCAAGATATCTTGGAGAGTTTGATCCTGGCTCAGGACGAACGCTGGCGGCGTGCTTAACACATGCAAGTCGAACGAAGAGCGATGGAAGCTTGCTTCTATCAATCTTAGTGGCGAACGGGTGAGTAACGCGTAATCAACCTGCCCTTCAGAGGGGGACAACAGTTGGAAACGACTGCTAATACCGCATACGATCTAATCTCGGCATCGAGGATAGATGAAAGGTGGCCTCTACATGTAAGCTATCACTGAAGGAGGGGATTGCGTCTGATTAGCTAGTTGGAGGGGTAACGGCCCACCAAGGCGATGATCAGTAGCCGGTCTGAGAGGATGAACGGCCACATTGGGACTGAGACACGGCCCAGACTCCTACGGGAGGCAGCAGTGGGGAATCTTCCGCAATGGACGAAAGTCTGACGGAGCAACGCCGCGTGAGTGATGACGGCCTTCGGGTTGTAAAGCTCTGTTAATCGGGACGAAAGGCCTTCTTGCGAATAGTGAGAAGGATTGACGGTACCGGAATAGAAAGCCACGGCTAACTACGTGCCAGCAGCCGCGGTAATACGTAGGTGGCAAGCGTTGTCCGGAATTATTGGGCGTAAAGCGCGCGCAGGCGGATAGGTCAGTCTGTCTTAAAAGTTCGGGGCTTAACCCCGTGATGGGATGGAAACTGCCAATCTAGAGTATCGGAGAGGAAAGTGGAATTCCTAGTGTAGCGGTGAAATGCGTAGATATTAGGAAGAACACCAGTGGCGAAGGCGACTTTCTGGACGAAAACTGACGCTGAGGCGCGAAAGCCAGGGGAGCGAACGGGATTAGATACCCCGGTAGTCCTGGCCGTAAACGATGGGTACTAGGTGTAGGAGGTATCGACCCCTTCTGTGCCGGAGTTAACGCAATAAGTACCCCGCCTGGGGAGTACGACCGCAAGGTTGAAACTCAAAGGAATTGACGGGGGCCCGCACAAGCGGTGGAGTATGTGGTTTAATTCGACGCAACGCGAAGAACCTTACCAGGTCTTGACATTGATGGACAGAACCAGAGATGGTTCCTCTTCTTCGGAAGCCAGAAAACAGGTGGTGCACGGTTGTCGTCAGCTCGTGTCGTGAGATGTTGGGTTAAGTCCCGCAACGAGCGCAACCCCTATCTTATGTTGCCAGCACGTTAGGGTGGGAACTCATGAGAGACTGCCGCAGACAATGCGGAGGAAGGCGGGGATGACGTCAAATCATCATGCCCCTTATGACCTGGGCTACACACGTACTACAATGGGAGTTAATAGACGGAAGCGAGATCGCGAGATGGAGCAAACCCGAGAAACACTCTCTCAGTTC